>NZ_JAMPRR010000028.1:0-7052 GCF_028483405.1 Providencia sp. PROV076 | reverse complement strand
GCCTTTGCCTGCATTAATAAGCGCCAGTTTGAAGCGATTTCACAACTCGATGAGAAAGAGAGAGAAGCGATTGAGACCGTGATCAACAGCATCTTACATATGCATGATGCGAAGCGCTGGACAACAAAAAGTAATTAACTAGCTTTTAGCGCGGCTAATACAGGGTGCAACCTGCCAACACCGCTAACCACAACAACTATACGAGGTAGTCACCATGGCTAAGCGCGATTGTTGTGTAAAAATACCGACGGCTAAAGAAGAAGTGGTCAAAACCAGACAATATACAGTGGGTTACGTCCCAAACCGAGGTAAACCCAACCCCAGCCCACAACTGACTTTAAGCGGTAAGTGGCTGAAAGAGACGGGGTTTGAGGTGGGCAGTCACTACACCCTTACTCGCCAAGCCGGACAGCTGATTATCCGGTTGGCTGAGGGGAAGTAAAGCCGCTAAAGAGATCCCAGTATTGAACTGGGATCATATCTCATATTAGATCTTCACCATTATGAAGGACTATAACCCTATCTTTCCCTAACTCTTCTTTAACTAGGTGAGCAATTTCATTTGTACATATTTCAAGTAATTTATTCGATACACTAATATAGAAATAAGACTCAGGATCTAAACCGTATTCATTTGAAATTTCTTTGTCAAATGGTCCTAATTCTCTTGCTCTATATAAAATATAGTGCTTTGGGAAAATTTCTGGGTATTTAGTCAAAAATACATCCAGTTTTTTTTGTAACTCATCGACCGATAAAGTCGTGTAACATCTTAAATCTATAGACATATCTCCCTCATTTCACTCTAACAGCATTCCCAGATTTATCAATAATAATCACTTTATCCAACCCCATAATTGGCCATTTAGTAAGCTGCTGTTGTAACTCAGGAACAGAAACTTTAGTATCGGACATATTAATAACTACATTGTTAGTTTGTCCTTTGTCTATTTTTCCTTTTACCTCAGACCATATATTTCGCACACTACTTGACTTAGGTGCATAGTTATCAAAAATTTCCCCATTAATGCGATAGTCTGGGTCTTTATTTCCTAAAACGGCCGGGTTTTGTTCTACATGAAAACCTGATTTAGATAATATTTGAGCACTCTCATTTTCACGATTAAGTGAACGAATATTTTCTTTTGTCATTTGAGGAGTGACTTTTGTAACGTGCCCTGTCAATAAACCATCAGATTTAGTTATTACATTGCCGATTGTCCCTGTTTACCATACATTACTTTCAGGAGAGACAATCCCACCACTCGGCTTACCTGTAGTAACTTTATTTCCTAAGTAGCCGCCTGATACAGCCAGCCCACCAAGACCAACATTGATTAGACCGTCAGCGATTTTACCATCTGCAATTTGAGCAAGACCAGTTCCAGTCTGATAAGAACCGCCTGAAATCAACGCTAACCGCATTAATTGGCTGGCTCGTCCCGGCCCAGCTAATAACGCATCAGTACCAATCATCGCTTGCCATGCATGTCTTTCTTCAGTGCTGAGTTGTCCTAACGCTTTATTGTATTCAGCAGACAAATCAGGTGTTGCACTACTTGGATACCTCAATATCTGTTCTACAGCCTTGAGTGCATCCGCTTCACTCATTCCCCTCAATTGCAACTGTGTAGCATACGCATTAAGGTATTCAGTTAATGCGGCTTCGCCTGCTTTATCTAGCGTACCTTGACCATATTGATAGAGTAATTTGTCGGTATAATTATCTTTATCTGTTAAATAGATAATATTTTGAGAAGCTTCTTTAAGGTTTTTTCCAGCTTTTTGATCTTCGAGTGCTTTATCTCTTTTATCGTTATCATCTGGACTCAAAAGGTTATTCTCAACAACAACTCATTCCATTGCAACTTAGCCGGATAAAACCATTTTTTCCTAGTACACTCAGTGAGTTATGAGTTAATGTCCCTAGTGCATTTTCACGTTTGGAGTTGCTTGCCCCGACGTGCGTTTTGGTTTTTGTAGAGCATGTTTTCACAGAACTTTGTTGTAAAGTAAAACACCGACGGCTAAAGAAGAAGTACTCAAAACCAGACAATATACAGTGGGTTACGCCCCCAACCGAGGTAAACCCAACCCCAGCCCGCAACTCACCTTGAGCGGTAAGTGGTTGAATGAGTTGGGGTTTGAGGTAGGCAGTCACTACACCTTCACTCTCCAAGCCGGACAGTTGATTATCCGGTTGGCTGAGGGGGAGTGAGGCAACTAAGGAGATCCCAGTGTGAGGCTGGGGTCTTTTATTTAGATATCAAGCTACAACGAGATAAAGAACCATCCTGTTTGAATTGAAAATTCAAATCATAATAATCAAATTTATACTTAACCCAGCTATTAATGTAGCCAAGAAGCATATCCATATTTCCGCCACCTTGCAGAGAAGGCTTTCCTAATACTTTCAGCGTATTATCTTTATTCCACCCTACGCATATATCATATATCAACTTACCTTTGTATATTTTGTAACCTTCATCATCGTTTAAATAAAAATGTACATGGCTTAATACGTTTTGTCGAAATCCTATTTCTATCCCTGAATGTTTGAAGCTGTAATATGTTGTCCTGCCAATAGGATCATTATATTCGGTTGGATCGGATGATACGTCTGCAACTTCATTTATAGATAAACAAAGCCACTTAACCTCTTGCGAGTTCTCTGGCTTACCGAGAGCACTGATAAATTCAGCCCACTGAATCATCATTTAATAACTCCTTTATCTCTATTTCGTTCTATTATATTTTTAATTGCATCATCGACTAATTCAGGATCATAACCACGATCTAACATATTTTTTCTTAGCGCCTCAGTATCACGGCATTGTGCGCCACAAAGGTCTGCTGCATCTTTATTTACTTGAGTCGCTGAATTTTTTCCTTTATATGTAGGGCCAGCGGCATGCACATCTTTAGGAACTTCAACAACCGTAGAATTATTAAATAGCTTATTTGATTCTTCCTTAGTAAGAGGTCTACCAAGTTCATTTTCTTTAGCTTTCTTCAACGCTGCAAATAATGGAATATGGTCATGTTCTAAATTATCACCGATCTTAGAGCGAGCCTTTAGTTCTTTATAGGAACCTACATCCAGCGCCTTAACTGCCTGTATTTCATCACTTGCCTTATTAATCAGCCTTGAAGCTTCAGCAATATCCCCTTCTTTTAAAGCTTTATCCGCAAGTTTGATATATTTACCTGCGCCATCTCCTAGTACAGGTATCAAAGCGACAGTTGCGGCCAAATAATCTATTGCACTTTCAGCTTCTGCAAAACCTTTGATATCGCCAATAATTGGTACAAAATCAATACCGAAGTCAGTTGCACCTTTAAGTAACTCATCACGATGCTCATCCATTTTAGCTGAGCACGCATCTGCATTAAGCTCGGCACAGTTTTTCTGTTTAAATTCATCAGTTAGTTGTTTTAGTTGTTTCTTCGCATCTTCGTATTTTTCTTCTTGGGATTTTCCAGTAACTAACTGGTCAACTATCTCACTCAATGCATTATTCTCAACCGTCGTCTTCCCTGCTTGGGCTGCATTCCCTGCACTCGAGGTATCTCCACCCACTAAACCGCCTGCAATACCCGCTGCCAGACTCGCAAATGCACTGACTGTCGCTTTTTCATCTTCCGTCAGCTGGCTAGCTGGTTTGTTATACAGTTTCTCAGATAACATTCCAACCGCTTCCGCTGTCATTGCACCGAGCGATTGTGCCCCCGCATTTTCACCTTTTGCCAGCGCTAATGCAACATTCGCAATACCGTGTGCGGCTATTTTCCCTTTATCATCTTCGATATGTTGACCGATGTAGTTCGCAATATACGGCGCACTCGCATTCGCTACCGCTTTATTCACATCTCCACTGATAAGCCCTTGAATCAAAGCGGTGCCTGACTCGACTATACGGCGATTGTCCCCTCCGACACCCCATTCAGATTTGTTAACTTGAGCTTGAATAGCATCTTCTCTTTCCTTGCTACTCAGCTCAGGGTGCTCTCTATCTACATCCTTCGTAGCTTTAATCGTCTCATTCGTCACCGCAATATCAGTAATCTGCTTACCTAATTCGCCCACTAACTGCGTTTTTTCTATCCGTTTTTGCTCTTTTTCTTTGTCAAAAATCGTATTGAGCTTCTCATGGGCATTATCTGTATCACGGCTTAACTCGTTGATATCTTGTTTCTGATTATCCTTATCTCGAATTGTAATCTCACCTTCTGACACCGCTGAGTGTGTCGTATTGCTGTCTTTCCCTTTGTTATTCACATTAGTCAGCAAGGAGCCTGCGGCATTATCCGCAAGCTGGTCTGCAAATGGAGATCCCCCTGTGCTAAAGCCGCCACTTTGGCTATCCACCTTGTACTCAGCTTTATTTTTGATATCCCCAAAGCCCAGTGTGCCCGTATCCAACTTGTTCTTTTCAGCGTCCGCAGTGCTGCTAATCACCGCCCCATCGAGTTGCGTATGATTACCGACGGTGATATCAAAACCGCCTTTGCCTGCATTAATAAGCGACAGTTTGAAGCGATTTCACAACTCGATGAGAAAGAGAGAGAAGCGATTGAGACCGTGATCAACAGCATCTTACATAAGCATGATGCGAAGCGCTGGACAACAAAAAGTAATTAACTAGATTTTTAGCGCGGCTAATATAGGTTGCAGCCTGCATTAACCGCTAACCACAGCAACTATACGAGGTAGTCACCATGGCTAAGCGCGATTGTAGTGTAAAAACACCGACGGCTAAAGAAGAAGTGGTCAAAACCAGACAATATACAGTGGGTTACGCCCCGAACCGCGGTAAACCCAACCCCAGCCCGCAACTCACCTTAAGCGGTAAGTGGCTGAATGAGTTGGGGTTTGAGGTAGGCAGCCACTATACCCTCACTCGCCAAGCCGGACAGTTGATCATCTGGCTGGCTGAGGGGGATTGACTCTATCGATACATATCAAAGGTAGTAGGTTTTAGAAATTAGAGCTCACTACCTATCTTTTTGATAAAAAGTTAGAGATGGCCCATAATCAGATTCTAAATTATGAAAATCTACTAAAAATTCTTTTGTTGGAAATGCTTTTTTAAGGGACATTTCCCAAGAACACTTCATAACTTGGCATAACTGCAAGAAAATTGAGTCAGATGTATTATCTAAATTGCCTGTGAATAGGTCATATAAGTGTACATGATTTAACATTTTTTCTATTGCAGAACGATTCGTTCCAAATTGTTTTTTCCACTCATTAAAGTTACTTTCTTCATACCTATCACTTAATAATATGCAACCATCTATATCAACGAACTCAGGTATCAATAATTTCACACTACAAAGTACATCTTCTGGATGACAACAATCACTAATATAGTCATTAATCGTCATATCGTTTGGAGAGCCCCAGTTATTTTTCCATAGTTCATAACGAGTTAAATCATGTGGCTCTTCAATTAATATAATTTTTTTCATGGAATTTCATCCTCACGAACTGGTCGGGGTAACGCTTTAGTTGATGGAGACTGAACCCTTACTCGCCCATTAGGTAATACATTACGCCCATACTCTATAACATGAGGAGTCGAAACACCTCCGTGTGCAGCACCAGTGACATCAACCCGTTTCAAAATCATACCGTTAGAATCATAAGTCGCATAGCTTGTAATATTTCCTTGGTTATCAGCTCGATATACAGTACCGTTTTTAGGTCCATTCTCAATTTGGAACCTTCCACTTACTTGTTGAGCATTCTCTAATGGGCCACCCGCAAGGTTAGTCGTATTTCGAGGGGGTCGTTGATGATTATTACCTGTATTTTGTGGAGACTGAGAACTACTTTCTGAGTCTTTTTGTTTACCACCTTTACTGCCCCCGCCCTTAATCCCAACAACAGAAATTCCAGCACCCGGTACAGCGCCACCAATTCCAATATTTTCCCCTGCTTCTTTAGCTATTAATGCACCTTTAGCTGTGACAGATAGTGAGTCATAAATCGCTTGAGCACTTTGGGCATTTTCCGCTTTCACAAAATTAACAAGTTGAGCACGGTCTTCACTACTCAAATCATCAACAAGGGCAGTCCATTTCAGGCCATCAGCAACATCAATACCGCCATTTAAATCAGACCACGCACCGATAGCATCAAACGAATCTCCATCTTTAACTTCAGCAATGGTTTTATTTCTGTTGTCCTCACTGATTCTACCGTATTTAGCATAAATCCCTTTTTTATCAGCGCCTGTTCTATCTGCTTCTTCAAGTTCTCTCATCATATCAACAACATTTTGAGAGCTCAGATAGTTATTCTCAACCGTCGTCTTCCCTGCTTGGGCTGCATTCCCTGCACTCGAGGTATCTCCACCCACTAAACCGCCTGCAATACCGGCTGCCAGACTCGCAAACGCACTCACCGTCGCTTTTTCGTCTTCCGTCAGTTGGCTAGCTGGTTTGTTATACAGTTTCTCAGATAACATTCCAACCGCTTCCGCTGTCATTGCTCCGAGCGATTGTGCCCCTGCATTTTCGCCTTTTGCCAACGCTAATGCAACATTCGCAATACCGTGGGCAATGATGCGTCCTTCTTTGTTCTTCTCTGGAATATTTTTGGCGATTTCATTCGCAATGTACGGCGCACTCGCATTCGCCACCGCTTTATTCACATCTCCACTGATAAGCCCTTGAATCAAAGCGGTGCCTGACTCGACTATACGGCGATTATCCCCTCCGACACCCCATTCAGATTTGTTAACTTGAGCTTGAATAGCATCTTCTCTTTCCTTGCCACTCAACTCAGGGTGCTCTCTATCTACATCCTTCGTAGCTTTAATCGTCTCATTCGTCACCGCAATATCAGTAATCTGCTTACCTAATTCGCCCACTAACTGTGTTTTTTCTATCCGTTTTTGCTCTTTTTCTTTGTCAAAAATCGTATTGAGCTTCTCATGGGCATTATCTGTATCACGGCTTAACTCGTTGATATCTTGTTTCTGATTACCCTTATCTCGAATTGTAATCTCGCCTTCTGACACCGCTGAGTGTGTCGTATTGCTGTC
>NZ_JAMPRR010000027.1:0-103176 GCF_028483405.1 Providencia sp. PROV076 | reverse complement strand
AAGCAGCCGAGAGGCAAAAAGAATAAGTGGAGCGGTAGTTCAGTTGGTTAGAATACCTGCCTGTCACGCAGGGGGTCGCGGGTTCGAGTCCCGTCCGTTCCGCCACTTATCAAAGCCCCGTGATGAAAATCACGGGGCTTTTTTATATCATTAATATTATTGGGTTTTATAGATAATGAGCCATAATAGGTGGCTTGAAGCGTTATTTGAGGAAAACACAGTCTTACGTCTGCTTTAATTGGTTCTACAAGTATATTATTAAATCGTTTTAGGATAGAAAGTAACTGTTCACTATTTGGGGGGAGAATTTAAGCTATATTAATATCAAATATACGCTTTAAGGCTTTCTTGCCATTGGAAGTAAAAGTAACGTCTCTATAGCCTTTTGTTTTATCTATCCATTTGTTTTCTTCAAAGAATTGTAGCAGTAATGATCCTGCGAGCCCTCCTAAGTGCATACGTCTTTCACTCCAATCTAAACAAGCACATGCTATTTTCCGTTTTGTATGAGGAACAATATCTATCCCCAATTTTTTGAATTGCTCGGCACCAATCATGGATAATTTATTCTCTTTAGCCATAAACCAGCCATTTTTATCCATAAATTCATATATTTTAACAAGCAATTTCTCCTGCCAAGTGGTCATAGCAGGTGCGTGCTTTTCGTAGATGTATAGGCGTTGTTATTGGGAGGGTATACTCCAATTTCATAGATACCCCCATTAATGTTTCTAATAATTCGGCAATGTCTGAGCCTGCAAGTCGATAATAGCGGTGCCTTCCTTGAGATAGACAACTAATTAAGTGGCTATTTAAAAGCTTAGCTAGATGTGCACTTGTTGTTGATGGCGCTATGTCTGCAACTGCGCTTAATTCTGTTGCTGTCCATGCTCTGCCATCCATTAATGCACACAAAATGCTGACCCTTGAAGGATCAGCAATTGCAGAAGCAACTTTTGCGATGGATTGTTCTAATGGTTCTTTTTCTTCAATGAGAATGCTATTTTTGCTGGGTATCATGGTTGGCTTTCCCATTGTTTCGTCACTTCAGCGGCTAACATATCATTGTCTGTTATTAATATTAGCCTATTATTATGGTCGCTATATTGAACTAAGATATTAATTTGGTGAAGTGCGAGTTGAGAAACAATTTCGCCGAGTTCACCTGGACGCTCTTGTTTCAATTTGCGGATAACCGGTTGTATAGTACTTTCAATCTGTAAACCCACAGTTGCTAAGGCACTACGCGCTTTTTCTGGCTGGGTAACAAGAAAGTGAGCGTGGCTTTTTCCTCCGATAGAAAAAACGCCACCGCCTTCAAGACCAACACCATGTTTCCCTAATGTTGTTGCTAACAGAGCTAGAGCACCTACTTGATTTTCAAGAATAACATGAATGTCATACATCAGAGCTATCCTCTTTATTGAATGAGTAATCCTTTAGTGTATGAGCAATTCGAATTCGATAATGGGAAAAAATGGCTTGTTGCCCTTCAACTTGCGCATTGATATGCATGAAATGGTTTTTCCATTTTTTTATAGCTTCCTCTGTTTCCCACCATGAAAGTGAGAGGATTTTTCCTTCCGTTGTGACAGATTGAAAACGCTCGACAGCAATGAACCCTTCAATATTCATAAGTTCAGATTTAAGTTTGGCTGCCAATTCGAAATAACGGTCTTTTTGCGCAGGTATTGGGGTGGCTTCAAAAATGACGGCAATCATAAAATACTCCTTAGTGTATAAAGCTCAACTATAAGGATTTAATTTATAGATACTTCGATGGTGAGCGAAATATTGAAAATAGGAATTTAAAAGATAGGGAAAAGAAGGCGGGTCATTTTAAGGACTGATATAAACTGTAACCCGCTATTGACCCTGCTACATCATAGACAAAATCATGCCAACTCCAACCGGTGCCCGCAGGCCTGCTATCATAAAGCTCTTTTGCTGCGCCAAGAGATACTGAAAACAGAATACCGAATATGGCCGCATCACGGTGTTGTATGTTTTGTTTATCTGCATAAGCATTGCCAGCTGCAGCCATAGCCGCTGAAAATGCAAAATGCTGAGCTTTATCTTTGCCTTGCCAATTATCATTAGCCCAATGGAAACCCTGACATCCTGTCAAAACGAGCATAAATAAGCTAATGATTAGTGACTTGAACATATTTGCTGAGATACCTAGAAAATTAAAGTAGCAAAATAAAAGCGCCACTGGTGTGACGCTTGTTGTTTAAAATCTAAAGAATGCGGCTAATTAAGCGGTCGACTCGTATTCGACGTAGTCTTCGGATTAATTTCTTCACTTTAACTGGATAGGTTTGAATGCTGTCTAGTTCACGATAATGGCTAACAACTTTTGTATGCGTTCGGATACACGCTAGTTCGTGGCTACGTTGCTCTTGCAATTGTTGTTTTGGATCGTGAATTAATACTGCATTTTCAAGATCTAAGCCCCATGCGCGAGGGTTTAAGTTATTACCAGTGATCAACTGCCACTGATTATCAACCCACATACCTTTTAAGTGATAGGTATTATCGCCATCTTTCCAGAGCCTAACTGTTAATTGTTGGCTGTCAATAAAGCGTTGTAAGCGGCTGACAAAGCGACGCAGATTGATTTCGTAAAGATAGGGCAATGCACCTATAATTTTAAATGGTTCTTCGGGGGGGATATAAAAATCATTGGCGGTTTTGTCACCAATGATAATTTCGACCTCTTTACCATCACGCAGTAACCTGTTGATGATTCGGACTAAAACTGCGGGCAGATTAAAATAAGGTGTACAGATAGTTAATTTATTACTGGTCGACCCCATTAAGTGGGTGATGACTCGGTTTAAATCATTTTTCTTACCAAGCCCGACAAAAGGGGTAACCGATAATGCGTTATTTGATGCATTTCCTGTAAATTGGTAAGAAGCGCCCCTTAAGCTTAAGCGAAATTGTTTGATTAAATGCTTAAACTCTGCTGTTTTAGGACGAGTTTCAGTATTGAGCAAATGAACCGCTTCGGCAGGCAATAATGATGCATCAATAAATTTTTTCATTGATGCAGTGAGTTGCCCATTTTTAATCAGGTGGTATCTGTCATAACGGTATCTATCATGACGTTGTAAATACACGTCATTAATACTCGCTCCGCTATATAGCAAGGTATCATCAAATAAAAAGCCTTTGAGGTGTAATACACCAAGGGCTTCCCGTGTATTGACAGGAATACCATAGATAGGAATTTCGATATCAGGGTAATGCTGAGCAACATCATAATACCAATCGGCATTAGTTGCATTTGCAGCAACTCCTATACGCCCTCGTTGAGCACGGTGCCAGTCTACGAGAATTTTGATATCCAATGATGTATTAGCTTGTTTTGCAGCATATAGAGCATGAAGTACGTCTTTGCCTGCATCGTCTTTCTCTAAATACAAAGCCGTTATGTAGATAGTATTTTGAGCTTGAGAGATTTGCTTAAGCAGTTCATCACGAAAATCTTCTGTCTTATATAGCGTTTTTACATCAGCAACTTCTTGAGAGAGTTTTGGTAAACTTAACAAATATTGTTGATGTTTTGCTTGTTTTAATTTTGACAACATCACAGTGTAAATTTTCTCTTATTAGTCTAATAGCAACTCGCTTTGCGCACATTTTTAAGCGAATGATCTATGGATGATAGCATATTTAGCTAAACCATTTAGTATAAATTGACGACTTGTTTAATTACTATACAAGTTAAGCCGTGTCCTTAGATATTTCTATAAGTGAAGTGTCAGATTAACGACTCCGTCTTCAAATTGAACGTCAATCTCAAAGCCCAGTTTTTTCGCTAGGCTTATCATATTACGGTTTTCAGGCATGGTTATTGCTGTTAGTTTTTTAATGCCGTGGCTCCGAGTATAGTTAAGTAGCTTTTGCATGAGTTGATAACCGAGCGTTTGCCCCTTCATATCGGAGCGAACCAGTACTGCAAATTCGGCTTCTTGGTTATCAGGATCAGCCATTGCTTGCGTGACGCCAATAATTTCAGGCGTAGTATTTGGGTTTTTTACCGCAACGAAAGCCATTTCTCGGTCATAATCAATTTGTATCATATTGGCGAGGTCATCGTGGGTGAATTCGCTGATCTCGCTAAAATAGCGATAATAAAGATCCTCTTTTGTCACTTGTTCTATAAAGGATTTTAGCAATGGTTCATCTTCAGGAAGGATCGGACGTAGCAAGCACGTAAGATCTTCTTTTAAATGGATTGTTTCTTCTAGTTCACTAGGGTAAGGGCGGATCGCTAGCCTTGATGTGGTCGCATCATCTGTTGGGCTTAATGTCATTGAGACATCAAGTAAAGTAAATTCATCTCCTGAAGCGAGCAATGGGTGGATGTCTAACCTTGTAATATTTGGGCAATCTATAATTAAATTTGAAACTCGCACTAATAAAGCTGATAGCCCTATAATATTTAAGGGTTCTAAAGCGCTTCGAGATTTGATTTTATAACTTTTGATAGCATTAATAACGAGGTAGCGAGCTAAAGCCATATTCAGTGGTGGAAGAGCGACGGCAGCTTGGCTCTCTTGTTGCCACTCAATACCACCTTCTCCTAGCATGATGAGAGGACCAAAAACAGGGTCTAGCTCAACAGCAATTCTGAGTTCTTGGGCACCTGCTCGATTAGCCATACTTTGGACTAATAGCCCTTCAATTCGTGCATTAGGGAAATTTGTTGAAACACGCTCCATAATCGCTTTGGCGGCATCTTCTACTTCTTTAGCATTGCGCAAATAGAGCATGACCCCTTGTACTTCTGACTTGTGTACAATATCAGGAGAACGCAGTTTTAAAGCAACGGGGTAACCAATTTTTTCTGCAATTTCAATGGCTTCATTGCTAGAGTGCGCTATCCATGTGGGTAAACTATTTAACCCGTAGGCTTTTAAAATAGGTTGAACTTCATGCGTATCTAGGTGCAACTTATTATTTTCCAATGCTTGCTGAATATATTCATGAGCCTGTTGTGTATTAGCGGTGATACCTACTGGAAGGGCTGGCGTTTCTTTTAATTGTTTTTGGTTACGGCGATATTCCACCATATGCATGTAAGCGGTTATTGCCCCTTCTGGAGTACGGTAGGTTGGGATCCCCGCTTCACTAAATAGGCGACGAGATTCTTGAGATGAATATTCTCCACACCAGTTGGTTAAGATAGTTAGCCATTTTCCGCGTGGATGTTGCTTTATGGTTTTAATGATTTTTTCTGCCATGGTTTTGCTTTCAGTTATCGCACTGGGTGTGTGGATAAGCAATAAAGCGTCATGGTCGTGGCTGTCGAGCATTTTGTTCAATACATTGATATAGCGCTCAACGGTGGAGTCATCCCCTAGGTCAATCGGGTTTTTCGTCGATAAATCAAGTGGTAGCAGTGAACTTAATTCATTTTCTGTTTCAACACTTAACGTTGCAAGTTTGCCACTACGCAAGAGAAGTTCGTCTAGCGCCATCGCGGCAGGGGCAGAGCCATTGCTCATGATTGAAAGACGCTCACCACGTAATGGCGTCATATAGCTTAATGTTTCAACCGCAGAAAACATTTCGTGAGTATCCTGCACGCGAAGTAGCCCTGCACGCTGGATAGCAGCGTCATAAGCGGCATCTAGGCTCGGTTTATCGCCCAGAAGCTCTTGTGCTTTACGGGTTCGACCGCTTTTTATCACCAATATAGGTTTATTGCGTGAGGCGCTGCGAGATGACGACAAGAAGCGTCGTGCATCACTAATGCTTTCGAGGTACAACAAAATGGCACTGGTTTTGCTGTCACGCGCTAAATAATCGAGTAAATCGTCAATATCAATATCGATGCTATCACCCAAGGCAATAAAATAAGAAAAACCGATGTCTCGGTGCCTTGCCCAATCCAGAACGGTATTTGATACTGCAGCAGATTGAGAGATAAAAGCGAGTTTTCCTTTTAAGATTGGAATTGGTGAAAAACTCGCATTCAATCCCTGCCAAGGGGCTAAAAAACCTAGGCTATTCGGGCCTAATAAGCGAATTTGATATTGCTGTGCGACTTTTTTTAATTCATTAAACTGAATTGAAGGGGACGATAAAATAATCACCACCTTACAGCCTGCTTCCCCTAATTGCTGTAAACAGGTGATATTACGTGAGTAATGAGTGCAGATAACGGCAAGATCAGGTTTGAGCGGTAATTTATCTATAGACGGATAGGCAAGCACGCCAAGGACAGAGTCTCGGTTTGGGTTAACAGGCAGAATAGGGCCTTTAAAGCCACTGGTAAGCAGGTTTTTCATCATAACCGAACCTGCACGGCCCGGATTTTCAGATGCTCCAATGACAACGATAGACTTTGGCCGGAATAAAGATTCTAACTGACTGACTAAACCCATGGTTGATAACCCTTTGCTTTGCTGAACGAGATAGGCGTCCAATAGATAAAAATTGGCTGAGTAATACTTATGAATACTATGCCTTATCTTTGCGATTGCGCTAGTTTATCTGGTGAGTTTTATTAATTTATACAAGCACGTTCACGTTTTATTAGCACGACGATCTAAAAGTTGTCATTTAATGGTACTGGGCTCGAAAAGAAAGCGGAAAACAGTACCAATAAATAGTTAGAGGTGGGATTCGGTAAGTAGCTTCTGTGCAATAGGGTGATGTGGTTTTCCTTCAAGATATTTTTGACGGAAAAGATTGAAATGGCTAAATAGTTGTTTTGACGCGTTTAAATCTCCCGCTAGTTCTAAAACGGTAGCAGCTACCTCAGCGGTACAATGTTGTTCTTCCCTTGATGGCGTACGTAGTAAATAATCCGTTCTTGCTTTGGTATTAATTGAAAGCATTGGAATATCATTAAGATAAGGACTTTTACGAAACATTTTACGTGCTTCTGGCCAGGTCCCATCGAGTAAAATAAATAAAGCGGGTTTATCCGACAAAGTAGGTTCATTGACCACGACACGTTCATTTTGAGCGTAGCTTTCTGGAAAAATAAGGTAAGGTTGCCTTGTAGTGTCTTGCAATGCCGCCAGTAGTTGCGCATTAGGCTCTGTTCTTGACCATTGAAAGGCCAAAGTGTCGGGTAAAACATCCGCAATCAATTTTCCTGTATTACTTGGCTTGAATACTTCGCCATCAAACATAATTAAGCAGAATTGGCTTTTTGCTTGTGACGATACGGTGTCTTGGCACAGGCACTGTGGAATAGGTAACAAGCAATATTGGCAACGTTTTACTCGGCAGCCCCGCGCTTTAAACGGTTTAGTCGATAATGCGAGGCGCTGTTGACGCAGGTGATAAACGGCATTCGGAGTCATGTTGAGTTATATTTTTAGGCCTAAAATGAAGGCGCATATTGTACGCAAAACGATTTCTATACGATAGAAGTATATTCAATAACTTTTAGATGAGATAATAGAGTGAATCGGTAGCGTAGCCATGCAACATCATGTAATCTTCGCGCCATAGCTTAGTAGGGGATAGTGATGAACGACTCGAATGATTTTAGTGGTAAAAACGGCAAAGTAAAAGTGATGTATGTCCGCAGTGAAGAGCAGGACAACAATACAGGTAATGATAAACGCCGAGGCGGTGGCCGTGACGATAGGCGTGGTAATGACAAACGTGGTGGCGATAGACGAGATGGTGCTCGCCAAGATCGTGGTGGTCGCTCAAGTCGCCCTGAAGGCGGTCGTGAAGGTCGTCGCTCCGATAACCGTAATGATGCACCTCGTGAGCGTTCACCTTGGCGCACTGTTTCTAAGCCAGATAGCGAAGAGTTAGCGAATGACCATGGCGGAATTGTTGGTAAGAGTCAAATTGACCCGGAACAGTTGCGTAAGCAGCGCCAAGAAGAAACCCGTATCTATGGTGAGAATGCATGCCAAGCCATGTTTAAAAACCGCCCTGATGCGATTGTTCGCGCGTGGTTCTTGCAATCTGTCACGCCGCGTTTTCGTGATGCGCTAAAATGGATGGCTGCAAATCGCAAAGCTTACCATGTTGTCGATGACGAAGAGTTATCGAAAGCATCGGGAACTGAACATCATGGTGGCGTCTGTTTTATCATCAAAAAACGCGGTGGTATGAGTGCAGATGCTTACTTGCAGCAAGCGACAGGTAATGACTGCGTCTTAGCTCTGGAAGATGTGGGAAATCCACATAATCTGGGCGGTATTATGCGTAGTTGTGCGCACTTTGGTATCAAAGGTGTGATTTTGCAGGATGCTGGCATGCTGGAGTCTGGTGCGGCAATTCGTACCGCAGAAGGTGGTGCCGAGCACATTAAAGCGATTGATGCCGATGGGTTAACGGATACTTTGGATAAATTCCGCAAAGCGGGTTATACCATTGTGACGACTTCCAGCCATAAAGGCAGCCAAGATCTCGCAAAAGCGAAGTTACCTGCCAAAATGGTATTAGTTTTAGGCCAAGAAAGTGATGGTTTAAGTGATAGCACGTGGGACCAAGGTGATATGAGCCTGTATATCGGTGGAACAGGTAAAGTGGAAAGCTTGAACGTGTCTGTTGCAACGGGAATTATGTTGGCGCAGTGGTGGCAACAAAACCAAGTTAAATAATACTTTTTCGTTATAAGATATCTAAAGCCATACATAAAAGGATGTGTTTCCTGCTATGTATGGCTTTTTGATATCTGTCATCAAGACGACTTAGTGGGATGGGCTCATTAATGAGCGCCACCGTCTTTTGACCCCGCCCCAAATGGTGGCTTAGCGAACCAGACAATCACCATCAGTAGGATAAAAATTCCAGCTGAGAGCCAAAATATCTCATTGGCTGACATAATCAGCCCTTGGTCAGTAATGGTTTTAGCAAGGTAGGCTGCACTTTGCTGATCATTCATACCAATTTTCGCCAACTCACTGTACATCTGTTGGGCATTTGGGTTGTATGGGTTAACAAACTCAGCAAGGTTTTCATGGTGCATTGACTCTCTTTGGGTCCACATAGTTGTGGTAATCGATGTCCCAATTGCTCCAGCTAAGGTTCGGGTAAAGTTGGACAAACTAGATGCAGAGGCCATTTTTTCTGGTGGTAGGCCAGATAATGTAATGGTTGTCAAAGGCATAAAGAAACAAGCGATAGCTAAGCCCTGCACAAATTGTGGCCATGCGGCTTCGGCAAAACTCATTCCAGGTTCGAAAGTATAAGCACGCCAATAGTAACAAACGGCATAGATAATAAAGCTGAATGTAACTAAATAACGCATATCAATTCGGTTACCAAAGCGCCCTATAATTGGCGTAATCAGTAGTGGTAATAACCCTACAGGAGCAGAGGCTAGCCCAGCCCAGGTCGCGGTATAGCCATAAACCTCTTGCAGCAATTGCGGCAGTAGTACAATCGTCCCAAAATAGAGCATGTAAGCGAGACTTAAGGACAAACAGCCAATCGTAAAGTTGCGTTCTTTAAACAGGGACAAGTCGATGACAGGATGGTCGTCTGTGAGCTCCCAAACAATTAAAAAGGCAATTGCGACAACGGCAATAACGGTTAGGACGATAATTTCAGTCGAGTTAAACCAATCCAACTCTTTGCCTTGGTCAAGCATGATTTGTAAAGCACCAATACCGACAACCAATAGTACCAAACCAATAGTATCAATACGCTGAATGGATATTTTAGTTTCACGGCCTTTTAAGGTACGCATGATGGCAAAAATAATCGCAATACTAAATGGCACATTGATAAAGAATATCCAGCCCCAATGGTAGTTATCACTAATATAACCACCAAGAATCGGTCCGCAAATAGGAGCAATAACGATAGTCATTGACCAAAGGGCGAGGGCCATGTTGCGTTTGGCGGGAGGATAATTATTAAGCAGCAAGCTTTGAGACAAAGGAATGAGCGGCCCTGCAACTAAACCTTGTAAAACACGGAATAAGATCAGCATTTCTAAGCTGCCAGAAATACCGCACAGCCATGAAGTTAAAGCGAATAAGCCTGTAGACCATAAAAATAGCCTGACTTCACCAATCCTACGCGCTAGCCAACCAGTGACAGGGATGGAGATGGCATTGGCAACACCGAAAGAGGTTATTACCCATGTCCCTTGTGAGTTGGATGCCCCTAAGTTTCCAGCAATGGTTGGAATAGCTACGTTAGCAATTGTGGAATCAAGAACTTGCATAAATGTTGCCAACGAAAGGGCAATCGTCATCCAGGCGAGTTTTGATCCCGTTAAAGGTGCTGTCGTCACGATTGCACCTCCACCTATTGATTTCCTAGGTTATTATTAATTATCTCAGTAACTATTTTGTCTGCAGGAGACATATCCACAGCTAATGCAGCGGTATGGTAAGCTGGTGTATCACGCATCCCTTTAGAAAGCACTTTGCCGTTTTTATCTAACGTATCAACTGTTACTTCGGTGGATAAACCGATACGTAGTGGATGCTCTTCAAGCTGAGTTTTATCTAAGGAAATGCGCACAGGAAGGCGCTGGACTACTTTGATCCAGTTACCACTGGCATTTTGTGCAGGTAATAAAGAGAATGCGCTACCTGTTCCCATATCAAGTCCCACAACAGTGCCGCTGAATACGATATCTTTACCGTAAAAGTCAGTCGTGACCTTCGCTGGCTGGCCGATACGCATATCTGCAAGTTGTGTTTCTTTAAAGTTCGCATCAATCCACATCCCCTCGGAAGGGACAATAGCCATTAACGGTGTTGAAGGGGTGATTTGTGAGCCTACTTGTACACTGCGACGAGAAACATAGCCATCAACAGGGCTGACAATTTTCGTTCGTTGTAAAGTCAGCCAAGCATTTCTAACTTGGGTCGCTGCTTGCTCTACAGCTGGCTGTTTTTCAATTGAGGTATTTAGAACGATGGCTTGATTCGCATTATATTGTTCTATTGCCACGTCTAATGCCGCTTTAGCACTGACAACGGCTTCTCTAGCGTGCTGCAGTTCTTCTTTACCAATAACATGGCTGCTGCCTAACACTTCTCGACGTTTTAAATCATTCTGTAAGCGGTTTAATTCAGAACGTTTTACCTGAATATTGGCTTGGAGCTGGCGGCTATTAACCATGTGCTGGCGGGTCTGACGGACGCTGTTTGCTAATTCTGTTTTTGCTTTATCTAGAGTTAGCTCTGCATCACGTGGGTCGAGTTCAACCAAAACGGTGCCACTTGTCACAAAATCGGTATTATCCACATTGACCGTCATGACGCTCCCGGAAACTTGGGATTGTATTTGTACTTGATTTCCTGCGACATAAGCGTTGTCTGTTGACTCATAGTGGCGAAGAACGAGATACCAGTAGACCGCCCAGCCAACGCCTATAATAATAAATAATAGTGTCAAAAAGATAAGCGCACTTTTGCGTTGTCTTTTTTTATTTCGTTGGGGAGTTTGCGTTTGTTGCATTTCCTCAGGGGAACTCATACTCGTATTTCTCCATTTCTATGGATAAGGATCACGGTTGTTTCCAGTAGTTAGGTGTTAACCACTGGAAACTGAGACTACAAATGATTTTGCTGTTTGATGGGATATCGTAAAGCATAAGGGTGAAAGGATAATGATATATTATTGGCTGAAAAGTTTTTTTTCACCGTTGAGCTTAAGAATGGCTCAAATACATTAACCTTACAAAAGTTATGGTCAATCTTTTATAGTATCCAGTTTTGTCAGTAATTTACGCATTAGCGTATTAAGTTGTTGTTTTTCATCAATATCTAAAACAGACCAAATATCAATTAATGCGCTGTGCTGAGGTGGTAATAGACCATTTAAAAATTCAGTCCCTTTTTCTGTGAGGTGTAGATGAAGGCAACGTCTATCATTGTGACTCTCTTTGCGTTCAATCCAACCATTTTTTTCCAGTTCATCTGCAATGCGTGTCGCATTGGTTCGTGAGGAACCAAGGGCAGCACTGAGTTCAGATGGCTGAATACTGCGGGAGTCTTTTGTATCAAGGATCATGAGCGCCATAAATAGTGTTTCATTAATACCTTGGGACCTTAACATATTATTTCGCGCTTCAAGTAATTTCCCATGAACATGCATGCATAGGCGTGTTAGGAGAATTTCTTGATACGGAATAGGGCTTTCACGTGAATCTTGCTGTTCTACACGAGTATTGAGTAACTCTTCAGTAGGTGTAAATGAACTTTCCATTATTGGGATACCTTATTAGTTTCAGTTGGTAAGATTACAACTGTCATCAACCATCTAAATGGTATATTAAAAGATAGAATTAGCAATTGTACTTAATTAATATCGCCGATTTTATTTTGATAATGATACATGATTCATAAATTTTATGAATGTAATTTACCTATTTTAGTATAGCGTACTAACTATTTTATACTGATAGTGTCACTTTTGGTTGCGAAATAACCAATTCAACACTTAATTAAAGGCTAATTTCAATCATATGAAACAATATATAATCACATGACATTAACTCAATACCATTTTTTTTGTTACCCAATAATTACAACTTAGATAGATACACTTATATCATAAGTATAACTACCTATTTTTGTATAATTAAAACATTATTTGACGTAACAGTAATTTGAGATTTTAACAGTTATACTACCTTCTTAAAGAGTCATTGTATTTGTTTAACTGTGTCATTCACTAATATTTACTTTGTTTATTATTACAGTTGATAACTATTGGTTCTATGATAAACGGTCTACTACTTCAACATATTGGTAGATAAGATTGAGGCACATAACTTCAATGTATTATGATTTTTTATCTATTTATGAGACCTCTTATGAGACCTCAAAAATAGTTCTCTCAAAATGCATTGATGCCAGTATGAGTAATAACTAGTCATCAGTTATGGTGATGATGGGATCAAAACGAATGCCAATAGCCCAAATGATTAAACTTAGGGTCGTCAAAATTGCTCCTGCAACTGCTACGCCTTCCCAACCTGCATGTTCATAGGCATAACCTGAAAGCAGGGAACCGAGTGCTCCACCTATGAAATAACTCGTCATATAGCCGGCCGTTAGGCGATTACGCGCTTCAGGTAATATACGATATAACGTACTCTGGCTCGTGACATGAACGGCTTGCACCGCAAGGTCTAGCACCAAAACCCCGATGATAAACGCGACGAGAGAATATTTAGCTAAACCGATGGGGATCCAGGACAATAGTAATAAAACCAATCCGATTGTTGTGATGATTTTTCCTTTACCTTTATCGACAAGATGCCCTGCTTGGGAGGCCATCAGTGCGCCTGCGGCACCGACTAAGCCAAATAAGCCAATAGTCCCTTCGGAGTAATTGAATGGCGGGCTGGCTAACAAAAAAGCCATTGCGGTCCATAATAAACCAAAGTTGGCAAATGATAATGCACCTAGGGAAGCACGTACCGCAAGCACTGGGGTCCCAAAAAATAGTCGGCCAATAGAGCAAATAAGCTGAAAATAGTTTAAGTTGGTTTTTTGATGGTAACGAGGGAGTTTAATTGCTAGAACAATCATTAACAGCATTAATAATGCAAAAGCCACCCAATAGATAGCACGCCAGCCACCGACCATAGCAACAGCGCCTGAAACCGTTCTTGCAAGTAGAATTCCCAGTAATAGCCCACTCATGATCATCCCCACCGCTTTACCGCGTTTATGTGGTTTAGCAATAGACGCAGCGAGTGGGATCAGGACTTGTGCAACAACCGAAAATAGCCCTGTCAGGGTAGTGCCTAAAAGGATTTGCCAAATATTATTTGAAAGCGCTGTAATTAATAACCCTAATGCCGAAAGAAAGGTCATGGTTAAAATTAAACGCTTGCGTTCAAACAAATCTCCCAGCGGGACTAAAAAAAGTAAACCTGCCGCATAGCCCAGTTGGGCCGCGGTGACAATAAACCCAGCCATATTCGTGGTTAAATTAAACTGCCCCGCAATGGTGTCTAAAAGCGGTTGAGCATAGTAATTACTGGCAACGACGAGACCTGTGGCAATGGCCATTAAAATAGTGAGGCCTGTTGTTAGCTCTGCGGTTTGGGTCTGTTTCATGAGGATTACCTATTATTAGCTAGGCGACTACTATAAACAAAATTTATTACCTTGGTTTATTTCTTTTTGTCATTGATGCAAAAAAGCCACCGGTTAGGGTGGCTAAGGTTATAATCGGGTTGTTTGTTCTTACTTAGCGGCTGCTTGCGCTTCCTTTACCCAACCGTCAAAAGTGGATTGGTGAGCTTTGAACCAAGCATTTGTGTGGCGCTGAATGTCTGATTGTGATGCTTCACCGTTATGCATTCTTAAATTCTGCGCATTAATATCGGCAATAGGCAGCTTCATTACTTCAAATAATTTTGCCGCAGCAGGGTTATCCGCTGCCCATTTTTTATTGGCGACAATATGCATGGTATTTGGTGGGAAACCATAGTTTTTTCCGTTAGGTAATGCTGTATCTGTTTTTTCACCATTTGGCATTGATGAGAATGGCACTTCTAACCAGACCACGTCACGACCCGGCTTGAGGACATCACTTATCCAGTAAGGCGTCCACGTATAATATAAAATAGGCTTACCTTCTTTATATCGGGTAATGGTATCCGCCATCATCGCGGCGTAGTTACCTTGGTTATGGTCGACGGTTTTTTCTAGGTCATAAGCTTTTAAATGGTTATTAATAGCAGCTTCACAGCCCCAACCTGGGTTACATCCCGTTAAATCCGCTTTACCATTACCATTTGAATCGAAGAGTTTAGCAATTTTAGGGTCTTTGAGTTGTTCAACATTGGTAATGTTGTATTTCTCAGCCGTTTTTTTGTCGATAAGGTAGCCTTGAGCCGCATTGACAACATAGTTGCCTTGACGATAGAACACATTATCACCGCCAGCGGCGTCATATTGCGCATTATGTAAAGGAACCCAGCTGGTGGCTAAGTAAGTCGCATCACCGTTCGCAATAGATGCGTAAGCCACGTTATAGTCGACCTCTTTGATAGGCTGAACATCATAGCCGAGCTCTTCAAGGGCTTTCGCCACAATCAGTGTTTGGAACGTTTCCTCACTGATCGTACTTTGTACAGGGTTAATTTTTATCCCTTTGCCCGGAAGGTCGTTCGCACTTGCTAATGGGACGGTAAATATAGCTGTTAGTGCAGATGCAAGAATGATTTTATGTTTCATTATATTGTTCCCTCTGTTTTTTCGCAGCGAGCTTGGCTTTAAAGTTAAGAGCCAAGTTAGGTGCCACGTGAATGGCACTCAGGTGAATGGAGGATATTTTGATTAATGGTTTTTTTTACAAAATGGGCGCATAACTAACCCAATAGGGCCTTTTTGATACCAACGACATGATGTTTTGCCGCGCGTATCTTGCCCCAAAGATTGGGTGAAACGGTCTAAAATGATAGCTAGAATAACAATACCGACCCCTCCGACAGACGCGAGACCCATATCAAGGCGACCAATACCCCGTAAGACCATTTGGCCTAAGCCCCCGACGGCGATCATTGATGCGATAACAACCATCGACAGCGCTAACATCAAGGTTTGGTTTACCCCGGCCATAATAGTTGGCATCGCCAATGGCAATTGCACTTTAAATAGCATTTGGCGGGGACTTGCACCGAATGATTCAGCGGCTTCAATTAAGTCAGCTGGGACTTGTTTGATCCCTAAAATGGTCAAACGAATGATTGGCGGTAGAGCAAATATTATGGTGACGACGACACCAGGCACATTACCGATACCAAATAACATAACAATCGGGACTAAATAGACGAATGCGGGTGTGGTTTGCATCGCATCAAGTAATGGGCGAATAACTTTAGCCGCTCTATCACTACGCGCTAGCCAAATACCTAGCGGTAGTCCTATCACAATACAAAATAGTAAAGACGTGAGGACCAGAGAGAGTGTCACCATGGCTTCCGACCAAGCCCCAATTGCTCCGATGGCTATCATCGAAATAAATGTGGCCACACCCATTGCACGTCCCGCTAATTGCCAAGCGAGTAACGCGAAAATGATAATGGCAACGGGGGACGGGAGTGAGGTAAGAAATTGTTCAAACCCACTCAAAATGAAATCAATAGGAGCACGTATTCCTTGGAATACAGGACGAAAGTTGAGGACAACCCAGTCAATTGCATGTGCAACCCATGAATCAAGGGGGATCAGCGTGTGCTGGAAGGGATCCATAATATTAAACTGGTCGGGTATGATGCTATCTGTTGGGGCGGCATCAAGCCAATCACTCGAACTGGTATCAGCAGGTGTTGTTGTGTCTGATGCATTGCCCCAAGGATCATCCGCAGACGTATTTGTCTCGCTAGAGCTTGTCGCTGCCCATGGATCATCAGCTGGTGTATTTTCAGTACCTTGTGTTGGTGTATCAGTGACTTCAGTATCAGCCCATGGATCTTGCTGGTTAGTTGTTGTTTCTTGATTTTGCTTACTCATTTGGTGTCTCCTTATCCAGCGCTTGTAACAGCATTCCTTTTGAAATCACGCCCAAATACCGGTTTTTTTCGTTAATAACCGGAACGGCGCAAGGGGCCTGTGCTACTGTAGAAATAACTTCATTTAAGGATGTATCACCTTGAATTGGTTCGATATCAGTTAAAATTGCGGCTTCAATACCTGCTTTTTCATGAAGCGCTTTTTCTAAGGATTCAACAGAAACCACACCGGCAAAAGTATGTCCTCGAGAAATTAAATAACCGTGATAGCGATCTTCATCGTTAAGGACTTTTAGCGCGGAGCGAGGACCAAAACCCGGTGCGATGTGCAATAGGGCATTTGGTCGTCTGCGTGCGATGTCCTTAGCACTGAAAACTTGGCTGATATCCACACCGCGGAAAAAGGTCTTAACGTAGTCATTCGCAGGGTTATTGAGTATCTCATCAGGTGTGCCGACTTGAACGACAACGCCTCCTTGCATAATGGCAATGCGGTCACCAATTCTCATGGCTTCATCAAGATCATGGGAAATAAAGACAATCGTGCGTTGTTTGTCCCCTTGCAAGGAGAGCAGTTCATCTTGCATTTCTGTACGAATTAGTGGGTCGAGGGCTGAGAATGCTTCATCCATTAACAGAATATCTGGGTCATTGGCGAGTGCTCTGGCTAACCCGATACGTTGGCGCATCCCGCCAGATAGCTCATCTGGATATGAATTTGCCCATTTTTCAAGGTTAACTTGCTCAAGCGCATTCATGGCTTTCTTATGGCGCTCTTCTTTTGGGATACCAGAAAGTTCCATGCCAAAAGCGGTGTTATCGATGACGTTCATATGTGGCATCAACGCAAAGGATTGAAACACCATACTAATTTTTGTTCGCCTAACTTCGCGCAGTGCTTTGTCAGAGATATTGGAAATATCTTCTCCGTCTATCATGACTTGCCCGCTAGTTGGTTCTATCAGGCGATTGAGGAGGCGCACCAAGGTCGATTTCCCTGAGCCAGAAAGTCCCATGACAACAAAGATTTCGCCTTCTTCAATCGTCAGATTAACATCTTGAACACCTACGGTAAGGCCTGTTTTTTCAAAGATATCATCTTTATTCATACCTGATTCTAATAGCTTAAATGCTTGATCAGGATTATCCCCAAATATTTTATATAAATTTTTAACTTGTAATTTTATTGCCATATATTATTTACCCAATTTTCAATCAACAAGGAAGATAAATTACCTATATTGAATGTGATGAATTCTATAGTGGTAGTTAACACTATGTTTCCTAACTATGCTTCCTAACTATGATTATCCTTTGAAAATTATTAGGGCAGAGATTCCTATATTTAGTTTAATGGGCTAGTTAATTATGGATTAAATTCAAATTCCTCCGTTTGAGTTATTAGTAAAATTTGCAAGCAATAAACCCTAGCATAATAAAATCAGCTGACAACCCTAGGTTAAGTATAATTAATCAAAAAATTAGAGAGGAATAATGATTTTATTAGTGTAAATAAAATCGATATCTAAGCTATATACTAATAACCTCTATAATATTCATGCTAGTGTTAACTCGCTGGTGAGATTGAATTTATTTAAAAATAATTTACTTTTAATTTATCAATGTGGGGATTACATGCTCTGTTCTATTTTTAGGTGAAACAGATGCTGGATTGATGGGTAAAAAAAAAGAAATTAACAGTAAATGTATTAATTAAATTTATCTAAAATAAAGTGAAACTTGATTGAATTGAGAAACAAGACCAGATTAACTCATTAAAAATGAATAATTGAACAGATATACATATAAAAAACGAACCTAATTGTTCGTTTATTGAGCCAAAAAATACCATGACAAATAATTTCGTTATAATTCATCATGGTATGATTTTTATTGTGAGCTGTTTTTATTGATAAACTAAATTAACGATTTAGTTAAAAGTCCCAGTCATCATCTTCGGTACTGACTGCTTTACCAATAATATAAGATGAACCTGAGCCTGAAAAGAAATCATGATTTTCATTTGCATCAGGAGATAATGCCGATAATATCGCGGCACTCACATCGGTGACAGTATCTGGAAATAAGGCTTCATAACCTAAGTTCATTAATGCTTTATTTGCATTGTAATGAAGGAACTTTTTGACATCTTCTGACCAACCAACTGTGTCATAAAGTTCTTGGGTATATTTCACTTCATTTTCATATAAATCGAATAATAATGAAAATGTGAAATCCTTAATTTCTTTTTGAGCATTTTCATCGTATTGTGTTAATGATTTTTGGAATTTATAACCAATATAATAGCCATGTATAGCTTCATCACGAATAATTAAACGTATAAGATCGGCGGTATTAGTTAGCTTCCCTCTACTTGACCAATACATTGGTAAATAGAAACCTGAATAAAATAGAAATGATTCTAAAAAGACGCTAGCGACCTTTTTCTTTAAAGGGTGTGAATCACAATAGTAAGATAGGATGATCTTCGCTTTATTTTGTAATGCAATGTTTTCTTCACTCCAGCGGTATGCATCATCGACATCAGTCGTAGAGCAAAGTGTTGAAAATATTGAGCTATAAGAGCGTGCATGTACGGCTTCCATAAAGCTAATATTTGATAAAACCGCTTCTTCATGAGGTGTTTGAGCATCTGGCATTAAACAAGGCGCACCAACCGTATTTTGAATGGTATCTAGTAGCGTGAGGCCGGTAAATACGCGTATCGTTAGCTGTTTTTCTGCAGCAGTTAGGGTATTCCAAGACTGAATATCATTAGATAATGGCACTTTTTCTGGAAGCCAAAAGTTACTGGTTAATCGGTTCCATACTTCTAAGTCTTTATCATCCTGAATGCGGTTCCAGTTAATGGCTTTTACTGGTGTGTTAGATGTGCTGGTGGTCATAAATATTTTCCTATTACAAAGTGCAAGATACGCAGCCTTCGACCTCTGTTCCTTCGAGGGCAGTTTGGCGTAATCGGATGTAATACAATGTCTTGATTCCTTTTCGCCAGGCATATATTTGCGCTCGGTTAATATCTCGTGTGGTGGCATCATCTTTAAAAAAGAGAGTCAAAGATAAACCTTGGTCAACGTGCTGAGTTGCCATGGCATAAGTATCAATAATTTTTTCAGGACCGATTTGGTAAGCATCTTGGTAATATTCTAAGTTTTCATTCGTCATAAAAGGAGCTGGATAGTAAACACGGCCAATTTTACCTTCTTTACGAATTTCAATTCGTGAAACAATGGGGTGGATGCTTGATGTTGAATTATTGATGTAAGAGATAGACCCTGTAGGCGGGATCGCTTGCAAGTTCTGGTTATAAATCCCATAGGTAATGACAGACTGCTTTAAGGCTTGCCAATCTTCACGAGTTGGAATTTCGATACCCGAACGTCGGAATAATTCCTGAACGGTTTGTGTTTTTGGTAGCCAAATATTGTTGATATATTTATCAAAATAATCACCAGAGGCATAAGTTGAATGTTCAAAACCAACAAATGCAGTTTTTCTTTCAATGGCTAATTGGTTTGACGTTTTTAATGCGTAATAGGTGACCGTATAAAAATAGATATTGGTGAAATCGAGCGCTTCTTCTGAGCCGTAATAGATATGCTCCCTTGCTAGGTAGCCATGTAAATTCATTTGCCCTAATCCAATCGCATGTGATTGCCGGTTACCTTCAGCAATGGAAGGGACAGAACGAATATCACTCATATCTGAAACCGCGCTCAGTGCTCTAACGGCAGCAGCTATTGATTGAGCGAAATTCGGTGAGTCCATCGTTTTAGCGATATTCATGGAGCCTAAATTACAGCTAATATCTTTACCAATTTGTTGATAGCTTAAATCGTCTTCATAAAGACTAGGGCGATTAACTTGCAGTATTTCTGAGCACAGATTGCTCATATTAATACGCCCTGCGATAGGATTAGCTCGGTTGGCCGTATCTTCAAATAAAATATACGGATATCCAGATTCAAACTGGATCTCAGCTAAAGTTTGGAAAAATTCCCGAGCATTAATTTTGTATTTTTTTATCGCTTTGTTATTGACCATTTCATGGTATTTGTCTGTAACACTAATCTCAGACATAGGGACACCATAGATGCGCTCAATATCATAAGGAGAGAACAAATACATGTCCTGGTTATCTTTCGCTAGTTGGAAAGTGATATCAGGGATCACGACCCCTAAAGAAAGTGTTTTAATCCGTATTTTTTCATCTGCATTTTCACGCTTAGTGTCAAGAAAACGCATAATATCAGGGTGATGAGCGTTCAAATAGGCTGCGCCAGCGCCTTGCCTAGCACCGAGTTGGTTGGCATAAGAGAATGCGTCTTCCAACATCTTCATGACAGGAACAACCCCAGAGGATTGGTTTTCAATCAATTTTATTGGGGCGCCTTGCTCCCGTAAGTTAGTCATCAGAAAGGCGACACCGCCCCCTCGTTTGGATAACTGCAAAGCTGAATTTACTGAGCGGCCAATGGATTCCATGTTGTCTTCGATTCTTAAAAGAAAACAAGAAATTAGCTCACCGCGTTGTTTTTTACCGCAGTTAAGAAAAGTGGGAGTGGCGGGTTGAAAACGCCCTGTAATGATTTCATCAACATATAATCTAGCGAGGGACTCATTCCCTTGTGCAAGTGTTAAGGCAACCATACAGACGCGATCTTCATAGCGTTCGAGATAGCGTTTGCCATCAAAAGTTTTCAGTGTATAGCTAGTGTAATATTTAAAGGCACCTAGGAATGTTTGAAAACGGAATTTGTGAGCGTATGCCTGTTTAAATAATGCTTTTATAAATTCAAAGTTATATTGTTCTAATACACTATTTTCGTAATAATTTTCTTGTACTAAAAAGTCTAATTTTTCTTTTAAATCATGGAAAAATACGGTGTTCTGGTTCACATGCTGTCGAAAATAGTGGTGAGCCGCTTCTTTGTCTTTATCAAATTGAATACGGCCTTCGTTATCATATAAATTCAACATCGCATTGAGTGCATGATAATCGACATCTGATGTATTTTGCATTTTATCCATTTGAAATAACTCTAGTTGTTTGTACGTTGCCAAAACGTTTTTAGGCCTCGTTGAACGGACTGAACATCTTTATCAGTACCAAGAAGTTCAAAACGATATAGGTAGGGGACATGGCATTTTTGCGCGATGATATTCCCAGCTATCGCATAGGCATCGCCAAAATTGGTATTACCCGCAGCAATAACACCACGGATAAGTGCGCGATTGACTTCAATATTAAGAAATTGGATCACTTCTTTTGGAACCGCACCTTTTGTTCCACCGCCACCGTAAGTCGGCAGTAGTAAAACATAAGGTTTTGTCGCAATTAGGCTACTTTCGTGATTGCCGATAGGTAACCGTGTTGCAGGGATATCTAGTTTTTCAATAAAGCGATGGCAATTTTCTGAGCGACTTGAAAAATAGATGAGTGATTCCGTTTCCATGACATCACCTAAGCGGCTAATAGACTAATCATGTCTGGCCGAAAACCCGCCCAATGTTTGTCGCCCGCAATAACGACAGGAACTTGTTGGTAGCCTAATTTTTTTACAAGTTCAAGAGCTTGGCTATCTTCAGTGAGGTCAATAATTTGGTAAGAAATCGCTTTGCGATCTAAGGCTTGATAAGTAGCATTACACTGAACGCAGTTAGGTTTACTATAAATGGTAATCTCAGTCATGTTATTTACCTTTTGAATGTTTAATAGCATTAGAAATAAGGTACGTGATACCTAAATACTATATATAGATTTTTGTTTTATCAACCACACAATATGTAGTGAATATGAAATGTTGAATGATAATTATTCTAATTGTTGGCTAGGTGGTTATTAACATTGAAAATAAAAAAATATCGTATTAGATGATTCAAAGAGACACTCTAAGAAAAAAGATCATTGCAAAGTGGAAATAATTTACTCTATAACTGTATATACAATCAGGTAATTGAGTCCTTTTGAGGAGATACTATGTACCATCAATATTTAGCAACCCCGGATAAATTTCCTAAACCGTGGATCCATATTACGGCTGATGATGACGGAGTAACTAGCCTCTATTTTGTTGATGAAAAAACAGAAAAAGAAACGAAGAATGAACATTCCAAGCTTTGCGTAAAAGAATTAAAGGAATATTTTAATCACAAAAGAACCGCGTTTACGGTTGAATTAAACCCACAAGGAACAGAATTTCAGAAAAAAGTATGGAAACACCTTTGTGGGATCCCTTATGGGGAGCGATGGAGTTATAAAGATTTGGCATTAAAGTTAGGATCCGTCAATTATTGCCGCGCAGTCGGTATGGCAAACTCACGTAATCCAATCTCATTAATTGTTCCTTGTCATCGCGTTCTTGGACACGATGGAAAACTAGTGGGATATACAGGGGGCTTAGATATTAAAGATTGGTTACTTTTGCATGAGAAGTAAAAGCTAAATAATTAGCTATAAGTAATACTATTAGTTGTAATAATTACTATTGTTAAGAATTATTGTCGAAATCAGAGCCCATTCTATCGATAAATAATATTTTTTTATCTTTTTAGTCCATTTTCGTGATCTAGGTTGTAGACAAGTAACTGAGAAATCTGATGTACTGAGCTTGATACAGATGGTGTGTCTATTTTATTTTAAAGGTAATATTTGATGTCTAAAGTTAAAGGTAACGTTAAGTGGTTCAACGAATCTAAAGGTTTTGGTTTTATCACTCCAGAAGATGGTAGCAAAGATGTATTTGTTCACTTTTCTGCGATTATGGGCGATGGTTTCAAAACCTTAGCTGAAGGCCAAAAAGTGGAATTTGAAATTACTGAAGGTGCTAAAGGCCCATCTGCTGCTAACGTTATTCCTCTGTAATTTTTATAATTAAGATTAAAACGAACAGCTGAAAACTCGCCCTAGCTATCTAGGGCGAGTTTTTTTATCTATAAAAAATAAAAAAAGGCCTGATATAAACCAGACCTTTTCATCTATAAATTAAACAGTTGAGACTATTTAACTTCTTCGCCTTTAGCTTGTAAATCGGCATGGTAAGAAGAGCGAACGAATGGGCCACAGGCTGCGTGAGTGAAGCCCATTGCCATGGCTTCATCTTTCATTTCATCAAACTCAGCAGGGCTAACATAGCGTTTGACGGGTAAGTGATGACGGCTTGGCTGCAAGTATTGGCCAAGTGTGAGCATCGTGACACCATGGCGACGTAAATCGCGCATAACTTCGATAATCTCTTCATTGGTTTCACCAAGACCGACCATTAACCCAGATTTAGTTGGGATATCGGGGTGCGCTTCTTTAAATTTTTCGAGTAATTTTAAAGACCACTCATAGTTAGCACCTGGGCGAACTTGGCGGTAAACACGTGGCACGTTTTCAAGGTTATGGTTGAACACATCTGGTGGTGTTGCGGTTAAAATCTCTAATGCGCGATCCATACGGCCGCGGAAATCAGGAACCAGTGTTTCAATTTTAATTGATGGGCTTTTTTCACGAATAGCACGAATACAATCAGCAAAATGTTGTGCTCCGCCATCACGTAGGTCATCACGGTCAACTGACGTGATGACGACATAGCGTAGCGCCATATCTTTAATAGTTTGTGCTAATTTTTCAGGTTCGTTTGCGTCCGGTGCATTAGGTCGACCATGAGCAACATCGCAGAAAGGACAGCGGCGGGTACAAATAGCGCCCAAAATCATAAAGGTCGCAGTACCGTGGTTAAAACACTCAGAAAGGTTAGGGCACGAAGCCTCTTCACATACAGAGTGTAAGCCATTTTTACGCATGGCGGCTTTAATGCCTTGAATACGAGTGGAGTCAGCAGGAAGCCTAATTTTCATCCAGTCAGGTTTACGTAGAATTTCTTCTCGTTCAGTCACAACGTTTTTGACAGGGATCAGCGCCATTTTGTCGGCGTCACGATATTTAATTCCGCGTTCTATCTGAATTGGTTTACTCATAATATGACGGTTCCAGTTATCTTTTATGCTGATGGATAAGTGATAATTCTAAATAAAACTAAATGGAGGCTGTTATCCATTCATTAAAATATTTTTTAAAATTGTTAAAAATTATAGCATTATTATTGAGCGATATGAAATCCCAGTGTGTCACAGAATTGGCGAATTAGCACAGGCTGAACATCAGAAACTGACACTTTGGGAGCAAGGTCACTCACTTGGGTCATTTTTAATTCGCTGTAACCACAAGGGTTAATGCGGTTAAAGGGTTCAAGATCCATATCAATATTTAATGCGAGACCATGAAAAGAACAGCCTTGCCGTATGCGTAATCCGAGGGAGCAAATTTTATCGCCATTAACATAGACACCAGGAGCATCAGGGCGAGGATACGCTGCAATATTAAAATGGGCAAGGGTATTAACGACGGTATTTTCTAGTGCGCTGACGAGTTCTCTGACACCAATTTTATTACGTTTTAAGTCGAGCATCACGTACATCACTTGCTGCCCAGGGCCATGGTAGGTGACTTGGCCACCTCTATCACTTTGAACGACAGGAATATCACCAGGGGCAAGAACGTGTTCTGCTTTTCCGGCTTGGCCTTGGGTAAATACGCGAGGATGTTCAACCAGCCATATTTCATCACACGTATTTTGGGTACGCTCTTCAGTGAATTGATGCATCGCATCAGAAACAGTTTGATAAGGAGCAAGGCCGAGTTGGCGTATGGTTATACATCTATCTGACAAAATTTAGGTGTCCACGTTGTCTTTATCGTTGCGGGCAGTATAACGCCTATGTTTGCCATACTTCAAGCTAACATCGTATCTGGTACTTGCATAAAATGTGATTCAAATTGGAATCAAATGTTATTTAGGTGTAAATGTAATCCACGCTAAAGTAGAGGAACAAAACGAAAAAGGCCGAATAGCAACAGACTATTCGGCCTTTGATGTGGGTCTTTAATACAGTTTTGATTAAAGCACTACTTTCACTAACTCTAATGCACCTAACTCAGTATACAAGGTTTCAACTTGTTCAATATGAGTTGCATTAATAGTAATAGAAACTGAGTGATAATTGCCTTTGCTACTTGGTTTTACGTCTGGGCTATAGTCACCTGGCGCATGGCGCTGTACCACTTCAATCACTTGATCAACCAGTTCAGGCTGTGCCAAGCCCATTACTTTGTAGGTTAATGGACATGGGAACTCAAGCAGTTCACCTAATTTCGTTTTCATGGGCACTCCTAATTTTTAAATTGGGCTGCTGGCTGAAAAAGATTGGCTGGTATTAAACCAGCCAATGAGAAGTATTCATCCAACAAACATTTCGATACTTATCTATTTCAATACTTATCTATTTCAATGCTTACTATATGGGGACGACTTGTTTTAGTTTCAAGTCTTAACCAAACCAGCGATGAAAGAGTAATTTGATGTAGTCAATTAACCGGCTGAAGAAACCACCTTCTTCAACATCTTTTAACACCGCTAGAGGGTGTTGTTCGATGATTTTGCCATCAAGCTGAAAACTAATTGTCCCGACTTGTTGGCCTTTGGTTAACGGGGCTTCGAGCTCAGTGGTTGATAACTCATAGCTCGCTTTTAAATCTTTTAAGCGACCACGTGGGATTGTGAGGTACAAATCTTCTGTGACACCTAATTTTACTTCATTTTCATCACCAAACCAGACTGGCACACTGGCAAAGTCAACATTGGCTTGTAATGGCTTAACGGTTTCATAAAAGCGGAAGCCATAAGTGAGTAATTTTTTGCTCTCTGCATCACGGCCTTTGCTGCTTTTACCGCCCATAACAACCGAGATCAGGCGCATGTCGCCTTCGGTTGCTGATGCGACAAGGTTGTAGCCCGCGGCATTAGTATGGCCTGTTTTGATACCGTCAACCGCAAGGCTTTTATCCCACAATAGGCCATTACGGTTTGTTTGGCGGATATTGTTAAAGGTAAATTCTTTTTCTTTATAGATAGCGTATTCTTCAGGGACATCACGCACTAGCGCTTGGCCAATAAGGGCCATATCACGGGCTGAGCTGTACTGACCATCCGCATCTAAACCATGAACGGTTTCAAAATGTGTGTTTTTTAGCCCTAATTTGTTCACGTAGCCATTCATTAATTGAACAAAGTTGGTTTGGTCACCTGCGATATAGTCGGCCATTGCAACACAAGCATCGTTACCTGATTGCAAATTAATACCCCGAGTTAACTGGGATACGCTAACGCGATCGCCAGGTTTTAAGAACATCAATGATGAGCCTTTAAATATTGGATTACCCGTCGCCCATGCATCATTTCCGACCGTGACAATATCATTTTCACCAATTTTACCTGACTTAATTGCTTGGCCAATAACATAGCTGGTCATCATTTTGGTCAAACTCGCAGGGTCGCGGCGCTGGTCAGCATTACTTTCAGCAAGAACTTTGCCTGAATTATAATCAATTAATATATAAGCTTCTGCATCAATCGCGGGTGCAGCAGGAATTGATGTATTCGGGAAGGTTTCATTAGCATTTGCAATATTAGCAGTCATAAGAAGGAGTGCGGAACCCAGCACTGTATGACGCACGATGCGTGATGGAGCGACATTATTCATGGTTTTACCATTACATCCGAAATTCGGTTAACACAAGGAGGCGCAGTTTAGCAAAAGAAAGGGGGAAGAAAAAAGTGACTTTTGCGCTGTACCAATGATTTTTTTGTCAGTTCAATATTGCCTGAATTTAGGTTGCTCCAAATAGACGTGAGCAACCTAAGTTGGCATCGCTTTATGGCGCAACGACCATTGACGATTGATTTTTTTCAGACTGTAAACGGCCTTGAACCTCAACAGCTTGCTGTCTTGTACTAAATGGCCCTAACTGTACTCGGTAAATACCATTGTAGGGTTGTAGGCGCCCAGGGACATTAAACTGCGTTTTCAATTCATTCAGCATGTTTTGAGCATTGGTTTGGCTACTAATTGCACCAGCTTGAACGAGAAAACCGCGTTCTGGCACCGATTCTTCAGCTGTAGTTGCTGCTGGTGGCGGTGTTGGTGTTTGCAGGTTCATATCTGGCATAGTAGGCTGCATCGGTTCTTTTGGCTGCTGAACGGGCAATGTATTTTCTGGCGTAGGCAAGTTCTCCATTACAGGGGTACCCATTGGGCCTGAACCTAATTGTGGGCGTCCCGGTAATGCATAACTTTGTTTCACAAAATTAGAACCCACGGTCCCTGTTCCTGACAAGCTACCATCTTGAGCAACTTGAATGGCATCAATTTTAATTTTTGTTGTAGGCATTAAATTCAGGCGGTCAGCGGTTGCTCTTGATACCGCAATACTTTTGCCCGGGACATAAGGCCCACGGTCATTAACACGGACGACCATCATGCGGCCATTCATCATGTTAGTGATACGAACATAACTTGGAATTGGCAAAGTAGGGTGAGCGGCAGTTAATTCCACTGGGTTAATACGTTCACCAATCGCTGTCATATTGCCTGCAGACTCCGCACCATAAATGGATGCATAGCCTACTTGGCTAAATTGTGATGGGTCACGTACGATTTGGTATTGTTGGCCATTACGTGAGTAATCATTATTTGCAGTTGGATGATACGGCTCATAATGAGGCTCTGCACCTAATACATCTTGAGTGGGTACATTGGCTGGCACTTGGGCAGGTTGTTTAACTTCATCTGTCACACAGCCACTGAGTAGCGCGGCTGTGACGCCAAGCATTATCCATTGTAAACGCATACTAAGCCTCATTTTATAAACTTTTAGAAAGGAATTTTCGGTGTGTATGTATCGACATGATAATACCGAATCCAGCCATTAAAACAATCAAAGCGGAGCCCCCGTAGCTCACTAAAGGGAGAGGGACACCAACGACAGGTAATATACCACTGACCATACCGATGTTCACAAATACATAGACAAAAAGGATTAAGATCAAACCACCAACCATAACCCGACCAAATGTATTTTGTGCGCTAGCAGCAATATAAAGCCCGCGAATAATCAATAAAAGGTATAAGCCAAGTAAAATAAGCACCCCGACTAAGCCAAGTTCCTCTGCTAACACGGCAAAAATAAAGTCGGTATGTCTTTCTGGCAAAAACTCAAGCTGTGATTGTGTGCCATGTAGCCAACCTTTCCCCATTAACCCACCAGAACCAATCGCAATTTTTGATTGGATAATATGGTAACCAGCCCCTAATGGGTCTGTTTCTGGGTCTAATAACATCATAACGCGGGCTCTTTGGTAGCCATGCATTAAAAAGAACCACAGCAATGGAATAAAGGCTGCGAGAGCAATGGCTGCGACAGCAATGAGCCGCCAGCTCATCCCGGCAAGGAACAAAACAAACAAGCCGGAAGCGGCAACTAAAATTGAGGTACCAAGGTCTGGCTGCGCTGCCACTAATAATGTCGGTACAAAAATCAATACGAGCGCGATTAAAGTGTTTTTGAATGAAGGAGGGCACAGGTCTCTATTCATGAAACGAGCGACCATTAAAGGAACGGCAATTTTTGCAATTTCAGAAGGCTGAAACCGAATGAAACCCAAGTCTAACCAGCGCTGAGCCCCTTTACTTATTTGCCCAAACACATCAACAAAAACCAGTAAGATAACGCAAAAAATAAACAGGTGAGGAGCCCAGTTTTCATACATTCTAGGGGGGATCTGCGCCATCACTATCATGACAACGAAACCTGACGCAATCTGCCCCAATTTGCGTTCCATCATTTCAGGATCTTGGCCGCTAGCGCTCCACATTATAAATGCGCTGTATGCAAGCAACGCGATGATAATCAGTAGCATAGGCACATCTATATGCAGACGCATGGATAACGAATTTTTTTTCTTATCGTCTGTCATATTCTTTATAGCCCATTGTTATTCGTTGGATTGTGCATCAGCGATCTTCTCCTGCATTGGTTGCTGACACCGCGACTTCGGTACGGTTATCACCAAGAAGAACGTGGTCAAATATTTGCCGCACAATGTCACCGACTGCAGGGCCCACGCCCCCATTTTCTAAAATAATCGCAACAGCGATAGTGGGTTTATCATACGGAGCGTAAGCAATCATCAATTTATGGTCGCGTAAGTGTTCAGCGAGTTTACTGGCATTATAGGTTTCATAACTGAAGACTTGCGCGGTACCCGACTTGGCAGCCGCTTTATATGGTGTACCAATGAAACTGCGGCGCCCTGTACCATTTGGTGCGTTGGCAACACCGTACATTCCATGCTTAGCGAGCTCCCAAAAACCTGAATTCACATCGCCAATTTGTTTGGTCTCTTTGTCTTCATAAGGCACCATGGCATTACCCAATTTTGTACCGTAGAGCAAATGAGGTGTTTTAACTTGGCCATCATTAATTAGTGTCATCAATGCTTTTGACATTTGAATTGGCGTTGCGGTCCAATAGCCTTGTCCAATACCAACAGGAATGGTATCACCTTGATACCAAGGTTTTTTATAGCGTTTTTGTTTCCATTCACGGGTCGGCATGATCCCTGAGCGTTCTTCAGCAAGGTCAATACCCGTATAATCGCCAAAGCCAAACCGGCTCATCCACTCAGAAATACGGTCAATCCCCATGTCATAGGCGACTTGATAGAAGAAGGTATCAGCTGACTCAATAATAGATTTTGATACGTTGAGTTTGCCATGTCCCCAGCGCTTCCAGTCACGATAACGTTTTTCTGAACCGGGTAATTGCCACCAACCAGGGTCAAAAATGGTGGTATTGGGGGTGATCACTTTTTCACTTAACGCAGCGACAGAAATAAACGGTTTTACTGTCGATGCAGGGGGATATAGCCCTTGAGTTGTTCGGTTAATCAATGGCCTGTCAGGGTTATTTAATAGTGCTTGATAATCTTTATTGGAGATACCGTTAACAAACAAGTTAGAGTCATAACTTGGATTCGATACCAGAGCCAAAATTTCCCCATTACGCGGATCAGTGACGACGACGGCTGCACGGCTAGTGGTTAACAGCTTTTCGATATAAATTTGCAATTCGAGGTCAATGGTGAGGTAGATATCTCGACCCGCTTGCGGTGGTTGCTCATGAAGCTGGCGAATAACGCGACCACGACTATTCACTTCAACTTCTTCATAGCCTGTTTTACCGTGTAAAATGTCTTCATAATAGCGTTCAATACCTAATTTCCCGATATCATGACTAGCGGCATAGTTGGGTAATAAGCCTTCTTTATCAAGACGTTCGACATCTTTGTCATTGATTTTCGCCACATAGCCAATCACATGGGTTAATGCAGAGCCGTATGGGTAAGAGCGTCGTTGATAGCTTTTGACTTCTAAACCGGAAAAACGGTATTGATTAACGGCAAAACGAGCGACTTGGACTTCATTGAGCTGCGTTTTTAGTGCAATTGAGGTAAAGCGGCGTGAACGTTTACGCTCTTTTTCAAAATTAGCGATGTCTTCGTCAGTTAAATCGACCACATTGCGAAGGTTATCTAAGGTTTCTTGTAGGTTGCTGACTTTTTCAGGCACGATTTCTAACTGATAAAACGTGCTATTAAGTGCGAGTTGAGTTCCTCGGCGGTCATAAATAATCCCACGGCTTGGTGCAATAGGCACTAATTTGATTCTGTTATCATTTGACCGCGTTTGGTAATCTTCATGACGAACAATTTGCAAGTGATACAAATTCGTCACAAGAATAGACGTTAAAATGACAATCACACCGAAGGCAATGAGCGCTCGGCGGATAAACAAAACTGACTCAGCGGTATGGTCGCGAAAAGGGGTGCGTTGTGTTTTCATCCCATTGCCATTTTGAACATATTTAAACCTGACTATTCCCTGTGGTAAGGGTGATTAGTCGTAATACTCCATGCGCGATACAGACTTTCGGCAACAAGGACACGAACCAGTGGATGGGGGAGCGTAAGTGGTGAAAGTGACCAGCTTTGCTCTGCCGCTGCTTTACACGCAGGCGCAAGGCCTTCGGGGCCACCGATTAATAAACTGACATTACGGCCATCTTGTTTCCATTTATCGAGTTGTACGGCAAGTTTCGGGGTGTCCCAACGATCACCTGGAATATCCAAAGTGACGATGCGATTTCCTTTACCTACAGCTGCGAGCATTAATTCGCCTTCTTTTTCTAGAATGCGTTTTATATCTGCATTTTTCCCACGTTTTCCGGCTGGAATTTCCGTTAATTCAAAGGGCATATCTTTAGGAAAACGGTGGAGGTAATCCATAAAGCCGGTCTGGACCCAGTCCGGCATTTTTGTTCCAACGGCGATGAGCTGTAATTTCAAACTCAGCTCCAGAGCTTTTCTAATTCATACATACGACGACTTTCATCTTGCATAATATGAACAATGGCATCGCCAAGGTCGACGACAATCCAATCAGAAATACCTTGCCCTTCAACACCTAATGGCATTAAACCATTTTTGCGGCAAGCGTCGATTAACCTGTCAGCAACAGACATCAAATGGCGGCTTGATGTCCCTGTACAGATGATCATCTGATCGGTAATACTTGATTTCCCTTGAACATCGATAGTAATGATATCTTCTGCTTTAGCATCATCAAGCTGATCGATAATAAATTGTTGGAGTTCAGTTCCTTGCAAAAGGTTCACCTTTTATTCAAATAAACAGAATATCACGTTAAACACTGTTTGTAGTTTGTAGATAAAATAATCGCTGATAATGAATCAAACACATTAACAGCCTTGCTATTTTACCCTAGATTTTAAGAAAAATCGGCTAAATTCTTTTTTATTCATTGTGGAGTGAAATTTATAGGGATATCCGTACATTTGAGCAAGAAGTTTGTGCTAACTTTACAAAATAACGCTAAAAACTGTTCCCCTGATAAATATTTTAGGATGAGATACGTATTGTGCAAATAATTAAACCAAAAGTTTTTATATTTGAAGGGATTAATCACCTGCCTGCTAATATTCATCAGCAAGTGAGTTCTATGATTGAATTTGTAACGAATTTCTCCCATGAGGACATGCAAGACAAGGTTAATGGTATTATCAGCTCTAAACAGCAATTCTCTGAATTACAGGGACTATTCCCTGCGAGCATTCCGATATTAACAGATGACAAGCTACAAAATGTCGTGTTCTGGGACTGCTTTTTGACGAAATTGTATACGATACAACGATTAAATGACTTACATCACGCGTTAACACATCACAATATTATTCAATTTCATAGCTGCCATAAATATCTCATTATGGCATATTCTCCAGTTGGCTATCAGTATACTGGGCGTTTAGTGGCGAGTATTAAAAGCAGCACCGATCTTGAGTGTTTTTTTAATCAATATAAATCCTGTTTAATGGAAATATTGGCAACGGTGCCTGCAAGAAACATTGAAGTTAATGCGCTGAGTCATATGCAAGGCTATTTTAAACACAAAGCTACGAAGGATGAGAAAAAACGCTTATTGTGGCTGATTAATGACTATTTAGCGGGGAATTTACCGTTAAACCGGCCATTAGCGATGATGCGACAGTTGCTTGTTCAATACCCAGACAACTATTTAATAGAGCAAGTTATTTTTGAACCATACCCTAATTGTAATTCAATAAGAGAGATCCCTTATTGCTGGTAAAGGTGTTGTTGATGAATATATTGCAGAACCGCATCTGGAATTAAATCCTGACACGAGTCACCGGAGCTTAATTTTTCGCGGATTTCGGTTGCAGAGATATTTACCAGTGGGGTATCCCCAATAAAAATATACCCATTCGCTACTTGGTTTAAGGCAATAGGGTCTGTTGTTTGATGTTCTAACAGCCAATTTTGCATTTTAGGGTCGGTAAACTGTGTGGCATACCCCGGTCGGGAACAAACCAATAAATGGCAGTTATCAAGTATGTGCTCCCAGCCGTGCCATTTATTAATCGACAATAAGGAATCTTGACCAATAATAAACGCCAGGGGTTTTTCTGGCCCAATTTCTTGGCGTAATTCAACCAGTGTTTCTATCGTGTAAGAAGGGCTATTTTTTTCTAGTTCACGCGTATCGATAGCAAATAAAGGTGCATTTTGAATCGCGAGTTTCACCATTTCTAAACGTTGTGATGGAGTCGCTTCTGGCTGTGGGCGATGGGGGGGAACGTGGTTAGGTAACAAGATAACTTTTTCGAGACCAACTTGTTGGGCAAGGGCTTGCACCGGACGTAAATGACCAAAGTGAATGGGGTCGAACGTCCCACCGAATAATGCTAGCAAGTTATGTTGTTTTGAAAAGGAATTACTCATGAATAAAATTCTCTGCAAATGCTTTACCACATAATAGCATAGACAGTGACTGCAGGTCAGGCCATGGAGAATGGCTAAAATCTTGTTTAATATTGATTTCTGCTTGCGTTAATAACATTAATGCAGATTGTAATTGATGCAATGTTAAACGTTGTAAAGCTTCCGTGAGCACACCTCGGCGGTTTTGCCACACTTTGTGTTGATCAAATAATGTCTTTAATGGGGTTGTTGCAGATTGGCGTTTCAATGTAATAAGCAACATGAGATCACGTTGGATTGAACGCAATAAAATAACAGGCTCGACATCTTCTTGTTGCAGTTGCTCTAAAATATGCCATGAACGGCGGGACTTACCAGCCAATAGGGCATCAACCCAATGGTAGGGGGTAAAATGCGCAGAATCATTAACGGCACTTTCGACCCGAGGGTAGGTGAGTTTACCATCTGGATAAAGAAGAGACAGCCGCTCAAGTGCTTGTGCCAAACCAAGTAAATTCCCTTCATAGCAGTAACAAAGTAGCTGGTTAGCTTCGGTTTCTAACGAAAGCCGCATACTGTAGGCGCGTTTAGAAACCCATTGTGGTAACCGCTGATATTCAGGAGTTAGGCAGCTGATATAAATAGCATCTTGGCTAATTGCTTTAAACCAAGCACTGTTTTCTTGTGCTTTAGTGAGCTTATGACCGCGTAACACAAGAAGGAGATCTGAATGCAGTAGTTGTGCCAGTTGGTTCAGCTTTTCAGCCATGGCAGCGTTAGGGCCATTTTCGGGCAATAACAGAGTCAGAGTTTGACGGCTTGCAAATAGACTGAGAGCTTGGCAGAGGCTAAAAATCTCATCCCAATCGGTATTTTGCTCAAGAGAAAACGAAAAATGCTCTTCAAAGCCTTGCTCTTGTGCGGCTTTTCGGATGGCATCTTGGCTTTCTTGAAGAAGAAGGGGCTCATTGCCCCAAATTAAATAGCGGCCTCTTAGAGACTCTTGTAACGAAGAGGCCAGCTGTTCAGGGTAAATACGCGTCATTATGGTTGAGTATTCGTATCAGCCGCTTGGTTTTTTGCTTTTTCAAGCTCTGCTGAATGAACAAGCAATAATTTACGCACGATATTACGTGCAGCTTGTTCTTGCATTTCTTGTCTAACAATTTCTTTCTCTGCATCTTTTGCAAGTGCTTCTAAAGGGTTGTCGAAGAAAGTGCGTTCAACACGGCTTTGTAATGGATATATTGCACCATCAGGCATTAAAACCTGCGCATTCATCACCAGTGTTAATTGTTTCTCTGCGGCTTTACCATCTTGATAAACGGATACAGTTTCTGTGTTTTCAGTCGAACCAATGACTTTCAAAATAGGAATGTTCGGACTTCCAGTTTCGAGAACCTTCACGTTACTGAGCCGTAGTTGCTCCCTGAGCGCTCTTGTGAGGTAGCCATATGGGTCACTTGAACTTAGCTGCAAAGTTCTCAGTTCCTCAGGAATTTGAGTTGTTCCTTGAAGACGAAAACCGCAACCTGCGGTGACTAGCACCGCCAGGCTCAAAAATAAAGTTATCAGATAACGCACCTGGCCTCCTTATCAGCCAACAACCTAATATTAACCTACAACAAGGTTTAGCAATTTGCCTGGGACATAGATTACTTTGCGGATGCTAACACCTTCAAGGTATTTCGCTACGCTTGGCTCATTTTTTGCCATGTCTAGGACAAACTCTTGGGTTGCATCAGCCGGAACGGTGATACGGCCACGCACCTTACCATTAACTTGAACGACAACCAGTTTGGTATCGTCAATCATGGCTTTTTCATCAGCAACAGGCCACTGTGCAAAGTCGATGTCCGTTTGGTGACCGAGTGCTTTCCACATCTCAAAGCAAGCGTGTGGAATGATTGGTGATAACATCAGCGTGATAGCCTCGAGAGACTCCTGGACTAATGCACGGTCTTGCTCAGTTTCTTGTGGTGCACGAACTAATTTGTTTAAGAATTCCATGACGGCTGCAATCGCGGTATTAAATGCATAACGACGACTGAAATCATCAGAGACTTTAGCAATTGTTTTGTGCAGATCACGACGTAAGTCTTTCTGTTCTGGTGTCAGTGCGCTGATATCTAAAGGCGAAGTGGCGCCTTTTTGAGAATGTTCATGCACTAAACGCCAAACACGACGAACGAAGCGGTTAGCGCCTTCAACGCTAGACTCTTGCCACTCAAGGGTTAACTCAGGTGGAGCCGCAAACATCATAAACAGACGAACAGTATCGGCACCGTATTTTTCGACCATCAATTGTGGATCAATACCGTTGTTTTTCGACTTAGACATTTTGCTCATACCGGTATACACCAGTTCATGGCCTTCACTGTCTACGGCTTTAGTAATACGGTTTTTGTCGTCACGTTCAACAATGGCATCTGCTGGGGATACCCAAACACGTTGGCCATCGCTGCCGGTGTAATAGAATGCATCAGCAAGCACCATGCCTTGGCACAGTAGACGTTTTGCTGGTTCATCAGAGTTAACTAACCCTGCATCACGCATCAACTTATGGAAGAAGCGGAAATACATTAAGTGCATGATGGCGTGTTCGATACCACCAATATATTGGTCAACCGGTAACCAGTAGTTTGCTGCCTCTGGGTTTAACATGCCTTCGTCATATTGTGGGCAGGTATAACGTGCATAGTACCAAGAAGATTCCATAAAGGTATCGAAGGTATCCGTTTCACGTAACGCAGGTTGACCATTAATGGTCATTTTTGCCCACTCAGGATCAGCTTTAATTGGGCTAGTAATGCCGTTCATCACGACATCTTCCGGCAGAATGACAGGTAATTGGTCTTCAGGAACAGGCACGACAGTACCATCTTCCAATGTTGCCATTGGGATTGGTGCGCCCCAGTAACGTTGACGTGAAACGCCCCAGTCACGTAAGCGGTAGTTTACTTTGCGTTGGCCTGCGCCCAGAGAAACGAGTTTATCTGAAATCGCATTAAAACCAGCTTGGTGGTCTAATCCATTGAACTCACCTGAGTTAATCAGGGAATTCTTCTCAGTCATCGCTTCTTGGGATAAATCAGGCTCATTGCCATCAGCATCAGCAATAACTGCCTTGATGGGTAAGTTATATTTGTGAGCGAATTCCCAGTCACGTTGGTCATGGGCAGGAACGGCCATAACCGCACCAGTACCGTATTCCATTAAGACAAAGTTAGCGACCCAAATTGGCAGCTTTTCTTGGGTTAATGGATGAATAACAAATAAGCCGGTAGCCATACCTTTTTTATCCATGGTTGCCATATCTGCTTCTGCAGTTTTGGTGTTACGGCACTCATCAATAAATTGGGCTAATTCTGGGTTATTTGTCGCAGCTTCTTTCGCCAGAGGGTGTCCTGCTGCAACAGCCACATAAGTTGCCCCCATAAAAGTATCAGGGCGAGTGGTATAAACTGTTAAGGTTTCATCACGGTCTGCAACATTGAATGTGATCTCAGTTCCTTCGGAACGGCCGATCCAGTTGCGCTGCATGGTTTTGACTTGCTCTGGCCAGTCATCTAATTTGTCGAGGTCGTTGAGCAGTTCTTCCGCGTAGTCGGTAATTTTAATAAACCATTGTGGGATTTCTTTGCGCTCAACAGGGGTGTCACAACGCCAGCAGCAGCCATCAACCACTTGTTCATTCGCCAAAACGGTTAAATCATGTGGGCACCAGTTTACCGCAGAGGTTTTTTTGTACACTAAACCTTTTTCATACAATTTAGTGAAGAACCATTGTTCCCAACGGTAATATTCAGGAGTACAAGTGGTGACTTCACGATCCCAATCATAACCGAAACCGAGCATTTTCAACTGGTTTTTCATGTAGTCGATATTGGCGTAAGTCCATGGCGCAGGAGCCGTATTATTTTTAACTGCAGCACCTTCAGCAGGCAGACCAAACGCATCCCAACCAATTGGTTGGAGAACGTTTTTCCCCAACAAACGTTGGTAACGAGAGATAACGTCACCCATGGTGTAGTTACGTACGTGGCCCATGTGTAGTCGACCAGAAGGGTAAGGTAGCATGGACAGGCAGTAGTATTTTTCTTTGCTGTTGTCTTCAGTCACTTTGAAAGTTGCTTTTTCATCCCAGTGACGCTGTACTTTAGGCTCTATATCTTCTGGACGATATTGTTCTTGCATGGCACCGATAATCCTATGGTGAATAAATGCTACATCTGTAGCGTGAATGTCTTTCTTAAATTGAGATCCGCATAGCATAGCGGATCTACACCGAAAACAACAATAGTTGATTAGCTGAACCTACGGGGGAAGCTGGATATTGCTTTTCGGGGAACGGATCAGGATATTTTACGCTGATAACCAAACAACTTAACTAAAAAACCAGTGAAATGGTAGTGGTTTGTTGAACTATTTCGGATCTGGGGCGTTGTTGTTGATTTATTTGTTAATAATATAGTGATAAGAGGAGGGAGCTAATAAGCTCCCTCTCTAATATTAATGAAGAATTTTTGCGAGGAAATCTTTTGCACGATCAGATTGTGGGTTAGCAAAAAAGTCTTCTTTTTTACTGTCTTCAACAATCTTCCCTTCATCCATAAAAATCACGCGATTAGCCACTTTTTTGGCGAAGCCCATTTCATGGGTAACCACCATCATGGTCATACCTTCATTAGCTAATTCAACCATAACATCAAGAACTTCGTTGATCATTTCTGGGTCTAGCGCTGAAGTAGGTTCATCAAATAGCATTGCTATTGGGTCCATACACAGTGCTCGAGCGATAGCGACACGTTGTTGTTGTCCGCCTGAAAGCTGAGCTGGAAATTTATTGGCATGGCTGGATAAACCTACGCGCTCCAATAATTTCAAACCTTTTGCTTCCGCTTCTTTTTTATCGCGGTTTAATACCTTAACTTGCGCTAATGTCAGATTTTCAATGATTGATAAATGAGGAAATAGCTCGAAGTGCTGGAACACCATTCCTACTTTAGAGCGTAATTTGGCAAGGTCAGTTTTTTTGTTATTTACTTGAATATCATTCACAAAAATCTCACCCTGCTGAATAGGTTCTAAACCATTCACTGTTTTTATTAATGTGGATTTACCAGAACCAGATGGCCCGCACACAACCACAACCTCACCTTTTTTAACTTCAGTTGTGCAGTCTGTAAGCACCTGAAATTGGCCATACCATTTGGATACATTTTTCAGGGTTATCATGAAACAGTCCTTTTCTTAAGATAATTCACTAACATAGAAGCGCCAAAACTAACAATAAAGTACACCAGACCCGCAAACAGTACCATCTCTACTTGTGTCCCATCACGCTCACCTATATTGGTGGCGGTACGGAAAAAGTCTGTCAAACTGAGCACATACACGAGGGATGAGTCCTGAAACAGTACAATCCCTTGAGTTAACAACAACGGCACCATGGCTTTGAAGGCTTGCGGTAATACGACGAGCCGCATGGTTTGCATATTTGTCATTCCCAATGCTAACGCAGCAGAGGCTTGCCCTCGAGAAATACTTTGAATACCAGCACGAATGATTTCAGAGTAATAGGCCGCTTCAAAAAGAGAGAAGGCTATCATTGCCGAAATTAAACGAATATCATTTTTTGGTGATAAGCCTAGAACATTTTGTAATAAGCTAGGCACAATTAAGTAGAACCACAGCAAAACCATGACTAGTGGAATGGAGCGAAATGTATTCACATACAAGGCAGCAAACCAGCTAATGGGTTTGAATGTGGATAACCGCATCACAGCAAGGACAGTACCCCACAAAATCCCCACCACTATCGCGGTCAGTGTAATTTTCGCGGTGACAATAAAGCCATCGATTAAGAAGGGCATACTCGGAGCAATTGAGCTCCAATCAAATTCATACATCATTTTACCGCCCTCCAATGGTGCCAGGTAAGCGAACTTTGCGCTCTAATAACGTCATCAAAATCATAATAATGACGTTAATTCCGACATAAGCTAACGTAATTGCGGTAAAGGATTCCCATGCGTGAGCAGAATAGTCCAATAGCTTTCCTGCTTGTGCCGCCATATCGACTAAACCAATGGTTGATGCAATGGCTGAGTTTTTGACCAAGTTCAGCATTTCAGACGTCATTGGTGGCAAAATTACCCGATAGGCGTTGGGTAATAAAACGTAGCGATAGGTTTGTGGCAAAGTGAGCCCCATTGCGAGTGCAGCGCTTTTTTGCCCTCTAGGTAGTGACTGAATGGCTGCACGTACTTGCTCGGTCATTCGTGCTGCGGTGAATAACCCAAGGCAAAGCATTGAGGAAATAAAGAATTGATAGTTAGGATCTAAGTCCATTTTAAACCAATCCCCGATTGAGCGAGGGAGAAGTTCTGGAATAACCAAATACCAAGTAAAAAATTGCACAATAAGTGGTACGTTGCGGAATAACTCTACGTAAGCAGTTCCTAAAAAGGCTAAAAAACGGTTAGGTACGGTACGTAAAATACCGAAAAATGAGCCGACTAAGAATGCGATGATCCAGGCACAAATAGAAAGTGTTACGGTGACTTCGAGGCCAGATATTAACCACCCTAAATAGGTGGTATTCCCAAACGGGGCTTCCTGAAGGAAAATCCCCCAATTCCAGTTAATAGACATGATGTTGACTTCCTGTGGGCAATGAAATTCCCGAATACTGTCGTAAAAGAGGATGCAAGGCGGGGAACGGCCGCCTTGCAATTCTTACTTCAGTAATACCCTGTTTGTCTTTTTATTAGTTTAATGCTTTGTCATTCGGTTCTTTAAATAAGGCTTTCATTTCATCGGATAACGTAAATTTCAGGTTCAGATTTTTTGGTGGAATAGGTTGATTGAACCAGCGGTCAAAGGATTTCTCAGCGACACCCGAGGTTTGTGCATTCGCAATGGTTTCATCGATAAGCACTTTAAATTGAGGGTCGTCTTTACGTAACATACAGCCGTAAGCTTCTTCAGTTTGTGGTTTGCCGACGATTTCCCAGATCTCTGGTTTTTTCGCTTTTGCTCGCTCACCTGCTAACAATGCGTCATCCATCATAAAGGCGACAGCACGGCCAGACTCTAAGGTACGGAACGAGTCACCATGGTCTTTCGCGCTGATAATGCGCATTTTCATGTTTTTTTCATCATTTAACTGATTCAACAGAATTTCAGAAGTTGTACCTGAGGTCACAACGACATTTTTACCCGCTAAGTCAGCAAAGTCTTTTACACCAGAGTCACCTTTGGTGAGCAAGCGTGTCCCGACCACAAAGATCGTGTTAGAGAAAGCGGCTTGTTTTTGTCTTTCTACGTTATTGGTTGTTGAGCCACACTCAAAATCAAATGTGCCATTTTGCAGTAGTGGAATACGGTTTTGTGATGTAATTGGAATGAGTTTGACTTGCAGATCAGGCATGTTTAATTTTTTCTTCACTGCATCAACAATAGCATTTGAATAATCCTGTGAGTAACCCACCACTTTCTGGCTATTATCATAGTAAGAGAAAGGGACGGAAGATTCACGATGACCAACAACTATTACACCGTTGTCTTTGATTTTTTTCAGAGTGCCGTTTAACTCTTCTGCTTGGACTGCACAGGTTGCACCTAAAATCATCATCGATAATACAAGTTTACTTATACGCATAGTTACAACTCCTTTAGAACATCGGTGTAAACCCGTTGTAATTTTAAGGAGGTATCGTGAGATAACGCCTAAATTACTGTGGTTTTGTAGTGTTGTGTTTGCAAATATTTCGCAGATTTAGATAATCCCGCGATTATTCGCTATATGTTTTATTGTTGTTAAAAAGTAATTAAATTTGTTAATTAATGAAAACGAATTGTTTCAATTTCGGGAGCTGTCTCGCATATTATTTGGGTAATTTTTGAATTACCGCACTAACATGGTGATTAGCCACTTAATATTGTCTTAAATTGATAATCACGCACTGTTAAGGTGCAAACTATCTTCGTATCATGCCATATATTGGATAAAGCAATTTACGTGCCGAGTTTTGATGGAACTGCATGTTTGTTTGTGGGAAAGGAAATAATATTTGTAAAGTTAGCTGATGGTACTTGTACGGAATGTTTTGCTGTGTAAGATGTAACCTCTATTTAACTTATAGATGGGGTAACGGTATTAGTCAAAGACTGGTTTTTATCGTTATGGTTATCAAAGTCGCATAATTAGTGTTATTTCAGGAAGTTATACCAAGATGCGCATGAACAGGCATTTAAAATTAGGTAAAGGATTAGTGATATTCGCCTGTCTGATGGTATTGATTTGTATGAATCAACGTGCCGTCGGAGAGCGTCTGCTCGCCAATTTTTTTGTGCCAGATGTCTTAGCTCAAGTGCAAATTAATACTGGGGCTAACCTTTCCTATATCGAACAATCACAAGTAAAACAAGCTGATAGCAGTAGTTCGCATCTTTCTAGTTGTGAACTGAGCGCCAAGTCATTAGTGACTTTGTTACCTGTTGTGCTTGAACCATTCTTCTTTATGTTCCTTACTTTGGCTGCGCTAACTTTATTTTGTACTAATCTATTTATATCTAGAGCAAATAATGAAGAGAAGCATGCCCCTCCAAGAGTCAGAAGACACTTACAGTTTTGTAATCTTCGGAATTAACACACAACGAATAGGGACTGGTTTGTGTAATTTATTCTGGAGGAAACAATGCGTTTTTTAATTAATTCATTTTTTATATTTTTTGCACTATTTTCGAGCAGTTTATATGCTGCGGATACGGGGTGGTTGCAACCTGCGAATACGGGGTGGATGAATGACAATACTCCACGACATGCGCAGGTTAGGTTATTAAGTTCGGCGCAGGAAAATGGCAAAGTCGACATTTTGCTCGATGTAAAGCTTGATGAGGGCTGGAAAACCTATTGGCGTTCACCTGGTGAAGGGGGCGTTGCGCCTGAAATTGTGTGGTCATCACCTGTTGAAGCAACGGATTGGCAATGGCCAACACCAGGGCGCTTTGATGTCGCAGGTGTTTCAACTCAAGGTTACATGGGGGATATTGTCTTCCCCATTACAGTAACAAGTCATGAAAAGTTGGATAAACTTGAAGGTACGTTAACATTATCAACGTGTAGTAATGTTTGTATTTTAACCGATTATCCGTTTGAGCTCGATTTAACAGAGCCTGTTCCTGCTGACTTTACTTGGGCGTTTAATCAAGCCAAAGGTGCAGTTCCACCATCAAGTGGTTTAGTTGAGCAAACCAAAGTTGGTTTTGCGAATGATAAGCTAATCATTGAATTGCAGAAAAGCACAGGCAACGCGTGGGAACAACCGAATATTTTCACTGATGTGGTTGAAGGGGCGGCACTAGGCGTTCCTGTTATAGAAACATCAGGTGACCATTTAACAGCAACAATAGATGTCGGTGATGATTGGGGGGGCGATTCTCCCGATTTAACCGGAAAAACCCTCTCTTTTGTTGTTGCAGATGGTGATATTTCACAGCAAGTTAGCCATCAAGTTAGCCCATTTACTGGCACGATAGCGTCTAAAGTGAGCAGTGCTTCTTTATGGCAGGTGATGCTATTTGCCCTTTTAGGGGGGCTGATCCTTAATCTAATGCCGTGCGTACTTCCGGTGTTAGCAATGAAACTTGGCTCTGTATTGATGGTACCTAATGGTGAGCAAAAGACCATTCGCCGTCAGTTTTTATTGTCCTCTCTCGGTATTCTAGTTTCCTTTTGGTTACTGGCGCTCTTGATGACGTTATTACGAGTCGGTCAACAAGCTGTCGGTTGGGGAATTCAGTTCCAAAACCCGTGGTTTATCGGCTTTATGGTGTTGGTAACGGCGTTATTTACTGCGAATTTATTTGGCTTATTTGAAATCAACCTCGGTAGTAAGGCCAATACACGCTTGGCGACAGCTGGTGGTCATGGTAACAGTGGCCATTTTTGGCAAGGGGTATTTGCGACATTACTGGCAACGCCTTGTTCTGCACCATTTTTGGGCACCGCAGTGGCCTTTGCACTGGCAGCGCCAATGGAAGAGTTGTGGCTGATCTTCACGGCATTAGGTGTCGGTATGAGTTTGCCATGGCTACTTATAGCTGCTTTCCCAGTTATTTCTCGCTTACTACCAAAGCCTGGTATGTGGATGCTGAAGCTGCGTGCCGTTCTTGGGTTAATGATGCTGGTATCCAGTTTATGGTTAATTAGCTTATTAATACCACATTTTGGTGTCACTACCTCGACCGTGATTGCTGTCGTTTTCTTAGTGTTATTAGTGGTCTTTATCGCGATAAAACGCGGTGTAAGGGCGGCTATCTTACCATTTATATTATTTGCCGCTTTTGCTGGTGGGTTTGTTTGGATGACACAAGAACAGCATTCCGGTAGCCGTTCTCTTGTTAAAGATACCGTAAATTGGCAACCTTTGACTGAACAAGCGATTACGGCTGCACTGGCGGATAACAAACGTGTATTTATTGATGTCACCGCGGAATGGTGCGTAACCTGTAAGGCAAATAAATACAATGTACTGCTAAGGGATGATATCCAACAGCTGCTTAGTGAACCCGATGTTGTTGCTTTACGTGGTGATTGGACCAAACCTTCACCTGAAATTACGGCATTTTTACAAAAACGTGGGCAGGTTGCTGTTCCATTTAATCAAATTTATGGCCCTAACTTGGCCGAAGGCGAAGTACTGTCAACAATACTTGACCGTGAATCGCTAATATCCGTTATGAATCAGGCCAAAGGAGCCACAAAATGAAAAAAACAATTTTAGCTGTTTTATTTTCGTCACTAATGATTGGGTCAGTAGCACAAGCAGCACCTTTGAGTGCGGACCAAGAAGCACAAGTGCGTAAATTAGTGCGTGATACTTTGGTTGAAAACCCAGAAATTTTGGAAGAAGCGATTGTTGCCCTGCAAGCAAAACAAGGGGAAAAACAACAAGCTCAAATGAAAGAAACCTTAAAAGCAGAGCAGGACGCTCTGTTTAATGACCCAACCAGTCCACGTATCGGTAAAAAAGATGCCAAGTTAGTTTTGGTTAACTTTACTGATTTTAACTGCCCATTCTGTAAGCGTTTCGACCCTCAACTGATGGATATTGTGAAAAAATATCCAAATGATGTGGCAGTGGTAATCAAATATTTACCATTTAAAGGCCAAACATCAATGGATTCAGCACAGTTAACTATGACTCTGTGGCAAGAAGATCCGAAAGCATTTGAAGCTTTACATCACAAATTTATGCAAAAACAGGGTATGCTATCAGATGCAAATATCAAAGATGCTCTCAAAGCTACTGGCAACGATAAATTAAAAGCGAGTGATAAGAGCCGCGATGGTATTCGCACTAATATGATCTTGGCAGAAAAATTGGGCGTGAATGGAACACCAGCAACATTGGTGGGTGATGAGCTGATCCCAGGCGCTATTGATGCACAGCAGTTTGAGGCGGTAGTGAAGGAGCAGCTCGCTAAGCTCAAATAATCCTCGTTATCCTCGTCATACTTCGCGCTGTGGCGTTGTTGGCTGCTCTCGACTACGTGGGTCACATACTTGCGTATGCTCCCCACGATAGTCTCGTTTGCCGCCTAGCCACAACACGAATTATTTAGAGGATAAAGTTAAGCTTAAGATTTACTTAGAAAAGTATTAGCGAATTAGGAAAGAATGCATTTTAACTTAATAACAAAGCATTAATTTCGATTAAATGCTTTGTTTTCCTATACGTTAAATTTGGGCTATTTGAAAACTAAGTGGTTAAAAACGTATGTCTAGACTAAAAAAGTGGTCTAAAGAAATTATTGTTTTGGCAATTATTTTATTTATTGCCTTTACAGTGATGGATTTATGGCGCAAGCCACAAACCCTTGCGCCCGTATTATTGGAACAGCACACGCTAGTGAATGGTGAGAGCGTTTCTCTAGCTGAGTTAAGCAAAGAAAAACCAATACTGGTTTATTTCTGGGCGACGTGGTGTGGGGTATGTAATTTGACTTCGCCAACGGTATCAGAATTAAGCCAATCAGGTATGCCAATTATTTCAGTAGCGATACGCTCAGGTGAAACATCTCGCTTAATCAAGGGAATGGAAAACAAGGAATTAACGTTTCCTGTGATTAACGATACCAGCGGTCAGCTTTCCAATGCGGTTGGGGTCAGCGCAACTCCCACATTTATGGTGATTGATAACGGTGAATTAGTTAGCTTTACATCGGGTTGGACTAGCTCTTATGGTCTAAAAATGCGTATGTGGTTGGCATCCTTTTAACTTTCTACCATCCCCTTTGACCTGAAAAAGGGGATTTTTCTGCCTATAAGTTTAATTTATCATTATGGTAAACTCATTCGGCTATATAAATAATAAAATAGGTGAATGGGATGGTTATGTTTAAAAAAGTGGTTGGATTATTTCTAGGTGCGGTATTAATTACGGGATGCTCCCCTGAGGTGGAAGAAAAAACAACAACAAAACAGCCGTCAGAAACGATAAAAAATTCAAAAATAGAACAGCGTTATGATGAAATAAAAGCCAATTCGACAGAAGATAAAATCAATGCATTTAATGCAAAAGGGGATGATGACCCAACGATGTTACGGGGCATTTTTTTGTCTGATATGGCTAAATCCTTACCTATGTTAATCGACGATGTAACACTATTGACGGAAGTGACTGCTAAAAATGGCATGTTATTTTACCAATATACTATCAAAGGGATCCCTGACAATATATTGGAAGGTGATAACTGGCAGCAAAATATGCGTGAGATTTTAAACCGCAACTACTGTGATAAAAATGCAGGCATGGATATATTGCATGAAATGTTCCCCGAAGGTATTACGCATAATTATCATAAGTCTAACAAACTCATTTTTACCTATATTGTGACCCCTGCGATTTGCCAATAGCATTCATTAGAGCGCCTGATAATATTTATTTATCAGGCATATCAATTACTAAAATTCTAAATTACGAATAAAACGGTAATCCGCGGATTGTGGTTTTAAACGATACAAATTAGCGGGTCGGCCGCGCTCGTGGCGTTTTTCTCCGGTATCAATCAACAAATTCGCTTGTTCGAGTCGGCGCCTAAACGATTTATTTTGCAAAGGCTTACCAATCAAAACTTCATGGACATGTTGTAGCTCAGCTAAGGTAAAAACGTCAGGGAGTGCGAAACCTGGAACGATTGAGTAGAGTGATTTTTGCTTTAGACGTTCTCTTGCTTGTTGATAGAGTTTGAAGTGGTCAAATGCAAGAGAAAGTTGATCAATTTCATCAATAGAGACCCATTTTACAGAATCTACCGTATCAATATGCGCTTCGCAGGCTTGGTAAGCAATTAGAGCAGTATAGCAAACAGTGACAGACCAGCCTCTAGGATCTCGTTGGTGGTTTCCTTCTGTACAAAGTTGTTCAACATAGGGAGGAATAACCCCCGTTTTTTCTTTCAGCTTACGTAAAACAGTCTCTTCTAAATTTTTATCATTTGTTTCATCAATAAAACCACCCGGCAGCCCCCACTTTCCTTTTTCAGGAAAATTAGCGCGCTCGACAAGTAATACTTTCAGCGTGTTTTCATGATAGGTAAATACTACAGCGTCGACAGTGATAAGCGGTGATAGAAATTTTTTTCTATCGTAGTGAGCTAAAAATTCTTTTTCATTCATTTGGTTATCACTCAAAGTCTGATTGGCATTGATGAACAAACTATACGCTAAAAAATAGTTAATGTCATTAAGACAATTATTGCTTGACTAATTAATGTCTATAGGACAATAATTAATTAAGGTCATAAAGACAATAATGAGGGATCCACTATGATTAACTTTAAATATTTCAAAGCAGACTCATCGACTTTTGTTATTCAATCAGTGAATGGGAAAGTGCGTAAGCAAGGTAAGGGGCTCAGTTTTTGGTATAACTCCGATAAAACGTCCATTGCGGCGCTTCCATTGAATGCACAAGAAGCCCCATTTATTTTTAATTTACAAACAGCTGATTTCCAAAGTTTACGTATTCAAGGGCAAATTTCTTTTCAGGTAAAACAGCCCGAAAAAACAGCGGATGTCTTAAATTTTAACTTATCTAAGGACGGGAAAAGTTACGCTTCAGAAGACCCCCTTAAATTAAATGATCGAGTCGTGCGAGCGGCTCAAACCGTGATCCAAGCCAAAATACAAACCACTTCACTGCGGGACGCATTATTAATTAGCCAATCATTAGTTGTTTTGGTGAGCCAGCAACTCGCTGTGCAGGCGGTCATTGAGTCTCTAGGTATTGAAATTTTGGATGTTTCTATCTCAGCCATTGCACCATTACCTGAAACGCTTAAAGCATTAGAAGCACAAGCGAGAGAATCCATACTGAAAGAGGCTGATGATGCCATTTATGCAAGACGCAAATTTTCTGTCGAACAAGAACGCACAATCAAAGAAGCGGAATTAGAAACCGACTTATCTGTTCAAGCCAAAGAACAACAAATTGAAGAGGCACGCCTTGATAATGAGCGGAAAATATTGCGAGAGCGAGCAGAAATCGAGCAAGAGGAGTTAATCGCACAAGTGAATGCAGAAGCAAAACGCAATGAATTGGTTGCGCTTAGTGTTGAAAACCAACGCATACAGTCGGATGCAGATGCTTACTCTATTGAATCTAAAATGAAAGCCTATAGCCAATTACCGGTGGAAAACTTAAAAGCATTAGCGTTAGCAAAAATGGGACCAGAACAATTGATGGCGATGGCATTCGAATCATTAGCACAAAATGCCGGTAAGATTGGTGAGCTCAATATATCGCCTGATTTATTTGGCCAGCTAATGAAGAAAGGGGGTAAATAATGCAAAGGAATAATGACGTACGTTTTGTCTTAGTGATGCGTAAAACACGTTTGCAGGAATTGATTGAGCGCTTTAATACTTGGCCTCAAGCTAAATTTTACTTGGAACACAACCATGTTGAGGTGAGTGACTACTTAAATGAACATGACTTATATCAACGCCAATTAATACAAGCCGAATCGATATTGAAATCATTAGGTAGATTTCAATTATTGGAACGAAAATTATTACCTAGTTACCAATTTTCTAAACACGATATTGTTATCGTGATTGGCCAAGATGGTTTAGTGGCGAACACCTTGAAGTACTTAAACGGACAACCCGTTATCGCTATTAATCCAGATCCTGAACGGTGGGATGGTCAGTTGCTTCCTTTTGAAATAGGCCAATTGCAGGAAGTGGTGATGAATACCTTAAAAGGAAAAATAGAGCAAAAAATGGTGACTTTCGCCCAGGCAACGACCAATGACGGGCAATCGCTACTCGCGGTGAACGATTTATTTATTGGTCCGAAAAGCCACACATCGGCACGTTATTTATTAAATTGGAATGGGGAGCAAGAGTTTCAATCATCCTCTGGCATTATTATATCGACAGGACTTGGGTCAACAGGTTGGTTTCAATCTATTTTAGCGGGTGCGCAGGCAATTATGGGGGGAAATAATCATCCGTTGGCAAAAGGATTTGGCTGGGGAGAAAGTAAATTACAGTTTAGTGTTAGGGAGCCATTTTTAAGTAAAACAACAGGAACGAGATGGGTATTTGGTACGATTGAGCCGGGTAGCCCGTTAGCTGTTGAATCATTAATGCCCCATAACGGTGTTATTTTTTCCGATGGCATTGAAGATGATTTCTTACAATTCAATTCAGGTTGTATTGTGACAGTGAAAATTGCGGATCTACAAGGGTTACTGGTTGCATAGTCAATTACCCCACCTCATTGATAGGTACTGAGGTGGGGCCAATATCGTTATTTTTGGCGCCTATTCATAGCAAAACCGAGAATACCAAATATAACGACCACTCCCCACATCGGATAATGACTCCAACGTGCGTAAGGTGTTAGTCCAGTTGTTGGTGTGACTTCAGTGGCAAGCGCCGCTGTTTTAAATTGAGGTAGCATATCTTGTATTGAGCCATCTGCACTGATCACCGCAGTTATCCCGTTATTGGTGGAACGTAATAATGGGCGTCCCAATTCTAATGAACGCATGCGCGCCATTTGGAAATGCTGCCATGGGCCGATAGACTGACCAAACCATGCATCATTGGAGACGGTAAGTAAGTAATCGCTATCAGGTTTAAAGTTATCCCTGACTTGTGTACCTAAAATAATTTCATAGCAAATAGCGGCAGTTAGATGAATATTACCAACCGCTAATTGCGCTTGCTCATAATCGCCACGGCTAAAACCTGACATCGGCAAATTAAAGAATGGTGCGATAGGGCGCAGCAAATCTTCTAAAGGTACATATTCACCAAATGGCACTAAATGGTGTTTGTTATAGCGGTTTTTAGATGGATATAAATACGGGTTTTTATCTCCTAATACAATGATTGTATTATAAAAAGTATATTCACCGTCTATCGGGCGTGCATCCACAATACCCGTAATTAACTGGGTGTTTGACTCTGCCAATAATTGGTCGAGAGATTTAAGCCACGTTTGGTTATCGAGCTCAACAGAAGGCACCGCTGATTCAGGCCAAATAATCAAAGACGCTTTGCCGATATAAGGGCGAGAGAGCTCCATATAGGTGTCTTTGGTTTTTTGTAAGAAGCTAGCTTCCCATTTCATTGATTGGGGAATGTTGCCTTGAACCAATGCCACTTCCATTTTCTTGCCTTCAAGGGGGGTAAACCACTGTACATTTTTGGCGATTAATGGGGCAAAAATTAAGGCAGCTGCAACGGCGAGCGAGATAAAGCTGCGACGTAGGATAGCGAGTACTAACAGACCACTAATGCTAAATAAAAGCAATGTGATCATTTCTACCCCAAATATAGGGGCGAGTGCTTTCATCGGCCCATCAATCTGGCTATAACCAAATTGTAGCCATGGAAAACCAGTGAGAACCCAACCACGCAGAAATTCAGTGACTTGCCAGAGAGCTGGCGCCATAAAAACGAAACGCCAAATATTGGCTTTAGGAGCAAGCTTAGCCAGTAAACCACCAAATAGGCCAGTATAAAGCGCAAGGTAAGCGGCTAATAAAATAACAATAAATACGTTTACAGGGCCCGGCATGCCACCAAAATCGGCAATACTTACGTAAACCCAGTTAACACCACTACCGAATAAGCCAAATCCCCAAGCGAAGCCAATAGCAAAAGATTGTTTGGCTGTACGCTGCAAGGTCAGTAGTTGGAGGAAAAGGATAGAAAGCAGTGCGGCAGGCCAGATGTCGAAAGGCGAAAAAGCCAGCGTTCCACTGGCTCCGAAAATTAAAGCCAGCAGTAACCGCAACCGCTGACTTTGATAAATAGACGTTGAGTTCATTAAGTCTTTTCTTCTTCCAAAGTTGGAACTGGCGCGTCGTCTGGGATTTTTACGTGAAGCAGAAGGATCCTGCGGCTGTCAGCCATAGCAACTTTAAATTGGTAGTTATCTATCGTGATGACTTCACCACGGGAAGGCAGGTGTCCAAAGGCTTGCATAACGAGGCCACCGACGGTATCGACTTCATCGTCACTAAAATGAGTCCCAAAGGCTTCATTGAAATCTTCAATCTGTGTAAGGGCTCGGACAGAATATGAATGACGGCTGAGTTGACGAATATCAACATCGTCTTGGTCGTCATATTCGTCTTCAATTTCGCCTACGATGAGCTCTAAAATATCTTCAATGGTCACTAGACCAGAAACGCCACCAAACTCATCGATCACGATAGCCATATGATAGCGTTGAGAGCGGAATTCTTTGAGTAGTCTGTCTACTCGCTTACTTTCAGGGACAACAACCGCTTGGCGTAATACCTTATCGATGCTAAAAGGCTCTGCGTCGGTACGCATAAATGGCAGTAAATCTTTTGCCATCAATAACCCTTCGATATGGTCTTTGTCTTCACTAATAACAGGGAAGCGTGAGTGAGCAGAGTCAATAATGACATCAAGGCACTCATCAAGCGTTTGATTACGTTTTAAGGTAACAATTTGGGAACGCGGGATCATAATGTCGCGTACGCGCTGATCCGCGATATCCATTACCCCTTCAAGCATTTCGCGGGTATCAGGATCGATCAAATCGTTCTGTTCAGAGTCGCGGATTAATTCGACTAAATCATCACGATTTTTAGGTTCACCATGGAATAGGTGATTTAACAGTGCAAAGAACCCTTTCTTAGGACCAGGGTTATCGCTACTCGAAGAGTTATCGTCGCTCATGGCGGTTAATTTAATATTCCTCAAAAAAATACTCGTCATACTTCGAACCGCAGCGTTGTTGGCTGCACTCACTTACCCTAGTCACATACTTGTGTATGCTCCTAGGGATAAGCCTCGCTGGCCGCCTAGCTGCAATTCGAATTATTTAGAGTATTCACTCGTCGTATTTCGAACCGCAGCGTTGTTGGCTGCACTTGGCGCAAAAGTAGCCCAAGTTAAAGTATTTGGAGCTTAGGTTAGTTAATAAAAACAGCTTACTGGATTCTTTTTTAGCATAAAATTGACGGTTTATCTGCAAAATAACCGTCAATTTTTTGTAAAGTAATGCTTTCTATAAGAAAGACATCTCAAAAAATTATAGTTAGGTCACTCTTTTTCTGCAAGGTATGGGTCTTCATAGCCCAATTCAGCGAGAATTTCGGTTTCTAAACCTTCCATTTCTTCAGCTTCATCATCTTCAATATGATCATAGCCTAAAAGATGAAGGCAACCATGAACAACCATGTGCGCCCAGTGTTCTTCTGCCGTTTTTTGTTGCTCAATAGCTTCTTGTTCAACGACTTGGCGACAAATAATTAAATCACCGAGCAAAGGCAGCTCAATTTCTGGCGGAGCTTCAAAGGGGAATGACAACACGTTAGTCGGTTTGTCTTTGCCACGATAGGTTAAGTTCAAGTGATGGCTTTCAGGCTCATCAACTACCCGAATAGTGACTTCACTTTGCGCTTGGAATTTAGGTAAAACAGCGGTTAACCAACGCTGAAACTCGGCTTCCGAAGGTAAACCATCAGGGTTTTCACACGCAATTTGTAAATCGAGAATGATGTCAATGCCACTCATTTATAGGTTTTCCTGCTTTTCAAATTGCTTCTGTTGTTCTTTTTCTTCACGTAATTGTTGGCGACGTTTATTGTCTTGTTCTTCCCATGCTTCATAAGCCATGACGACTTTTGCAACGACGGGATGGCGAACCACGTCTTCGCTGTGGAAGAAATTAAAGCTTAAATCATCCACTTCAGAAAGCACTTCAATGGCATGACGTAACCCTGATTTACTACCGCGAGGTAAGTCAACCTGAGTAATATCACCCGTCACAACCGCTTTGGAATTAAAGCCAATACGTGTTAAAAACATTTTCATCTGTTCGATGGTGGTGTTTTGGCTCTCATCTAAAATAATAAAAGCATCATTCAACGTACGACCACGCATATAGGCCAGCGGCGCGACTTCAATAACATTACGCTCAATCAGTTTTTCAACTTTTTCAAAGCCTAACATTTCAAATAGCGCATCATAAAGTGGACGTAGGTAAGGGTCGACTTTTTGGCTGAGATCTCCCGGTAAAAAACCCAGTTTCTCGCCTGCTTCAACCGCTGGACGGGTGAGCAAAATACGACGAACCTCTTGGCGCTCTAACGCATCTACAGCCGCTGCGACCGCTAAGTAGGTTTTCCCTGTACCCGCAGGGCCAATGCCAAACGTTATATCATGGTCTAAAATATTGGCGATATATTGCGCTTGATTTGGGGTGCGTGGTTTGATCACACCACGTTTAGTTTTAATATTCACCGCTTTACCGTAGTCAGGAATGCTATCGGCAGATTGCTCTAAAACGCGGCTATCCATAATGGCTAAGTGAATGTTTTCAGGGTCGATATCAGGGATCACTCCGCGCACGGGTGCGGTGTCGACATACAGTTGACGCAAAATTTTGCTCGCCGCTTGAACATTCAGTGGCTTACCCGATAACTTAAAACGGTTATCACGGCGATTAATTTCGATAGCAAGACGGCGTTCTAGCTGCTTGATATTATCGTCAAATGGCCCGCAGAGGCTCATTAAACGCTGGTTATCTGCGGGTTCTAGAAAGATCTCTTGTGTTGCGATTTGCAAATTTTTTGTCTCGGTCACTGAATATCCTATGGTTGCGGCTTAGGGTTGAAAGCTACCAACACCTAGCTCATCTTCTTTACGGGTACGTGCAATAACAGACTCTGGCGATTCATGAACGCGAAGACCCATTTGGTCTTCTGTACGAATGACTTTACCGCGTAATGAGTTGGTATAGACATCCACAATTTCGACATCCACAAATTTACCGATCATATCCGGTGTGCCTTCAAAGTTTACCACACGGTTATTTTCAGTACGTCCAGACAGCTCCATGACGTTTTTACGTGATGTTCCTTCAACTAAGATACGTTGAACGGTTCCCACCATTTGTCGGCTGAAGCTTAACGCCTGCTGATTAATACGCTGTTGCAGTAAGTATAGACGCTGTTTTTTCTCATCTTCAGTTACATCGTCAGGTAAATCTGCTGCTGGCGTGCCAGGACGTGCGGAATAGACAAAGCTGTAGCTCATATCAAAATTCACGTCTGCAATCAGTTTCATGGTTTTTTCGAAGTCATCGGTTGTTTCACCGGGGAAGCCCACGATAAAGTCTGAGCTGATTAGAATACCAGGGCGTGCTTCACGCAGTTTGCGAATAATGGCTTTATATTCGAGTGCGGTGTGTGCACGTTTCATCATGGTCAGGACGCGGTCTGAGCCACTTTGCACTGGGAGGTGCAAGAAGCTGACTAATTCAGGGGTATCGCGGTAGACTTCGATGATATCGTCAGTAAATTCAATTGGGTGGCTAGTGGTAAAGCGCACACGGTCGATACCATCGATAGCCGCGACTAAACGCAGTAATTCTGCAAATGAGCAAATTTCACCATCAAAGGTTTCACCGCGGTAGGCATTCACGTTTTGACCTAGCAAGTTAACTTCACGTACACCTTGTGCAGCTAACTGCGCGATTTCAAATAGAATATCATCACAAGGGCGGCTAACTTCTTCACCACGGGTGTAAGGCACTACGCAGAAAGTACAATACTTGTTACAGCCTTCCATAATCGAAACGAATGCGGTTGGGCCTTCAGCACGAGGTTCTGGCAACCGATCAAATTTTTCAATTTCAGGGAAGCTGATATCGATAACTGGGCTGCGCGTACCTTGAACTTGGTTTATCATCTCAGGCAAACGGTGCAACGTTTGCGGGCCGAAAACGATGTCAACGCTTGGCGCACGTTGGCGAATAAAATCCCCTTCTTGTGACGCGACACAGCCGCCTACACCAATAATAATGTCAGGGTTTTTGTCTTTAAAGAATTTCCAACGACCAAGTTGATGGAAGACTTTTTCTTGTGCTTTTTCACGAATTGAACAGGTATTAAGCAGTAATAAATCTGCTTCTTCTGCAACTTCAGTGAGTTGATAACCATGGGTATTTTCTAATAAAGAAACCATTTTGGATGAGTCATACTCATTCATCTGGCAACCCCAAGTTTTAATGTATAGCTTTTTATTCGTCGACATGTCGTATATCCGGTGTTTTCGAAGCGGCTAGTGTAATGGACTCCGAAACGCGTTGTAAATCCAAAGTCCTACCCTTTATATTTGGGAAGTCGCATGCATTTTGATTAAGGACATCATTGTATGATGGGATAAATGCAAAGATATTTAAAATAATATCACTACACGAAATCTAAGGGCAGGCAATTTGCCTATTGTTTTAAAATTAGCACGTATTGTATTCATTTGCGGCATCAGTGACCAGAGGATGTTGCAAAATTGTGGTTGTTTTTTGTGCAAATTAAAGTGTTTTCAGTAAAATACACTATTTGTAAGGTTATAAAGAAGAGGGAAACCAATGACCTCTAAGTCTTCAATGCCTATATTTCCTGTGAGAATCATCATTTTTCGGTACAATACCTTTATCAACGTGGTCACTGTTATCAAATAATAACCTTTATTAAACAGAGACCTTTATTAAACAGTAAATAGTAGCGAACGTATGAATAAATTAATCGAATCTTATGATGTTGTCGTCGTTGGCGCAGGTATGACTGGCGCGGCAGCAGCATTGGGCTTTGCTCAAGAAGGCATGCGAGTCGCTTTGCTTGAAAAAGCACAACCTGCGGCCTTTGACTCACAAAGTGCTCCTGATGTTCGTATTTCTGCGATTAGCCGCGCTTCTGTTGAATTGTTGGAACAATTAGGTGCTTGGCAACATGTGAAAGCAATGCGGAGTGCGCCATATCGCCAGTTAGAAACATGGGAAGAGCCCGATAGCAATGTGGTTTTCGATGCTCAAAGCCTTGGGTTGCCTGAACTCGGTTTTATGGTAGAAAACCGAGTGTTACAACTTGCATTGTGGCAAGAATGTGAAAAATACAGCAATCTAGACCTCGTCTGTCCTGCGAGACTTATCAATTTATATCAATCTAAGCAGCAAAAAGAGTGGATGTTAGCATTAGATGATGGCCGAACTTTGCAGGCTAAGCTTGTCGTTGGCGCCGATGGTGCGAACTCGCAAGTCCGCAAAATGGCAGGGATTGGCAGCCGAGGCTGGCAGTATCGCCAATCATGCATGTTAATTAGCATTCAAACACAGCAGCCTCAGCAAGATAAAACATGGCAGCAGTTTTTCCCTTCAGGGCCTAGGGCATTTTTACCTCTGTATGATAATTGGGCTTCATTAGTCTGGTATGACAGTCCCGCAAAGATTAGGCGTTTACAAGGTATGTCAATGGAACAGTTAACTGGAGCGGTTTCTGAAGCCTTTCCTGAACGTTTAGGGCCGATTACGGCGATAGCTTCCGGGGCATTTCCACTGACCCGCCACCATGCAAGTCGATATGTGATGGACGGATTAGCACTGATTGGCGATGCAGCCCATACCATCAACCCATTAGCGGGGCAGGGGGTGAATTTAGGCTACCGAGATGTTGATGCTCTGCTGAAAGAAGTGGTTTACGCGCGTGAATACATACAGCCTTGGCATTCCCTTGATGTATTAAAACGTTATCAACGCCGTCGTTTGCCTGATAATTTAATCATGCAAGCTGGAATGGATGTGTTTTATATGGCATTTAGTGAAAAGTTACCGGGATTGAAAATAGTTAGGAATCTTGGGTTGATGGCGGCACAGCGCGCCGGAGAAGCAAAAAAACTGGCGCTGAAGTATGCGTTAGGGTTATAGAACTTATCTTAGATATATAAATAGGCCGCAAATTAGCGGCCTATTTATTATTAAATGGAGAAGTTAGTGCTATTTATTATTGGCTAAATCAATCGGCTGAATGTTGCTTGTATCTGTATTGATGTTGTCATCTTCAGTAATCACTGAATCTAAAGTTTCATTTTTTGCTGAAAATGCATGAGCCAGCTTTTCTGTGTCGAGTTCTTTTTCCCAACGTGCAACAACGATACACGCACATGCGTTGCCGACTAAGTTAGTTAAAGCGCGGCACTCAGACATAAATCGGTCGATACCTAAAATAAGCGCCATACCTGCAACAGGAACGCTTGGTACCACCATCAAAGTGGCTGCTAAGGTAATAAAACCTGCACCCGTTACACCAGCTGCCCCCTTCGAGCTTATCATGGCAACTAGCAGCAATGAAATTTGTTCCCAAATAGTCAGTTCAATATTGGTGGCTTGGGCAATAAATAATGCGGCCATCGTCATGTAGATGTTGGTGCCATCAAGGTTGAATGAATAACCAGTAGGGATCACTAAGCCTACAACAGATTTTTCACACCCCGCATGCTCCATTTTTCGCATTAAACTTGGTAATGCGGCCTCAGAAGAAGAAGTTCCTAATACTAACCAGAGTTCATCTTTGATGTACTTAATCAGTTCAATGATTGAGAAACCGTTATATTTGGCTACCGCCCCCAACACCAGTAAGACAAATAGCAGTGATGTTATATAGAAAGTCATAATCAGCATCATTAAGTTGCCGATAGAGGATATTCCATATTTACCAATGGTAAATGCCATTGCACCGAATGCCCCGATAGGGGCGAGTTTCATTAGCATCGCCACCATCTTGAATACAGGTTCTGAGAAGTTTTGTAGCAGTTTTACTATTGGCTCACCGTGTTTACCTGTTGCTGCGAGTGCTAATCCGAAAATGATAGAAATAAACAGAACTTGTAGGATGTTACCGTTGACCAATGGACTAATGACGGTATCAGGGATGATATTCATCAAAAAGCTGACAATCGAGGATTCGTGTGCTTTTTCAACGTAGGTGGCAACTTTGCTGCTATCCAAAGTCGCAGGGTCAATATTAAGCCCCGAGCCTGGACGAATGATATTCGCGACGATAAGACCGATGATGAGAGCAATTGTCGAGAAAGTGATGAAGTAGAGCATTGCTTTACCTGCGACACTTCCCACGGCCTTCATGTTTGACATCCCTGATATACCAGTGACAACAGTTAAGAAGATAACTGGCGCGATAATCATTTTAACGATTTTGATGAATGCATCACCAAGCGGTTTTAATGACTCTCCAATGTCTGGAAAAAAGTGACCAAGTGCTATACCCAGAACGATGGCTACTATCACTTGAACATATAATATTTTATATATTGGTTGCTTTATCATGTTTCGCATAAATTTTCTCTGTAAAAATGTTGCGTTTGGCAATTTATAATTATTAGGTTTAAAACTTTTATTAGAGTTTTTGAGAGCTAATTTAGTTGGAATGGAGGAAGGGGCTGAATTCATTAGTACCAGGGGGTGATAATAATTTGACTGGTAATAATCATACCTAACTACAATTCTAGGGAAGGTTACCACTTTAAATGGTTACATAGAAATGATTGAAGTCACATATTTGATAGAAAAGTTACCCAAACGTAAATTTTATAGGATAAATGTTGCCCTAAGATCACTTTCGGCGATTAAGTTGCTACTTATTTAGTGGTGTTGGGATTAAATAAATAAAGATATCGCCAAAAAATAATCAGTTAAGCTAAAAAACAGAGGTGAAAATATAGAAAACAGTGGAAATGAATCCCCTGTTTATTAAAAAACGAACGTGTCTGCTGTTTTTTTATTTTTTATTTCATTTATCAATAAAAGTGATAAGAGAAATTAGAGGTAGGGTTTTGTACATAAATACGTTATGCCTAAATGCACTGCGGGGTATTAAGGGAAATCTAAATTATGGGGGATTAAAGAGAGAATGGCTGGGGTACCAGGATTCGAACCTGGGGATGCCAGGATCAAAACCTGGTGCCTTACCGCTTGGCGATACCCCAACAAAAAGAAATGGTAGCTACGACGGGATTCGAACCTGTGACCCCAACATTATGAGTGTTGTGCTCTAACCAGCTGAGCTACATAGCCATTATAATTTCTTTGAAATGATTGTTTGCAACAAGAAGGGAAAGTAGATGGCTGGGGTACCAGGATTCGAACCTGGGAATGCCAGGATCAAAACCTGGTGCCTTACCGCTTGGCGATACCCCATCCGGGAAATTCTACTATTGATTGTATTAAGATGGCTGGGGTACCAGGATTCGAACCTGGGAATGCCAGGATCAAAACCTGGTGCCTTACCGCTTGGCGATACCCCAATCTTAAATTCAATACTACCGAGAAGGAAATGGTGCGGGAGACAAGACTTGAACTTGCACACCTTGCGGCGCCAGAACCTAAATCTGGTGCGTCTACCAATTTCGCCACTCCCGCAAAATAATGGTGGCTATGACGGGATTCGAACCTGTGACCCCAACATTATGAGTGTTGTGCTCTAACCAGCTGAGCTACATAGCCATCTTTTTTTGCATAACCTTCGTCGGCGTTGCGGGGCGCATTATGCTAATTACAGACACGACAGTCAACAGCTTTTTGCACTATTTTTCAGAAAATGCGTCTGTTTGTTTGATGAATAATCATTTTGTCGATAAAGCCAGCAAAAAACAAGCCCATATTTGAAAAAAATCACTTTTTATCTTACCTGTTAGATAAATGTAATTTGGTGACGCGTGAAGTAATACAGTGAAAGGGCGCAAAAATTTGTAACAGGAACAAAGCAGGAAGAATACGAAGCGATTGAAAAATAGCCTATGAAACGAAACGTTCAAATTATTGCTAATAAAAAAGCAGGTATCTCGACCTGCTTTAAAGAAAACAACGGTAAAAATTAGCTTTCAAACAGTTTTTGTAATAATTCACCATTGAGCATCGCGCGTTTTGTGAGAGCGAAAGCGCCTATTGCCGAGTTGTGAACCAACTGTGATGTCACGATAGGGAGATTTTCCCGAAACCCTTTTAAGGCTTGTGTGTCAATGCAGCTTTGAATCGCGGGTAATAGAATTTGTTCCGCTTCCGTGATATCCCCCGCAATAACAACTTTTTCAGGGTTAAATAAGTTGATTGTGATAGCAATCGCTTTACCAATTTGACGACCAACGTGTTGAATAACTTCCGTGGCAAGCGGGTCTCCTTTATTGGCGGCTTGGCAAATATGGGAGATCGTGCAAGTTTCTAGTGTAAGGGCGCTTGAATAGCCTTGTTCTAAACGTTGTTTTACGCGAGCTTCAATTGCTTGGTTTGAGGCAATGGTTTCTAAACAACCAAAATTGCCACAGTGGCAAAGCTCACCAAGTGGGTCAACTTGGATATGGCCGATTTCTCCGAGATTACCTCTATGGTTGAGCAATATCTCTTTATTGATGACTAAACCAGCTCCTGCGCCTCTGTGGATACGTACGAGAAGTGAGTCTTCGCAATCACGGGTTGCCCCAAAATAGCTCTCAGCGAGCGCTAGGCTGCGAATATCATGCCCTGCATAACACGTTATTCTAAAGTGTGCTTGTAAATTGTCGATGAGATGCCAATTGTCGACTTTAATATGCGGCATGTAGTAGACAATTCCACTATTTGGGTTAACTAACCCAGGGAGAATAATTGAAATTGCGATCAACTCTTTTAAGCGTTTTTGGTTGTGTTCGATAAAATCTTCAAGGGCGGCAATCAGCTTTTGTTCCACCGCTTGCTGAGAGGGTTCAGTGATAGGGTAATGAGCATCGATAATCATTTTGCCACCTAAGTCGTACAAGGCGATGGTGGCATCATAGCGGCCTAAGCGGACGCCAATCGTATGAAAATTTTTGTGCTCAGAAACAATAGATATGGCACGACGGCCCCCAGTGGAGGCCTGTTGGTCAACTTCTTTAATTAAACCACGTTCGAGTAGCTGGCGAGTGATTTTAGTTACACTGGCTGGGGCAAGTTGGCTTTGCTCCGCGATTTGAATTCTTGATATCGGGCCATGTTGGTCAATTAAACTATAGACAACAGCGCTATTTAGTTGTTTGACGAGATCAATATTACCAATTTGCTTCAGCGAGTGGCTTTGATTCATTAGCTAGTTACTCATTTTTTGTAGACTTCTGCTCCGTTAACATAGGTTGCGAGGACGTCGAAGTCGTGGTTAAACGCGGTTAAATTCGCAATTTTACCCGGAGCGATAGACCCTAAAGTCTCATCAACTCCTATGGCTCTTGCGGGGTAGAGCGTTGCCATTCTCAGTGTTTCATCTAATGGAATACCCACGTACTCTACACTGTTTCTCACTGCTTCTATCATGGTGAGTGATGAGCCGCTGAGTGTGCCATTTTCATCTACACATAATCCATCGCGGTAGTATATGGTTTTACCTGCGAAGATAAAATGATCCATTTCACCAGTTTGAGGATCTATTCCTGCGGGCGCGGTGGCATCAGTCACTAAAATTAATTTATCACCTTTTAAGTGTTTGCTATTACGGATATTTGCCCATTGGACATGTAAGCCATCAGCGATAATTCCTGCATACACTTCAGGGGTGTCATAAATAGCCCCGACTAAACCCGGACCACGGCCTGAAATATATGGCATGGCATTGAAAAGGTGCGTTGAAAAGCGAATTCCGGCTTTAAAACCCAGTTTGGCTTCTTCATATGTCGCATTTGAATGTCCAGCTGAAATAACAATGCCGGAATCTTTCAGTTGATGAATGTAATCAAGCTCAACCATTTCAGGCGCTAATGTGATCTTCGTTATCGCATCTGCATGAGCAGCTAAATAATCAATCATCTGCCCGGATGGTTGACGGATAAATTCAGGGTTATGTGTGCCTTTTTTAATAACATTAATATATGGGCCTTCTAAATGAAGCCCGAGAGCTTGGTTCTTATGGTCTTTTAAGTACTCGGTCATGACCTCAATACCATGCTTCATTAATTCGTCAGAGCACGTAATTAACGTTGGCAGGTAACTGGTACATCCCGTACGCTCATTGGCTTTTTGCATGATATCCAAATTCTTTAATGTGACATTTTCTTTATTATCATTGAATTGGACACCACCACAGCCATTGACTTGCAAGTCAATAAAACCAGCAGATAGGGTTGCACCTTGTAGGTCATGTTGTGGAATATCGGAAGGTACTTCAGAGACAGGACAAACATCTTTGATGATTTCACCATCGATGATGACCGCATGGTTATCCAGTCTTTCATGACCTGTATAAATAATGCAATTTGTTAATGCATACATGGCTTAAACTCCTGACCTCTGTAAGGTGGGTCACCGATCAGCCTTCGCTGATCGGGTGATTGATAAACATAATATTAGTTAAACTTTTCAATAATTTCAGATTCTAGCTGTTTGAAATATTTAAGCGTTTTGACTTTTAATTCGAGTGTTGCGGGTTCATCACAGACGATCAGTGCTTTTGGGTGCATTTGCACGCAGCTTACTGTCCACATATGGTTGATTGAACCTTCTACCGCAGCATGAACTGCATTCGCTTTATTCGCACCAGTCGCGAGTACCATTAACTCTTCAGCGTCCATTAATGTGGCAACCCCCACAGTTAAAGCGAATTTTGGTACTTGGTTGATATCATTATCAAAGAAGCGTGAGTTCGCTTGGCGTGTTTCGGGTGTTAATGTCTTAATACGGGTACGAGAGTTCAGTGAAGAACCGGGTTCATTAAAAGCAATATGGCCGTCGTTACCTACGCCGCCCATAAATAAATTAATTTTGCCGTAAGATTTAATTTTATCTTCATAGCGTTGGCACTCTGCATCAACATCAGGGGCATTGCCATTCAGTAAATTGATATTTTGCGCTTGAATATCGATGTGGTTAAAGAAATTCTCATGCATAAATGTGTGATAGCTTTGAGGATGATTAGCTGGAATACCAATATATTCATCCATATTAAATGTGACCACATGCTTAAAACTGACTTTTCCTGCGTTATATAAAGCAATCAGAGCTTTATAAGTAGCAAGAGGGGTACCGCCTGTTGGTAACCCAAGAACGAAAGGGCGCTCAGCAGTAGGGTTGAATGCGTTGATTTTATCAGCGATATACTGTGCGGACCAAATGCCGACATCATGCGCATTGTTAAGTGGAATTAGCCTCATGTCTCAATTACCTCTAATAAGTCTGTGAAATCTTTCATATATATATGTATCCCTGATGTTATTCATTAGATATAGGAATACTCGTTATACTACAAATTTATTACGCGCTGGTGTTGGTATACAGTGCCGTTTTAACGGCGACACCTGCATTTTAAACGCGCTGAGAATATACAGGTTAATAGTATAAAAAAGTTATTTTTAATCATAAAATAAGTTTTCAATAATAGCTAGTAATTTAGTCATATCGGTAACTCTTTCGTTGACATTTATCACAAATCGAACCTATTTATTTTGCATCGCGAAACAATTAATTTAGACTATAAAATTGATACTCTCAATAACCTAAATTATGATTTAGGTGTGTGAACAATAAGATCCCGTAAATGGGGCAAAAATAGGGCTATAAAGGGGGAGTTTGTGAATATTCTTAGCTACTTACAGCGGATTGGTAGGGCACTTATGGTGCCAGTTGCAGTACTACCAGCCGCAGCAATCCTGATGGGGATTGGCTATTGGATTGACCCAGATGGTTGGGGAGCCAATAGTGCAATCGCGGCGTTACTGATTAAATCGGGCGCGGCTATTATTGATAATATGTCCGTGCTATTTGCTATTGGTGTTGCTTATGGGATGTCAAAAGATAAGGACGGTGCGGCTGCACTGACCGGTTTTGTCGGCTTTTTAGTGGTGACAACACTGTGTTCTCCTGCATCTTATTCCATGATCATGAATGTTCCGTTGGAAAGCGTTCCTGCGGCATTCGGTAAAATAAATAACCAGTTCGTGGGTATTTTAGTTGGGGTTCTGTCTGCGGAATTGTACAACCGTTATAGTGGCGTAGAGCTACCAAAAGCGTTGTCTTTCTTTAGCGGCCGTCGCCTTGTACCAATTCTGACATCATTCTTAATGATCATCTTAGCCTTCATACTGATGTATGTGTGGCCAGTGGTCTATAACGGTTTAGTGTCTTTCGGTGAAAGCATTAAAGACTTAGGCTCAGTGGGTGCGGGGATTTACGCATTCTTCAACCGTTTATTAATTCCTGTTGGTCTTCACCATGCACTTAACTCAGTGTTCTGGTTTGACGTTGCAGGGATCAATGATATTCCAAACTTCTTAGGCGGTGCTAAGTCAATTGATGCAGGCCTGGCAACGGTGGGGATCACGGGTCGTTATCAAGCTGGTTTCTTCCCAATTATGATGTTTGGTCTACCTGGTGCGGCATTAGCGATTTACCACTGCGCACGTCCAGAAAATAAGGCAAAAGTTGCTGGTATTATGATTGCTGGTGCGTTTGCTGCATTCTTCACAGGGATCACTGAACCGCTCGAATTCTCTTTCATGTTCGTGGCACCGATTCTGTATGTAGTCCACGCATTGTTAACCGGTATTTCGGTTTATATCGCAGCAACAATGGAATGGATCTCAGGATTTGGTTTCAGTGCTGGTTTAGTCGATATGCTATTGCAATCACGTAACCCACTAGCTGTTCAGTGGTATATGTTGATTGTCCAAGGCTTAGTCTTCTTCTGCATCTACTATGTCATTTTCCGCTTCATGATCCGCAAATTCAACCTGTTAACACCAGGCCGTGAAGAGAGCGCAGGTGATGAAACGATTGATGGTTATGACGAAAGCATTAGCCCTGCTGATAGCAGTGACAGCGATATTCAAAAAGAAGCTCGCCAATATGTTGCAGCGGTGGGTGGTAGCGACAACATCGTCAGTATTGATGCCTGTATCACTCGTTTACGTTTAGGTGTTAAAGATTCAGCGGTTGTTAACGACGCCATGACAAAACGTTTAGGGGCTTCAGGTGTTATCCGCTTAAGCAAACAAAATGTTCAAGTGATTGTCGGTACACGTGCTGAATTGGTGGCAAAAGCAATGACTGAAGTGATTGCAAAAGGCCCAATTGCAGGCTCTGCTCCAGTTGCAGTAGCTGAAGAGAAAAAAGCCGCAGAGCCTGCAAAAGCAAAAGGTAATGTGATTTTATCTCTGGTTGCGCCAGTGAGTGGTCAAGTTTTCTCACTTGATGATGTGCCAGATGAAGCGTTCTCTAGCCGTATTGTGGGTGATGGGATTGCCATCAAACCAACAAGTAGTGAAGTGTTAGCCCCTGCATCAGGTACGGTAGTGAAAATTTTCGAAACTAACCATGCATTCTGCCTTGAAACAGAAAATGGCGTCGAACTCATTGTCCATATGGGTATTGATACCGTTGCACTGAAAGGCGAAGGTTGTGCACGTTTAGTGGAAGAAGGTGCGGAAGTGACTGCCGGAACACCAATTCTGAACCTCGACCTCGCGTTCCTTGAAGCGAATGCTAAATCAATGATTAGCCCAGTTATCATCAGCAATATCGATGACTTCGCTGGTGTCGAGATTTTAGTTGAAGGCGACGTGAAAGCAGGCGAAACGGTTATTTATAATGTTCTGAAATAATTCAGCTTAATATTATAAGTTAGTAAGAGGGTGGCTTAGGCCACCCTTTTTTATAAATATTATCGGGTAAAAACTTGAGCAATACGCTCCGATTTTAAAAAATAACCAATCCATATTGCGGCGCTAAAGGCACTGGTAATAATTTGCTTATAATCCGTATTCGTCAATTTTGCGCCATAGAGTACCGCTAGAAAAACAGTAAAGTAGAGGGTAACTATCAGTGCAAGAATATAATATGTAATCATCACCACTTTAGTGGCTTTTTTCTTATTAAAGAAAAACCAGCATGCTATTAATGTCATGATGATATAAGCAAGTTGTAACCCTAACGCTCCAAGGTAAAAAAGAGGGATGCTCCGTGTATTTTCTGCATAATAGACGGCAACTTGAATAAGTTGGTATTCGCCGAAGATAGATAAAAAAGCGGTTATAATTAAGCCTAAAGCAGGTAGGTAAAGCACACCATTAATTCTATGCACTTTTAGTTCTTCACATGCATTACACCATCCTGACGCTTTATTGGCTTCATGTTCATTGCAGTTAATACATTTCATTGGTTTTATCCAGTATTTAGCCGTTATATAAAGCCATTATCGAGGGATTTATCCATAAAATAAATCGGTTATTTGGCGAAATCTCAAACTAAGTTGTCAAGTTTGCATAAGCAAGGGGCTTTTTTCATCGATAAAATATTTTCTCAATAACTTGAGAGGGTTTATCTGTGGAACTGCTTTTGTGTTTATTTGGCTTTATTTCGGGGATCACCACCGCACTATTCGGCTTCGGTGGCGGTTTTATTACGGTTCCACTGTTATATGCCTTGATTACCTTAGTGTGGGGGCCGCAAAGCGATGCAGGCAGTGTGGCAATGCAAATTGCGGTGGCAACATCAACCTGTGTGATGATCTTTTCATCGACGCTTTCGAGTCGTGCTCATTACCTTAAAGGCAACCTGAGTTGGCCAATTATTCGCCCTTTTATTATCCCTATTTCAATTGGCGGAATTCTAGGGGCAATAGTGGCGTTATCCGTAGATAGTGCATTAATTCGTTGGATATTTATTGGTTATCTCGTCATCACTATTTTAGATTGTTTTATTCGTCCCGGCTTTATGAATACAGGATCTACAGGTATACAAGACTCCCGTGGCGGTATTTTTGCCGATACGCCTATTGGTGTGGTGATTGGTGCTGTCGCGGCATTTCTTGGGGTTGGTGGCAGTGTGATGACAGTCCCTTTAATGCGACGTAGAGGCGCGAGTATGATCCAAGCTGCTGCATTTGCGAACCCATTAACATTACCAATGGCAATCACGGGTACATTAACTTATTTTTATTTCGCCATTGATAAACATATTGACCTTGGAGCGGGTTTTCTGGGGATGATCTATATTAAAGGGGCGTTAATTTTAATTGCGACATCGTGGTTAGGGATCCGTTTTGCTTCTTTATTAATGCCTTACCTGAGCGATAAACGCCATGCCCAAAGCTATCCGCTACTGTTACTCGTGGTTTTAGCTGTCATGATACTGGCTTAGGATCGCGTATATTGGTGAGTAAAGATGAGGTTTTTGTCCTAAATTCCTACTGATCATCGCTTTTGCTGCACTTGGCGCAATCAAACGGTTGTTTCCTGATTGATTATGGTAGAATATATTTAATTACCACACGCTTTTAGCGCGCTTTTGGCATTGAGGAATGATGACAATGAATGAGGCAGATGCTCGCCCAACAAATTTTATCCGTCAGATCATAGATGAAGATCTGGCGACCGGAAAACACACGTCAGTGCATACGCGTTTTCCACCTGAACCGAATGGCTATTTACATATTGGTCATGCGAAATCAATCTGCTTGAATTTTGGCATTGCCAAGGATTATCAGGGCCAATGTAACTTACGTTTTGATGACACTAACCCGGTAAAAGAAGATGTCGAATACGTTAACTCCATTCAAGAAGACGTTAAATGGCTTGGTTTTGAGTGGAGCGGTGATGTCCGTTATTCCTCTGATTACTTTGATACCTTGTATCAGTACGCGATCGAGCTGATCAAAAAAGGCTTAGCTTATGTTGACGAACTCAGCCCAGACGAAATTCGCGAATACCGTGGGACACTCAAAGAGCCGGGTAAAAATAGCCCATACCGTGAGCGCCTAATTGAAGACAACTTAGCATTATTCGAAAAAATGCGTGAAGGTGGTTTCGAAGAAGGAAAAGCGTGTTTGCGCGCGAAAATCGATATGGCATCCCCATTTATGGTGATGCGTGACCCAGTTTTATATCGTATTAAGTTTGCGGAACATCACCAATCTGGCAACAAATGGTGTATTTATCCAATGTATGACTTCACGCATTGTATTTCTGATGCATTAGAAGGCATTACGCATTCTTTATGTACGCTAGAGTTCCAAGATAACCGTCGTTTATATGATTGGGTTCTAGACAATATCACGATTGATTGCCATCCACGTCAGTACGAGTTTTCTCGTCTGAATTTGGAATACACGGTGATGTCTAAGCGTAAACTGAACCAATTAGTCACTGAAAAACATGTAAATGGTTGGGATGACCCACGTATGTTAACCATTTCAGGTTTACGTCGTCGTGGCTATACCGCAGCCTCTATTCGTGAATTTTGCCAACGTATTGGTGTTACTAAACAAGACAACAACGTTGAAATGGCCTCTTTAGAGTCTTGTATCCGTGATGACCTGAATGAGTCAGCACCGCGTGCAATGGCGGTTATCGACCCAGTTCGTGTGGTGATTGAAAACATGCCTGCTGGTGAAGAGATTTTAACAGCGCCAAACCATCCAAATAAACCGGAGATGGGTACGCGCCAAGTACCATTTAGCAATGAAATCTATATTGACCGCGCGGACTTCCGTGAAGAAGCGAATCGTCAATATAAACGTTTAGTCTTAGGTAAAGAAGTTCGTTTGCGTAATGCATACATCATTAAGGCAGAGCGTGTTGAAAAAGACGCTGATGGTAATATCACAACTATTTACTGTACTTATGATGCAGGCACATTGAATAAAGACCCAGCAGATGGCCGTAAAGTCAAAGGCGTTATTCATTGGGTTAGCGTCGCTCATGCATTACCGGCAGAAATTCGTCTGTATGACCGTTTATTTACAGTACCAAACCCAGGTGCAGAAGACGATTTCTTATCGGTTATCAACCCTGAGTCGCTGGTTATTCGCCAAGGCTTTGTTGAGCCGAGCCTGAAAGGTGCTGTGGCAGAAAAGGCGTACCAATTTGAGCGTGAAGGCTATTTCTGTGCTGACAACCGTTTAAGCAGTGCAGATCATTTAGTGTTTAATCGGACTGTGGGGTTGCGTGATACTTGGGCGAAGCTCGAGTCTAACTAAAATCCTCGTTATCCTTCGCGCTGTAGGTGTGTTAGCTTCACCCACTAGCCCTAGTCACATACTTATGTATGCTCCTAGGGTCTAGCGGTCTTGCTGCCTTCCTACAACACGAATGATTTAGAGGATTGCCCCTGACAAATAAATTATTTAGAGGGCTGTTCGAGAGCATTAGAACAAAAAAAGCCGTGATATTTCTAGTTAATATCACGGCTTTTTCTATGGATAATACGACTTACTGAGGTTTGTTATCCACTTTTTCTTTTAATAATTCATGCAGATATTCATTCGCGGAAGTCACATTTCCTTGTGCATCTTTGACTTGATACTCTTCACCCGTAACTGATGACTTTGAAGCAACGTTATCAATAAATTGTTCTGCAGTATTGAGGCGTTTCTCTGTTTTGCGTAATTTTAATCTCAAGTGAGACTCTGCATCGACAGCGGAATGTTCAGTACCATTACGGGTAAATGTAAGATTTTGCTGTTTACCAAGTGCTGCTAATAATGATTCAGTACGCATTTTTTCTTCAGGGCTTAATGCAAGGGCTTGAGTGGTAACAAAAACACTTAAAAAAAGTACTAATGCAGATGAAAAACGGTTTGATAGCTGGGTAGTAAGCATTTGCACGAATTTCTCTCCATAGAAATAAAGGTGAGAAAATTATAAGCAGACTTTTAATTTAAACTATCGGTAAGATTCTTAGAATTCAATTATTGATAGTTGATTAAGGCATAAAGCGATAACCAATCCCTGTTTCGGTTAATAAGTGAATAGGGCGAGCAGGGTCATTCTCCAGCTTTTGCCGTAGATGACCCATATAGATGCGTAGGTAATGATTATGTTCCACATAATTAGGCCCCCACACTTGTAGTAACAAATGCCGTTGAGTCAATACTTTGCCACTGTTAGCCACCAGTTCACTGAGTAAACGAAACTCAATTGGGGTAAGGTGGAGCTCTTCACCTTGTTTGGTAACAACTCGATTAATAAAATCGATAGTGATATCCCCAAACTGGCATTTTGAGTTTTCTTGAGTAACTTTACCAAAACGCCGTAAAGCGACCCTAACACGAGCCAGTAATTCACTAATACCAAAGGGTTTTGTCAGGTAATCATCAGCGCCTGCATCCAATGCAGCCACCTTTTGTGACTCCTCTTCACGAGCGGATAAAACAATGATAGGGATACTACTCCACTGGCGTAGTTCACGAATCAAATTGAGTCCATCGCCATCAGGTAAGCCAAGGTCTAAAATCAATAAATCAGGTTGCCGCGTACCGGACTCAATGAGGCCGCGTTGGTAATTTTCCGCCTCAAAGACCTTCCAGCCTTCACCTTCCAGCGCCAAGCGAACAAAGCGACGGATTTCTTTTTCATCTTCAACAACTAGAATTTGATGGCTAGTGCTCACAATATTGCTAATCCTTTATGTTTCTACTTCGATATCAGGTAGTTGCTTTAGGGGTAAGACAAAGTGGAAGCTGGCTCCACCTTTATTATTATTCTGCGCCCAAATTTCCCCTTCATGTAATTGAATTATAGCACGGCAAATAGCGAGCCCTAAGCCAACCCCTGGGATCGCTGACTCTTTTTGCGCCCGAGAAAATTTGTCGAAAATATTTTTTTCTTGCCCGTTTGGGATCCCATTGCTGGCATCCCATATTTCAATGTGAATTTTTTGACCTTCAACGGCAGCTCGAATACCAATCGGGGTATCGTTATGGCTGTATTTTACAGCATTTTCTAATAGATTGATTAGAACCCGTTCAATCAAATTAGCATCACAATAAAGTAATAAATCGGCTGGAATATCAATTTCTAAAGGGTGACTGTGTAAGGTGTAATCCAAAGTCCTAACGGCACTACTGGTAATTTCTTGCAGCGATTCCCACGCTAAATTGGGCTGAATACTACCAGATTGCAAGCGAGCCATATCCAATAAATTATTCACTAAACGCGAGGTGCTAAGCACTTGCTGGCGCATTTGGTTAACTTGCTCTGTAAGTGGTGAGTTTTCCGCAGATAAATTCAACATTAAAATTTCAGTTTGACCGAATAAAACGGTAAGCGGTGTTTTTAGGTCATGAGAAAGTGCAGCAAGTAACGAGTTTCTCAGTTGTTCACGTTCAATATCTAATTTGGCAGACTCAGCTTGTTTGGTCAGTTGTAGACGAGCAAGAGCACTAGCAATTAACCCCGTGAAGGTTTGCAGCATGCGTTGCTGCTCTGGGATCAATAACTGGCGCATATTTCTTGGCTCAATGGCAAGAACGGCAAGAGTTTGATCTGCTGTAGTGATCGGTTGTAATTGATAAGGAACACTTGGCAAAGTATCCGTACCAGCACCGGCGGGCTGGCGTTTATCAAAACTCCACTTAGCAATGGCTTTATCAATTTGCATTGCAGTGTAGCCATCACATTGTAACGGTGTTAATTGGCCATCCTCATCAGGTAATAATAAGCAACTTTTGGCTTGGAAGGCATTATTAAGGAAATGATACCCTGTTTTACCGATATCATCTGTGGTGATAGCTTGTCCTAATTCTTTTGTCATTTCATATAGATGACGTGTCCGTTGTTCGCGATACCGAGCGATACGTGCTTGGTATCGCATACCCGCAGTTAGATTTCCCACAACAACCCCAACAATTAGCATCACCGTAAAAGTGACTAAATATTGCATGTCCATGATAGCAAGGGAAAAATGGGGTTGAACAAAGAACAGGTCAAAACTGATCACGTTGACCAGCGCGGCAAAGACAGAGGGGCGTCGGCCATAAAATAATGCGATTAACACGACACCTAATAGATAGAGTGTCACGAGGTTGGCTTTGTCGAGAGCCAATAAAAAAGTGCGAGAAAATAAAGTGATAGTGGCGCACATTACAATAGCCATTAAATAGCCATTCATATCTGATCGCCATTTTTCAGAGAACGGCTTTCTTTCCGGTTCTTTATCCCACTCACTTTTCTCTTCAAGTGCGACGATCACTAAATCCAGATCAGGGCCGAGCTTACCAAGGCGATCGGCAAAGCCGGGGCGCCAATTGAGCTTAAACCATTTGTTTGATTTATCACGTCGGCCAATTAATATCTTTCCTAAATTATGTTCTCGTGCATAACGTAATATCGCTTTTTCTTCTGAAGGGTCGGATAACGTTGCCGTCTCTGCCCCTAAGTCTTGAGCAAGGCGTAACGCTTTTAAGATAGCTCTGCGCTGGGTTTCAGGTAGCTGATGAAGTGCAGGGGTTTCAACATAAACAGCATGCCAGACACTACCGAATTTTGCAGCAAGCCGAGCAGCTGTACGAACTAACTTTTCATTTCCCCTATTATGGCCGATGCATAGCAATAGCCCATCGCGGGTATGCCAAACAGGTGCTTGGCCTTTACCGCCGCGAAATTCACGCATTTGGTCATCAACTCGGTCAGCTGTACGGCGAAGTGCGAGCTCACGAAGTGCAATTAAATTTCCTTTGCGGAAAAAATGTTCAATGGCGCGTTCGGCTTGCCCTGATATGTACACTTTGCCTTCTTTAAGGCGCTGTCGTAGATCGTCAGGAGGAAGGTCAACTAATACCACCTCGTCAGCAGCATCAAAAATATGATCTGGAACCGTTTCACGTACACGAATACCTGTAATGCTTCCAACAATATCATTCAGACTTTCAATGTGTTGAACGTTAATGGTTGTCAACACATCAATTCCGGCATCAAGCAATTCTTCGACATCTTGCCAGCGTTTAGGATGGCGGCTGCCATTGGGGTTACTAAATGCTAACTCATCCATTAAAATTATGGCTGGATGTCTAGCAATTGCAGCATCAATATCGAAGCCATTTAGGCGACGACCGTGATGAATAATGCGTCTGGGTGGCAATAGAGAAAGGCCGTCAAGTAGCGCGGCCGTTTCTTCTCTTTCATGGGTTTCTACTACGCCAATCAGCACATCTAGCCCTTGTGCTCTGAGTCTTTGTGCTTCTTGGAGCATGGCATACGTTTTTCCAACGCCTGCACAGGCCCCGAAAAAAATCTTTAATTTGCCTCGTCCAATTTCATTGGCTTTGGCCAAGAGTTCATCGGGGTTAGGGCGGAGAGGTTCCTGATTGTTCATCATAGCCCCTAGTGAGTTTGACTATTTATTTGTTGTTGATATTCATCAAGTGCTAAGTTCAGTTTTAGCACATTAATGACTGGTTCGCCTAAAAAGGGTAACAGTGCCTGTTCAGTATGTGTTTCTATCAATGATTTTACCGCATTCAATGGAATTTGCCTGCTTTTTGCAATGCGTGGCGCTTGGTATAACGCTGCATCAATAGCAATATTGGGGTCTAAGCCACTGGCAGACGTTGTGAGTAAATCCACGGGAATTGCACGACTGGCATCGGGATTTTCTGCGCGCAGTTGTTCACTGCGTTCAGTCATAACTTGTTGTAATAATGGATTGCTGACCGCTAAATTACTTCCACCAGAAGCTAATGCATTGTAGGGGCTATCAATAGTTGAGGAGGGGCGACCGTGAAAGTAGCGGACGTTACTCACATTTTGCCCGACCAAAGCTGAGCCAACAATACGCTCATCTTGAGTGAGCAAAGAGCCATTAGCCTGCCATGGAAAGAAAACATGAGCGAGGCCCGTTACCATTAATGGGTAGGCTATACCGGTAAAAAGAGTGAGTATTAATAGCATAATAATCGATGAACGGATCATATTCATAATCAATACCTTAAATCCCAAAGAGACTAATAAATAGATCAATGAGCTTGATCCCAATAAATGGCACAATCAGCCCGCCTAAACCATAAATACCTAGGTTACGTTGCAATAATGATTGTGAGCTCATTGGGCGATAATTAACCCCTTTAATTGCTAGAGGGATCAGGAAAATAATAATTAATGCATTAAAGATCACTGCGGAAAGAATTGCAGAGGCAGGTGAGTGCAAATGCATTACATTTAATGCGTTAAGTTGTGGCCATGTTACGGCGAAGGCCGCAGGAATAATCGCAAAGTATTTAGCAATATCATTGGCAATACTGAACGTCGTTAATGAACCACGGGTCATCAGCATTTGTTTACCAATATGCACCACTTCAATCAGCTTGGTTGGGTTAGAATCTAAATCCACCATATTACCGGCTTCTTTTGCTGCTTGGGTGCCAGAGTTCATTGCCACTGCGACATCCGCTTGCGCCAGTGCTGGCGCATCGTTGGTGCCGTCACCTGTCATGGCAACCAAGCGGCCTTCAGTTTGATATTGGCGGATCAACGCGAGTTTGGCTTCCGGTGTAGCCTCTGCAAGGAAATCATCCACTCCTGCTTCTGCTGCAATTGCCGCGGCTGTTAAATGGTTATCCCCTGTGATCATCACAGTTTTGATACCCATACTGCGCATTTGGGCAAAGCGTTCTTTCATACCCCCTTTGACGATATCTTTTAATGCAACAACACCTAAAACCGTCTTATTATCAACCACCACAAGTGGAGTTCCACCTAAATGGGCTACTTTTTCGACCAGTTGATCCGCTTCAACAGGGAATTTACCTTGGTTAGCTTCAATATAACGGCGGATCGCATCAGCAGAACCTTTGCGGATCATCCGTTCGCCAATATTGACTCCACTCATACGTGTCATCGCGGAGAAAGGAACAAAGGTTGCATTCAGGGCATGAATGTCTCTTTCGCGTAAATTGAACTTTTGTTTCGCTAGCACCACAATGCTGCGCCCTTCAGGTGTCTCATCGGCTAAAGAAGACAATTGTGCGGCATCAGCCAGTTGCTGTTCAGTGATACCCGTTAGCGGTAAAAATTCGGAGGCTTGGCGGTTTCCCAGTGTAATTGTCCCCGTTTTATCGAGTAATAGAACGTCAACGTCTCCTGCTGCTTCCACTGTGCGACCGCTGGTGGCAATCACATTTGCCCCTAACATGCGGCTCATCCCTGCCACGCCGATAGATGAAAGCAAGCCGCCAATGGTGGTTGGAATTAAACAGACTAATAGGGCAATCAATACTAAAATAGAAACCGCATCGCCAGCACCTGCATAATCTGCGGCAAAAAGGGTAAAAGGGTACAAAGTTGCACAAACGAGGACGAAAATTATCGTGAGTGCAGTTAACAAAATAGTGAGTGCGATTTCATTGGGTGTTTTACGGCGTTGCGCACCTTCAACCATGGAAATCATTCTATCTAAGAAGGTTTCACCGGGGTTAACGGTACATTCCACGATCAGCCAATCGGAAAGTACGCGAGTTCCCCCTGTTACAGAGGAAAAATCTCCACCGGATTCACGGATCACAGGGGCGGACTCCCCAGTGATTGCGCTTTCGTCCACCGAAGCACCGCCTTCGATGACTTCACCGTCACATGGAATGGTTTCTCCTGCACGGATCAACACTATATCGCCTTTACGTAACTGCTCTGAACTCACTATTTCTTGGCTCGCATCCAGTGAGGGCAAAGCTAAACGCGTTGCGCTACTTTGTTGTTTAACGCCTTTTAAGCTTTGGGCTTGTGCTTTACTTCGCCCTTCAGCAAGTGCTTCTGCAAAGTTGGCAAAAATAACTGTAAACCATAGCCAAAGGGTGATCATTCCACTGAACCAAGCACTGCCTTGTGTGTAATCCATTACCATGGCTAACCAGAGAAACGTAGTGATAATACTGCCAATAAAAACTACAAACATCACTGGGTTACGCCATTGTGCTTGTGGTGTACATTTTTTGATAGACTCAAAAATAGACTGCTTGATTAGCTTATTATCGAATAATTTAATATTTTTATTGTTCATATTTTCCTCCTCATCAACCCGCAAAACCAATGTGTAATTGTTCAGCAATTGGACCTAAAGCAAGGGCTGGTACAAAGGTTAGGGCACCAATGAGAAGCACAGTGAAAATCAGTAACCCAATGAATAAAGGGCCTGTTGTTGGTAAAGTGGCGTGGCTTTGGGCTTGTGGTTTTTTATTGGCCATAGAACCCGCGATTGCTAAAACAGGAAGAATGACACCAAAGCGACCGATAAACATAGCTATCGCAAGTAGCACATTGTAGTACGGGGTATTTGTGCTGAGACCTGCAAAAGCGCTACCATTATTATTGGCAGCAGAAGAAAAAGCGTATAACACTTCACTAAACCCATGAGCACCTGGATTTAAAATTCCTGCACGCCCAGCTTCGCTCATTAATGAAATCGTTGTACCTAGCAGCACTAAGGTTGGGGTGACCAAAATTGCCAGTGCAACCATTTTCATTTCACGCACTTCGATTTTTTTACCGAGGTATTCAGGGGTCCGGCCAATCATCAGGCCAGCAAGGAATACAGCAAGTAGCACAAATAGCAACATACCGTATAAACCTGAACCGACACCACCAAATACGACTTCACCAATTTGCATTAACCACATTGGTACCATCCCGCCCATCGCGGTAAAGGAGTCATGCATTGCGTTTACTGCACCACAAGATGCCGCGGTGGTAACGACGGCAAATAAAGCGGAGCCAACAATACCGAAGCGACTCTCTTTTCCTTCCATATTGGCGGAGCTCGTTGCGTGTAGTTCGGTTAAAAATGGGTTTCCCACATATTCCGCTTTAACCACGGCGATGGCAGCAACCACAAAAATGATCCCCATAACCCAGAGTAAAGTGTGGCCTTGTTTGTTGTTACCAACAACACGGCCAAAAGCAAAGCAAAGCGCGGTAGGAATGAGGAAAATCGCTAACATCTGTACAAAATTACTGAGTGCCGTTGGGTTTTCAAAAGGATGTGATGAGTTAGAGCCAAAAAATCCACCGCCATTTGTGCCGAGCAATTTTATCGCTTCCTGTGATGCAACGGGCCCCATAGGGAGTAGCTGTTCACTGCTATCTAAAGGATGAATAAGTAAATAACTGGAAAAATTTTGAATAACACCTTGGCTGACAAAAAAGAGCGCAAAAATAACCGCTAAAGGGAAGAGTAAATACACCGTAATTCGGTAAATATCTAACCACGCATTGCCGACAGTTTTACTGCCATGGCGTGAAAAAGCACGAATAATTGCGAAGGCAACGGCAAGCCCTGTGGCAGCAGACAGGAAGTTTTGGACTGTCAGCCCTGCCATTTGGCTTAAATAGCTTAATGTATTTTCGCCACTATAGGCTTGCCAGTTTGTATTAGTAATAAAACTAACCGCGGTATTGAAGGCTAAGTCCCAGCTCATTCCCCCAAAATGTTGTGGATTAAGCGGTAAATAGCCTTGATTCATCAAAATAGCGAATAATAGAATAAAACCTAAAAAATTAAATAATACAATCGCTAAGGCATATTGTTGCCAATTCATCTCAGCCATGTGCCTTCCCGGCTGTTTGACACCTGTTAAACGCCAAAGTAGGGATTCACTGGCTTCTAATCGACGGGGAATGTCATTGTCGATTAACCGAGCAATACCATTACCTAAAGGTTTTGCTAAGATGAATAGGATCAGTAAAAAGCTACCTAAAAATAGCAATGTGGTAGTCGCCATATCAGAAATCCTCCGCGTTAAGCAGGGCATAAATCAGATACGCTAGCAGTAAAACGACGAGAACTGCCCCAGTAATGGAAAGTAATGACACAGTGTTTTCTCCTTATTATTTCCATGTGATAAGGCTAAAGGGTTCACTGTAAAGAAGCTGATAAAAAGCACGGGCTGGGTGTAAAAAAAGTATAAAAATGACGATTTATTTGCTTGAAAGAGTACGTGGTTATCTCTGAAGGGAATTGCCAATTGTTATGTGATTGTGATTTTTATGTTTATATAAAACATAATTCGGTTAAATTATGTAGTAAAAATACGGAATGGTCAGTTTTTTTAGTCATATTTACATTTAAAGTGGTCAGATGAGTGGTTTTATTACACAATTTGCGATATTCTATTCACAGTCAATATTTTTCATATTATCTGCTCGGTTTTAGTCGCTCTTTACTACTGTGTTAATGGGAAATGTGTGTTAATGGGGAATGATAGAGCAACGCTGGGATCGACAAATAAAGTGGCAACTGAAGGAGGATATCGATGTCCACATATCGCGAATATTCCCGTAATCAGGTACTTGCACGCCGCACTGCTGCTGTAACAGCTGGCATTATTGCGTTTCCGGTTATGGTTTTTTATCCAAAAAGAGCAAAATTTTATAGCCATTTACATAAGGTTTGGGCTAAGACTAGCGATAAACCCGTTTGGTTAGAACGCTCAGAGACAACACTGGAAAGTCATCGCTAATTTAGAGTTGAGTGCCTAGTAATAACCCCTACAATGTTGAATTGTGGGGGTTTTGTTTTTTATCTTCCATTCTTTATTTTATGATCAGTTATTTTCCATGGGGCAATACCCGCGATTTGCTCTAAATAACACAGAAAAAAATCATGTTTCCGTTTATGCTTATTGATTATCAGTTAATTACGTTCAAACTGGTGGGTAAACAGTTTAGCTGTGCAGTAAAAAGGACAATATAATGCATAACTTAAGATTAGAAGAAATCATTAATGATGAATTGAAAGTTAGTGAGTTCCAAGATTTTGCACCGAATGGATTGCAAGTTGAAGGGCGGCCACATGTACATAAAATCATCACTGGTGTGACAGCTTGCCAAGCATTGCTAGATGCCGCTGTTGAAAAGAAAGCCGATGCCATCATTGTTCACCATGGCTATTTTTGGAAAAATGAGCCAGCCATTATCAAAGGAATGAAAAAAAATCGCTTAAAAACATTATTAGCGAATGATATCAACCTATATGGTTATCACCTCCCATTAGATGCGCACCACAAATTAGGTAATAATACCCAGCTTGCTTATATTATGGGGGTGCAGGTGAATGGCCAAATCGACCCATTAATGCCATTTGGTTTTTTTGACCAACCCATTACGCCTTCAGAGTTAACGTCTCGTTTAGAAACTCGTCTTGGCCGTAAAGTCCTGCATTGTGGTGATAATGCAAAAGAAGAAATTCGCCAAATCGCATGGTGTACAGGGGGAGGGCAAGGCTTCATTCTACAAGCAGCTGAATTTGGTGTAGATGCCTTTGTAACAGGGGAAGTTTCTGAGCAAACCATTCATATAGCAAGGGAAATGGGGATCCATTTCTACAGCGCAGGGCATCACGCAACGGAGCGTTATGGGATCAAGGCGTTGACTAAGTGGCTCGTAGATGAACATGGGTTAGATGCCGAATTTATCGATATCGATAACCCTGCCTAATCTTCTTCGTCTTTCAAACCACAGCGTTGTTGGCTGCATTCGTGAACCCTAGTCACATACTTGTGTATGTGACTAGGGCTTCACTCTTTTGCCGCCTAGCTGTGATTCGAAATACTTAGAAGATTGATAATCTATTGAAAATAAAAATAAAAATAAAAATAAAAATAGCTATTGGGTTCGGTATTTTAACGATGCGAAAACTAATACTGCACTTGAAATAGTTAACACTAAACCTAAGTGTTGGCTCCAGCCAGCGACCATTAGACCGATGGCGAGTCCGATGTAGTAAAATAAACCTAAAATTGCGCCAGCGGTGCCTTTTCTGTCACCATAACGGTTTAATGCATGGGCAAGTATGTTCGGGATCGCAATTCCGTAACCAATAACGACTCCGATAACGGGTAAAACGAACCAAATTGAATCCATTAGCACAAAAACCAAACAGCCACTCACCAAGGAAATCACGCTAGACAGTTTTACAAGCTGCTCAGATGTGTGTTTTTTAGCCAATAAATAGCGATTTGATATCGAACCTAAACCAACCCCAAGCGCTAATAATATCCCTGTTAATCCAAACTGTTGTTGAGTGAGCATTAATTGTTCAAAACTGAATGGAGCCAGCTGATAATAGCTAAATAAATTAATATTGAAAAATGCTATCAAGATCACATTTCTAGCAATTTCTTTATCAGCGATCATGCGTAAAAATGTCTCAATAAATGAGACTTGCGTCACGTTTTCAGGCTTGGTCTCAGGTAAACGACAGGCTGACCAGAGAAAAAGCACCACAGCTAAAATAGCTAAGCCGATAAAAACGGTTCGATAACCGCCAAAACTGACGAGTCCAGCACCAGATAACATTCCCAACGCGGGGCTGATTGCTAAAGCAACACCCATGATAGAAAAAACTTTCGCTAATTCATGGCCTTGGTAGCTATCACGCATAGCGGTTTGTGTACCGATTGAACCGACGGCAGCGCCAAATGCAGACAACATTCTCATTAATAATAATAAATAAAAATGTGTGACAAATAACGCACCAACAGACGCAATACCGTAAATCAATAAACCCGCCAAAATAGTCGGGCGACGCCCTAAGGTGTCACACATACGTCCCCAAAACACCACGCCTAATGCAAAAGCAAAGAAATAAAGCGACAGTGTTTGTGAAGCTTGTTCCGCATTTACTGAGAAAGCGCTGGCAATATCAGTGAGAGCGGGGCTGTATATGGTTTCCACAATTTGAGGAAACATCATTAAGGCAACAGCAAGCCATAATGAAAGAGGGTGTTTCATACTTTTTCCTACCAATCGACTAAAAATAAAGGGTCTAATTAGATACAACGATTTAATAGCAGGTAGTTTAGTGTTATTTTCATTGTCTTATTACAATAATAAAGACTATAAATATCAAAAAAGAGACATTATGGCTTGGCTAAATCAAACAGATAAATTTCAAACTCATTGGTATCGTGCGCCAGTATTGGGGATCGCGGCAAAAATGGGGCAGCATGACTCTGGTTTTCATAAACATGAAATGGGGCAGCTTTTGTTTACACAACAAGGGTGTATACGAATTTCACTGGAAAATCGCCTGTCTTTGCTTCCCCCTGGTAGAGTGGCTTGGATCCCTCCATTTGTTCTTCATCGGGCACAAATGCAGGCATCCGTGGGGTATCGATCGGTTTATTTATCAGAAGAATATGCCAAAAAAATCGGGAATGATGTGGTTATTTTGAATATTTCCCCATTACTAAGGGAAGTGCTAGAACGTATTGCTATTGCGCCGTTTGAGAGTGATTGGCAGCAGGGGCGTTTGGCCAACTTATTACCGGTATTTATCGATGAGCTACAAAGTGCAGCTTTAGAGCCAACACTGTTGCCATTACCGCAAGATAGACGCTTTAAAGGGATTGATATCGAGCAATTACCACCGAATTTAAACCAGTTAGCGCAGACTATCGGTGCGAGTGAGAAAACAATCACGCGTATTTTCTTGAAAGAAACAGGCATGACATTTCAAACATGGCGACAACAATGGCGGTTTATTAAAGCGATTGAGTTGCTTGCACAAGAAAAACCTTATCACTATATTATTCAAGAGCTTGGTCTAACAAGTGATAGCGCGTTTATCAGTTTTTTCCGCAAAATGAGCGGAATGACACCAAGGGAATATCAACAGCAGTAAGCTAAATGACATCAGTAAAAAAGAAAAAAGCCCCGAAAATTCGAGGCCTTAGCATATGTAGGGTTCAGATTTAATTAAATATTATTTTTTTGCTAATTCAGAGTTGAATTCACGTTTGTCATAGCCGGTATATAGCTGGCGAGGACGAGCAATTTTCAGGCCGTCATCGTGCATTTCATTCCAATGTGCAATCCAGCCAATGGTACGTGCAATGGCAAAAATAACAGTAAACATTGAAGATGGAATACCCATTGCTTTCAAGATGATACCTGAGTAGAAGTCAACGTTCGGGTACAGTTTTTTCTCAATGAAATACGGGTCGTTCAATGCGATACGTTCCAGCTCCATAGCGACTTCCAGCAAGCTGTCATTCAAGCCAAGTTCATTTAGAACTTCATGGCAAGTTTCACGCATTACCGTTGCACGTGGGTCATGGTTTTTATAAACACGGTGACCGAAGCCCATCAAGCGGAAAGAGTCATTTTTGTCTTTAGCGCGCTCGATAAATGCAGGAATGTGCTCAACAGTTTGGATCTCTTCCAACATACGTAAGCAAGCTTCGTTAGCACCGCCGTGAGCAGGCCCCCACAGTGAAGCGATACCTGCCGCGATACAAGCAAATGGGTTTGCACCGGATGAACCCGCAGTACGTACAGTCGAGGTTGAAGCGTTTTGTTCGTGGTCAGCGTGTAGGATTAAGATACGATCCATTGCGCGTTCTAAAACAGGATTAACTGTGTATTCTTCACATGGTGTCGAGAACATCATATGCAAGAAATTACCCGCGTATGACAGGTCATTACGTGGATAAACAAAAGGTTGGCCAATTGAATATTTGTAACACATCGCTGCGACTGTTGGCATTTTCGACAGCAGACGATAAGCCGTAATTTCACGGTGGCGTGGGTTGTTAACATCTAATGCATCGTGATAGAAAGCTGCTAGTGCGCCAGTAACACCGCATAATACAGCCATTGGGTGTGAGTCACGGCGGAAACCATTAAGCATGCGAGTAATTTGCTCATGGATCATGGTATGGCGAGTCACCGTATTTTTAAATACGTCATATTGTTCTTGAGTTGGTGCTTCACCGTATAGCAGGATATAACAAACTTCGAGATAAGAGGCTTCAGTGGCGAGTTGATCGATAGGGAAACCACGGTGCAACAGGATGCCTTGATCACCATCGATATAGGTGATTTTTGATTCACAGGATGCAGTAGAAGTAAAACCAGGGTCGTAGGTAAAAAACCCTTTAGAACCTAAAGTTCGGACATCGATAACGTCTTGACCAATCGTTGGGCTTAAAATATCTAGGTCAATATCACCCTTACTACCAGTCGTTAGCTTAGCTTTGTTATCAGCCATTACGGTCTCCTTAGCGCTTGATAATCGACACCCAACAACCCAGAAGCTCAGCGTTATACTGTGTCTTCATGCATTGTTCTACCGGTATGCTTTGGAAATCAGCTCGCTATCACATAAAACCTGAAATCTGAGACCGACGACAATGTAATTAGGTTGTTTATGAGTGTGTAGATGTTATGTTCTTTTTGTTGTTTTCCCTACAATATCATTATTTGTGGTAAGGGGAACAACTTTCATAACTTTTGTTATTAATACCCATCATAGTTCAAATTGAAGAGTACTTAACATTGCAACATTCACGTTTTTTTCTTTTTACGATGAAGTGTCAACAGCACCGTTAAGATAATTCTGCCAGACCTATATGTAAGATAAATGTTGAATCATTGTCAAATAAGATAAGCACATTTATACAAAATGTTTAAATCGTGATCCCTCTCACTGTTCGGGCTAAATGTCTCCAAACATTTTGTGTGGGAATTGTAATGGCATTGTGAAGACTTTATACTAGCGGCAGGTCTCCGGATTACCCTGTAGTAGGAGTTCCCAGCGTGATCAGTATGCAACTTTATTTAAACATGATGGATTAGAGTTTGTGTTAAGTTGCATTTTGTACCCCTGTCGCTGTCTGATTTCCACCCCAGGTCCGGAGGATGGAAAATAATAAAGAGCTGTGTGGGCAAAATTGTGAAAAAACAAAGACCTGTCAACCTTGATTTGCAGACGATTCACTTCCCGATCACTGCAATATCTTCGATCTTGCACCGTGTCTCTGGCGTCATTACTCTCATCGCAGTTGGTATTCTGCTTTGGTTGTTAGGGACATCTCTCTCCTCTCCAGAAGGTTTTCAATACGCGTCTGAAATAATGACTGGCTTTTTTGCTAAGTTCATTCTTTGGGGCATCTTGACAGCTTTGGCTTACCACATCTGTGGTGGTATTCGTCATATGCTAATGGATTTCGGTTGTGTTGATGAAACGCTTGCTGCTGGTAACTCATCTGCAAAAATTACATTTGTCATTACCGTGATTTTAGCAATTCTGGCGGGGATTTTAGTATGGTAAGTAATGCTTCAGCTTTAGGCCGTACTGGTATCCAGGACTGGCTATTAATCCGTGGTTCTGCGATTGTCATCGCGCTCTACGTACTCTACATTGTTGGTTTTGTTGCTATTAATGACATTACCTATGACGTCTGGCGTGGCTTTTTTGCCTCTTCTGTGACGAAAGTATTCACTATCCTCACGTTGTTCTCGATTCTTGTTCATGCGTGGATTGGCATGTGGCAAGTGCTGACTGACTACGTTAAACCTTTAGCAATTCGTTTAGTATTGCAACTGGCTATCGTTGTAGGTCTGTTGGCTTATTTAATTTACGGAACAATTGTTGTGTGGGGTGCATAAATGAATCTGCCAATCAGAGAGTTTGACGCTATCGTTATCGGTGCGGGTGGCGCAGGTATGCGCGCAGCACTTCAAATTTCACAGATGGGCCTATCTTGTGCGCTTCTGTCAAAAGTTTTTCCAACTCGTTCTCATACTGTATCAGCGCAAGGTGGTATCACGGTTGCTTTAGGTAACACGCATCCTGATAACTGGGAATGGCACATGTATGACACCGTTAAAGGTTCCGACTACATCGGTGACCAAGACGCTATCGAATACATGTGTAAAACAGGGCCAGAAGCTATCCTCGAATTAGAACATATGGGGTTACCGTTCTCGCGCCTTGATGATGGAAGTATTTATCAACGTCCATTTGGTGGTCAGTCTAAAAACTTCGGTGGTGAGCAAGCTGCGCGTACTGCAGCTGCAGCTGACCGTACTGGCCATGCACTGTTACATACCTTGTATCAGCAGAACTTAAAAAACCACACAACCATTTTTTCTGAATGGTATGCCCTTGATTTAGTTAAAAACCAAGACGGCGATGTTGTAGGTTGTACTGCAATTTGTATGGAAACAGGCGAACTGGTTTATTTCAAAGCGAAAGCAACTATTTTAGCAACGGGTGGTGCGGGTCGTATTTACCAATCAACCACTAACGCACACATCAATACGGGTGATGGCGTGGGAATGGCTGCTCGTGCAGGTGTTCCACTGCAAGATATGGAAATGTGGCAATTCCACCCTACGGGGATCGCTGGCGCGGGTGTTCTCGTGACAGAAGGTTGTCGTGGTGAAGGTGGTTACCTGTTGAATAAAGACGGCGAGCGTTTCATGGAGCGTTATGCGCCGAACGCGAAAGACCTTGCGGGTCGTGACGTTGTTGCGCGCTCAATCATGATTGAAATTCGTGAAGGTCGTGGTTGTGATGGCCCATGGGGTCCACACGCCAAGCTGAAACTGGATCACTTAGGAAAAGACGTTCTGGAATCTCGTTTACCGGGTATCCTTGAATTATCTCGTACCTTTGCTCACGTTGACCCAATCAAAGAGCCAATCCCTGTTATTCCTACCTGTCATTACATGATGGGCGGTATTCCAACGAAAGTGACGGGTCAAGCTCTGCGTTATAACGAAAAAGGCGAAGATGAAGTCATTCCTGGTCTGTTTGCGGTCGGTGAAATTGCCTGTGTATCAGTACATGGTGCTAACCGCTTAGGGGGTAACTCACTTCTCGACTTAGTGGTATTTGGTCGCTCAGCGGGTCTGCACTTGAAAGAATCCATCATGGAGCAAGGTTCAATGCGTGATGCATCTGAATCTGATATTGATGCAGCGATGACACGTTTTAACCGTTGGGAAGGTGCGCGTACGGGTGAAGACCCAACTGAAATCCGTAAAGCACTGCAAACCTGTATGCAGCATAACTTCTCGGTATTCCGTGAGGGTGATGCAATGGCGAAAGGTTTAGAAGAGCTGAAAGTGATCCGTGAGCGTCTGCAAAATGCACGCCTTGATGATACTTCGACTGAATTTAATACTCAGCGTATCGAATGTTTAGAACTGGATAACCTGATGGAAACGGCTTATGCAACGGCACAAGCTGCAAACTTCCGTACAGAAAGTCGTGGTGCGCATAGCCGCTTTGACTACCCAGAACGAGATGATGCGAATTGGTTATGTCACTCATTATATTTACCGCAATCTGAAACGATGACGCGTCGTGAAGTCAACATGCAGCCAAAACTGCGTGAAGCCTTCCCACCGAAAATTCGTACCTACTAATGCGTGGTGTTAATCCAGTTGCGGAGAAATAAACTATGAAATTACAATTTTCGATTTATCGCTACAATCCTGATGTGGACAACGCACCACGTATGCAAGATTACACGCTAGAAGTTCCTGAAGGGCGTGACATGATGTTGCTGGATGCGTTAATCCAAATCAAAGAGCAAGACCCAACACTCTCTTTCCGTCGTTCTTGTCGTGAAGGGGTATGTGGTTCCGATGGCCTGAACATGAACGGTAAAAACGGGTTGGCGTGTATTACGCCATTATCTGCTTTAATCCGTGGTGGGAAGAAAATTGTCATTCGTCCATTACCGGGTCTGCCTGTTGTGCGTGACCTGATTATCGATATGACTCAGTTCTATACCCAATACGAAAAAATTCGTCCATATCTGATTAATGATAACAAGAACCCACCAGCGCGTGAGAATTTACAAACTCCTGCACAACGTGAAAAACTCGATGGTTTATATGAGTGTATTTTGTGTGCTTGTTGTTCGACTTCTTGCCCATCGTTTTGGTGGAATCCAGACAAGTTTATCGGGCCTGCAGGCTTGTTGGCAGCGTATCGCTTCTTAATTGATAGCCGTGATACTGAAACCGATTCACGATTAGATGATCTGAACGACGCTTTTAGTGTCTTCCGCTGTCATAGCATCATGAATTGTGTCAATGTATGCCCTAAAGGGCTAAATCCAACGAAAGCTATCGGTCATATTAAATCTATGTTACTAAAACATAGCGCTTAATTATGCATATTTAACCCACAGTGCTCAGGTGCTGTGGGTTAAAAGAGAAATAGCACAAAATAAAAACATAAGTAAAAAGAAACGCGTAAAGTAAAAGCAATAATAGGTTTTTAATGCGCGGAAGCTCACAAAAGCACGAAAACGAAATACCAACAAAGGGCGTCAGAAAGTAACATTGTCACCCATAAAAAGTAGTACTTATTAAAACGTTGTCATTACAAAAGCGTAAAAAAGTGAAAGCAAAGAAAGTAACAGTAAAAAGTAGAAAAAATAGCCAACTGCAAAAGATGAAGACGACAGCCCAAGCATAGGGGCCTTTAAAAACCGCAGCCAGTTTTTAAAGGTTCCTTAAAAGGGAAACCCTTACTGATAAAGGGCCTCCCAAAGAGAGAACATGCATAAAGCACGTCCAAGAGAACCTTTATCGAGGTCGCTTAAATGCGGCAATTAGTTAACCACGGCGAAAACTAAAGCTTTAAAAGCTTAAGGGATCACAATGCAGAACGGCGTAATGAAGGACTGGCTGGATTCAAGCTTTCTGGCAGGCGCGAACCAGACTTATATAGAACAGCTCTATGAAGATTATCTGACTGACCCTAACTCTGTCGATGCCGAGTGGAAAGCAATTTTTGAGCAACTTCCTGGTGCAGCACTAGGCACTAGCGGTGAACAATTCCACTCCCAAGCGCGCGATTACTTCCGCCGCTTAGCAAAAGACTCTACACGTTATCACACCTCTGTTAGCGATCCAGCTATCGACGCAAAACAAGTTAAAGTTTTGCAATTAATCAATGCGTTCCGCTTCCGCGGGCACCAAAATGCGAATCTTGATCCGTTAGGTCTTTGGAAACGTGAATCTGTTCCAGATTTAGACCCAGCATTCCACAACCTGACGAAAGAAGACTTCAACGAAACCTTCAACGTGGGTTCATTTGCGATTGGCAAAGAAACCATGAAGCTGAGTGAGCTATATGACCACCTGAAACGTATTTATTGCGGTTCTATTGGTGCAGAATATATGCATATCACGAATACAGAAGAAAAACGTTGGATCCAACAGCGTCTTGAGTCTGTTGATGTTTCTAAAATTTTCTCAGTAGAAGAGAAAAAACGCTTCTTAGCTGAATTAACGGCAGCTGAAGGGCTTGAGCGTTACATCGGGGCTAAATTCCCAGGTGCAAAACGTTTCTCATTGGAAGGTGGTGATTCACTGATCCCAATGCTGAAAGATTTAATCCACCACGCAGGCAAGCAAGATACCCGTGAAGTTGTTTTGGGTATGGCTCACCGTGGTCGTTTAAACGTTCTAGTTAATATCTTAGGTAAAAAACCGGGCGAATTATTTGATGAGTTTGCGGGTAAACATAAAGACCACTCAAGCGCGGGTGATGTTAAATATCACCAAGGTTTCTCCTCTGACTTTGAAACCGCAGGCTCTCGTGTTCACTTAGCGTTAGCATTTAACCCGTCTCACCTTGAGATTGTTAGTCCAGTGGTTATCGGCTCAGTGCGCGCACGTCGTGACCGTCTGGATGAAGGCCGCAGCAACATGGTTCTGCCAATTACCATTCATGGTGACTCAGCAGTAACTGGCCAAGGTGTTGTACAAGAAACACTGAACATGTCTCAAGCTCGTGGTTATGAAGTTGGCGGTACGATGCGTATCGTGATTAACAACCAAATTGGTTTCACGACTTCAAATCCAAAAGATACACGTTCAACAGAATACTGCACAGATATCGTGAAGATGGTGCAGGCACCAATTTTCCACGTGAATGCGGATGACCCAGAAGCAGTGTCTTTCGTGACTCGTTTAGCGCTTGATTTCCGTAACACGTTCAAACGCGATGTTATGATTGATTTAGTCTGTTATCGCCGCCATGGCCATAACGAAGCGGATGAGCCAAGTGCAACTCAGCCTGTGATGTATCAAAAAATCAAACAGCACCCAACACCACGTAAAATTTATGCAGATCGTTTAATTGCAGAAAACGTATTAAGTGCTAATGATGTCACTGAAATGGTTAATCTGTATCGCGATGCGTTAGATGCGGGTAACTGTGTGGTTGAAGAGTACCGTGAAATGGGGCTGAACTCATACACATGGGCTCCATATTTAAACCATGAATGGGATGCATCCTATAAATCAACAGTTGATATTAAACGCTTAACGGATCTGGCTGTTAAAGTCAGCACTATCCCAGAAGGCGTGGTTGCGCAATCTCGTGTTGAGAAAATTTATACCGACCGTGCCGAAATGGCAAAAGGTGAGAAATTACTCGACTGGGGCGCGGCTGAAACTTTAGCGTACGCAACGTTAGTTGATGAAGGTATTCCTGTGCGTTTGTCCGGTGAAGACGCAGGCCGTGGTACATTCTTCCACCGTCATGCAGTTATTCACAACCAAACAAATGGTTCAGTTTACGTTCCACTGCAAAATATCCATAACGGCCAAGGCGTCTTTAATGTTTGGGACTCTGTTCTGACTGAAAACGCGGTATTAGCATTCGAATATGGCTATGCCACTACTGAGCCTCGTGCACTGACTATTTGGGAAGCCCAATTTGGTGACTTCGCTAACTGTGCTCAAGTGGTTATCGACCAATTTATTAGCTCTGGTGAGCAAAAATGGGGTCGTATGTGTGGTCTGGTAATGCTACTGCCTCATGGTTATGAAGGTCAGGGGCCAGAGCACTCATCTGCACGTTTAGAACGTTACCTGCAACTGTGTGCTGACCAAAACATGCAAGTGTGTGTGCCGTCAACACCTGCTCAGGTTTATCACATGTTGCGTCGCCAAGCCTTACGTGGCATGCGCCGTCCTCTGATTGTGATGTCACCAAAATCTCTGCTACGTCACCCATTAGCGGTCTCTAGCATGGAAGAATTGGCAAACGGTACATTCGAGCCAGTTATCGGTGAAATAGATGATATCAATCCGAAAAATGTGAAACGCGTCGTTATGTGTTCAGGTAAAGTCTATTACGATCTGTTAGAACAACGTCGTAAAAATGAACAAACTGACGTGGCTATCGTGCGTATCGAACAGTTATATCCGTTCCCACACGAAGATATCCAAAAAGCGTTGGCGCAATTTACTGATGTAAAAGACTTTGTATGGTGTCAAGAAGAGCCATTAAACCAAGGTGCTTGGTATTGCAGTCAACATAACTTCCGTGAAGCTATCCCAACAGGGGCAACTTTACGTTATGCAGGTCGAGCTGCTTCTTCATCTCCAGCAGTTGGCTATACGTCCGTACACCAGGAACAACAGAAAGCCCTGGTTAATGACGCTTTGAACATTGAATAATTAAAGGATAGAAAATGAGTAGCGTAGAAATTCTTGTTCCCGATCTTCCTGAGTCCGTTGCAGATGCTACGGTTGCCACATGGCATAAAAAACCAGGTGACAGTGTTCAGCGTGACGAAGTACTGGTTGAGATCGAAACAGATAAAGTCGTATTAGAAGTTCCTGCAAGTGAAGCTGGTGTATTAGAAGCTATCGTTGAAGATGAAGGTGCAACGGTATTGTCTAAGCAATTACTGGGTCGCATTCGTTTAGGCGATAGCACAGGTATTCCTGCTGAAGTGAAAGAAGCACAAGAGTCAACACCTGCACAGCGTCAAACGGCAAGTTTAGAAACTGAAAGCAATGATGCTCTGACCCCTGCGATCCGTCGTTTGATTGCAGAGCACGACTTAAATCCAGCTGACATCAAAGGTACGGGTGTTGGTGGTCGTTTAACGCGTGAAGATGTTGAAAAACATTTAGCTGCAAATAAATCTGCGGCACCTGCGGCGAAAGCCCCAGCGGCTCCACAAGCGCCTTTAGCACACCGTAGCGAAAAACGTGTTCCAATGACGCGTTTACGTAAACGTATTGCTGAGCGCCTGTTAGAAGCGAAAAACACGACCGCCATGTTGACGACCTTTAACGAAGTCAATATGCAACCAATCAAAGACTTACGTAAACAATATGGCGAAGTATTCGAAAAACGTCATGGTGTTCGTTTAGGTTTTATGTCTTTCTATGTGAAAGCTGCGGTTGAAGCACTGAAGCGCTACCCAGAAGTGAATGCTTCTATTGATGGCGATGATGTGGTTTACCATAACTATTTCGATATCAGTATTGCGGTTTCAACACCACGTGGTTTGGTAACACCAGTTCTGCGTGATGTCGATGCAATGAGCATGGCAGATATCGAGAAGAAAATTAAAGAACTGGCTGTTAAAGGTCGTGACGGTAAATTAACTGTCGAAGACTTAAGTGGTGGTAACTTCACTATCACTAACGGTGGCGTATTTGGTTCTCTGATGTCTACACCTATCATTAACCCACCACAGAGCGCGATTTTAGGCATGCATGCCATTAAAGACCGCCCTATGGCTGTAAATGGTAAGGTAGAGATTCTTCCTATGATGTATTTAGCACTGTCTTACGACCACCGTTTAATCGATGGTAGTGAGTCAGTTGGCTTCTTAGTCGCTATCAAAGATATGCTGGAAGATCCAACTCGTTTACTGCTGGACGTATAGCAACATAACAGGGCAGGGTACAACTTGCCCGGTCTGAAGTAACCGATGCAACCCGTTCGCGGGTTGCTAAATCAGTAACAATTGCAGGAGGCGAATAAACGCCTCTTCAGACTCAATTATGGATAGAACATCATGAATTTACACGAGTACCAGGCAAAACAGTTGTTTGCACGTTATGGGATGCCTGCACCGACAGGTTATGCCTGTTCATCAGTCGCTGAAACCGTCGATGCTGCTAAAAAAATTGGTGACGGCCCTTGGGTAATTAAATGCCAAGTTCACGCAGGTGGACGTGGTAAAGCTGGCGGCGTAAAAGTCACTAGTGATATCAACGAAGTGAAAGCATTTGCAGAACACTGGTTAGGTAAAAACTTAGTTACCTATCAAACAGATGCAAACGGCCAGCCTGTTAACCAAATTCTGGTTGAAACGGCAACTGATATTGCTAAAGAACTCTATTTAGGTGCGGTTGTAGACCGTAGTACTCGCCGCGTTGTATTCATGGCATCTACCGAAGGTGGCGTGGAAATCGAGAAAGTCGCAGAAGAGACTCCAGAGTTAATTCACAAAGCGATTATCGACCCACTGACTGGCCCAATGCCTTTCCAAGGCCGTGAGTTAGCATTTAAATTAGGCTTAACTGGCAAACAAGTTAGTCAATTCGCGAAAATTTTCATGGGGCTGGCTACATTATTCCTAGAACGCGATTTAGCATTAGCGGAAATCAACCCACTGGTTATCAGCACTGCGGGTGATTTAGTTTGCTTAGATGGTAAATTAGGTATCGATAGCAACGCGTTATATCGTCAACCAGAGATCCGTGAACTACGTGATGAATCACAAGAAGATGCACGTGAAGCACAAGCCGCTCAGTGGGAACTGAACTACGTTGCGTTAGACGGCAACATCGGCTGTATGGTTAACGGTGCGGGCCTTGCAATGGGTACTATGGATATCGTTAAACTGCACGGTGGTGCACCGGCTAACTTCTTAGATGTTGGCGGCGGCGCGACAAAAGAGCGTGTAACTGAAGCATTTAAAATCATTCTTTCTGATGAAAACGTGAAAGCCGTTTTTGTTAACATCTTTGGTGGTATCGTTCGCTGCGACCTGATTGCAGACGGCATCATTGGTGCAGTAGAAGAAGTTGGCGTAAATGTACCAGTCGTTGTGCGTTTAGAAGGTAACAATGCAGAGTTAGGTGCTAAAAAACTGGCAGATAGCGGCTTGAATATTATCGCTGCAAACAGCCTGACTGATGCAGCTAAGAAAGCAGTAGCAGCAGCGGAGGCTAAATAATGTCTATTTTAATCGATAAAAACACCAAAGTAATTTGCCAAGGTTTCACTGGTGGCCAAGGTACATTCCACTCAGAACAAGCGATTGCTTATGGCACGCAAATGGTCGGTGGTGTGACGCCAGGTAAAGGTGGCACTGTTCACTTAGGTCTGCCTGTATTTAACACTGTTCGTGAAGCTGTAGAAGCAACGGGCGCAACAGCCTCTGTTATCTATGTTCCAGCACCATTTTGTAAAGATTCTATTTTAGAAGCTATCGATGCTGGCATTAAGCTGATCATCACTATCACTGAAGGTATTCCAACTCTGGATATGCTGACAGTTAAAGTGAAATTAGACGAAGCAGGCGTTCGTATGATTGGCCCTAACTGCCCTGGTGTTATCACGCCGGGTGAATGTAAGATTGGTATCCAACCTGGCCATATCCATATGCCAGGTAAAGTCGGTATCGTTTCACGTTCAGGTACGTTGACTTATGAAGCAGTTAAACAAACAACAGATGCAGGCTTAGGCCAATCGACTTGTGTAGGTATCGGTGGTGACCCAATTCCAGGTTCAAACTTCATTGATATCCTGAAGTTATTCCAAGCAGATCCACAAACTGAAGCTATCGTGATGATCGGTGAAATCGGTGGTAACGCAGAAGAAGAAGCAGCTGAATATATTAAAAAGCATGTTACTAAGCCTGTTGTAGGCTATATCGCAGGTGTAACTGCACCAAAAGGCAAACGTATGGGCCACGCAGGTGCAATCATCGCAGGCGGTAAAGGGACTGCTGATGAGAAATTTGCTGCACTAGAAGCTGCTGGCGTGAAAACCGTTCGTAGCCTTGCAGACATCGGTGATGCAGTCAAATCTCTGCTGAATAAATAAGTAATTCGCTAGGCAACTAGCAAGAGTAAGAGACGAAAGCCCGTGCTCATGTGAGCACGGGTTTTTTTATGCCTTTTAAATATTTTTATAGGGTTATGCGGTTTTTTGAAATGTGTGTCTATACTTAAAAGTGCGTTCTATAGGCTTATATGAAGGAAAATTGATAATAAAAAGGCAATTTAGGTGAGCAGGGTAGTGCTAATAGCACTTTATGCAAAAAAAAGCGAAATTGCGGCATATCAATTTTATAATATTGACGGTAATTCAATTAAGCCAATATAACAGTTTAGTTGAGAAAACGGCTATATTAATAAAATTCATAATAAGTTTAAAATAAGATACTATTACAAATTAAATATTCTTTTTTCGAGTCGTTAATTCAATGATTATATTTTTTGTTAATCTTTGGAAAAATTAAGAACATTTATATCATTATCAATAACAGCAATTTAACAAGTAAATAACCATTAATTGACTGACAGGTATAGCAATTAACAACAGGAAAAAAATTGACGCAAATCAATTCATTGCCTCTGGCTTTATTTGTTCAAATTGCTTAAATTGGTGCTCGATCAAATACTCGATTTTCTATTAAAGGGTATAATTATTGATGTAAATTCAGAATTCAAATCTGAGTCACGTAAAAGAAGTTTATTGTGTGTGAAGATAAGCGTACTATTATTATGGTAACGTTTGTTCTTTTAATTTTGTTAATTTTTTGTTGTTTTGAGGCATTTTTTGCTGGTAGTTAAGAGGCTTTCTAAGTATTTAAAACTGGAAGCTGGGTTGCCGCAAGTCGGTGTCTTCCTGCTAGGAGCAAGGAGTCAAGATGTTTGATATTGTCGAACTGTCACGATTACAGTTTGCCTTAACTGCGATGTATCACTTCCTGTTCGTACCATTAACGCTAGGTATGGCGTTTTTGCTTGCGATCATGGAAACGGTATATGTACTGTCAGGCAAGCAAATTTATAAAGATATGACTAAGTTCTGGGGTAAGTTATTTGGTATTAACTTTGCTCTGGGTGTTGCAACGGGTCTGACCATGGAGTTCCAATTCGGTACTAACTGGTCTTACTACGCGCACTATGTTGGAGATATCTTCGGTGCACCTCTTGCAATCGAGGGTCTGATGGCGTTCTTCTTAGAATCAACGTTTGTCGGTTTATTCTTCTTTGGTTGGGATCGTTTAAGCAAAAAACAACACCTAGCTGTAACATGGTTAGTTGCTTTAGGTTCTAACTTCTCTGCTTTGTGGATCTTGGTTGCGAACGGTTGGATGCAAAACCCAATCGCTGCTGATTTCAACTTCGAAACAATGCGTATGGAAATGGTTAGCTTCTCTGAGCTAGTCTTAAACCCAGTTGCGCAGGTTAAGTTCGTCCACACAGTTGCTGCGGGTTATTGTACCGGTGCAATGTTTGTCCTTGGTATTAGCTCTTACTACCTGCTTAAAGGTCGTGATGTTGCTTTTGCTAAACGTTCTTTTGCTATTGCTGCAAGCTTTGGTATTGCTGCTGTTCTGTCTGTTATCGTTCTTGGTGATGAATCAGGTTACGAAATGGGTGACGTTCAGAAAACCAAACTGGCTGCTGTTGAAGCAGAGTGGGAAACCCATGCTCCACCAGCTGCGTTTAACTTAATCGCTTGGCCGGATACTGAAAAGCAAGAAAATAAATTTGCTATCTCGATTCCTTGGGCGATGGGTATTATTGCAACCCGTTCAATCGATACGCCTGTATTAGGTCTGAAAGACTTAATGAAACAGCACGAAGTTCGTATTCGTAACGGTATGATTGCATACGGTCAGTTACAAGAGCTTCTTGCAGGTAATAAAGATCCTGAACTGCGTTCGGCATTTGAAGTAAACAAAAAAGATCTCGGATATGGCCTTCTGTTAAAACAATATGCACCAAATGTTGTTGATGCAACTGAAGCTCAAATCCAAAAAGCAGTGAAAGATAGTATTCCTAACGTTGGGCCGCTGTTCTGGGCATTCCGTATCATGGTTGGTGTTGGCTTCCTATTACTGTTGATTATTGGCTGGGCATTCCTGTCAGTAGTTCGTAACCGTATTGGTCAAAATAAACTATTGCTGCGTATTGCACTATTCGGTATTCCACTACCATGGATTGCAATTGAATCAGGTTGGTTCGTTGCGGAGTATGGTCGTCAGCCATGGGCAATCGGTGAAGTGTTACCTGTTTCGGTTGCACACTCCAACTTGACGACTCATGACCTGATCTTCTCTATGGTATTGATCTGTGGTCTGTATACACTGTTCTTAATTGCTGAAATGTTCTTAATGTTCAAATTCGCTCGTAAAGGGCCAAGCAGCCTGAAAACTGGCCGCTATCACTTTGAACAGAAAAACCCTTCTGCACACGACGTTCAGTAAATAGGAGCCACTTATGTTTGATTATGAAGTTCTTCGGTTTGTGTGGTGGATCCTTATCGGTGTATTACTGATTGGATTTGCTGTCACAGATGGCTTTGACATGGGCGTTGGCTTCTTATTACCTATTTTAGGTAAAACGGATACTGAACGCCGTATCATGATTAACGCTGTTGCACCTCACTGGGATGGTAACCAAGTTTGGTTAATCACAGCTGGTGGTGCGATGTTTGCTGCCTGGCCACAGGTCTATGCTGCATCATTCTCCGGTTTCTATATCGCGATGATTTTAGTGCTAGCAGCATTGTTCTTCCGTCCGGTTGGTTTCGACTACCGTTCAAAACTGGAGAACCAAAAATGGCGCAATATGTGGGACTGGGGTCTGTTCATCGGTGGTTTCGTTCCACCATTAGTTATCGGTGTTGCGTTTGGTAACCTGTTATTAGGTGTTCCACTGCAAATTGATAACCAACAGTATTTGACCTACACGGGTAACCTGTTTGGTCTGCTAAACCCATATGGTCTGTTGGCGGGTGTCGTTGGCTTAATGATGATTGTTACCCAAGGTGCAACTTATCTGCAAATGCGTACCACTGGCGAACTGTACTTACGTGTGCGTAAAGCAACCTATATCTGTGCGTTAGTTACATTGTTAGCGTTTGCGGGTGCAGGTGTTTGGTTAGTCATGGGCATTGATGGTTATGTTATCACTTCAACTATTGATACTCTGGCGGTGTCAAACCCACTGAACAAAACAGTTGCAGTTGAATCAGGTGCTTGGTTGACTAATTTCAATACTTACCCAATCCTGTGGGCATTGCCTGCTCTGGGTGTAGGATTGCCGTTAATCACAATGCTGTTTAGTAAAGCAGACAAAAATGGTTGGGCGTTTGTGAGTTCTTCATTAACTATCGCTTGTATCATTTTAACCTGTGGTGTAGCAATGTTCCCATTCATCATGCCTTCAAGCATCATGCCAAACGCAAGTTTGACCATGTGGGATGCAACATCTAGCCTGTTTACTCTGCAAGTGATGACTGTTGTTGCTATTATCTTTGTACCAATCGTACTGGCATACACCGCATGGTGTTACTACAAAATGTTCGGTCGTTTGGACAAAAACTTCATCGAAGGCAACAAGCACTCACTGTATTAAGGAGCATAACTATGTGGTATTTCGCCTGGATCCTCGGCACGCTGTTAGCTTGTAGTTTTGCAGTGATTGCAGCATTAGCGTTAGAGCACTCTGAAGACTCTAAAGCCGCTAAAGATGGTGAGTAATAAAAATGCTGGTGGATAAAACCTATCAGCTATTGGATAAGGGGCCGATAAGGGCCCTTATCCTTATTTTAGCTTTAGTCACAGCAGGTGCAGTCATGTGGGATCCAACCCTATTTGCTGCGAAGACCAGCTCATTTCAAATATGGCAAGGGTTATTATTAATATGGGCAACGTGTACCGCGATGATTTTTGGTGTTGGTTTTAAACCCCAAAAAGTTATCTTTCGTGCAATTTTTCACCCATTACCTGCTGCCATCATTCTTATTTGGGGACTTTTTCAGGTCTTTAGATAATTCTAATTGCTAATTATGGGTCAATGGACCCATAATTATTTTTGATATCTTTACTTTCAAAGTGATTCCAAACTGGCACTGTCTTGCGTATAGTGGCACCGTTAATTAATTTAACCTAAGACGGAGTGATTGTTATGTTATTTCGCTGGCCTGTTCGCGTGTATTATGAAGATACAGATGCGGGCGGTGTTGTTTATCATGCACGCTATTTAGCCTTTTTTGAGCGAGCAAGAACCGAAATGCTGCGAAATAAAGGTATCAATCAACAAAGTATGCTTGCTGAGAACCTTGGCTTCGTTGTGCGAAGCATGACAATTGATTTTGTCAAAGGGGCGAAGCTGGATGACCTGCTGGAAGTTGAAACACAAATTATTGAAATGAAACGTGCTTCACTCACTTTTCAGCAAAGGTTAGTTGATTCGCAAGGTAACCTGCTTTGTGGGGCAAATGCCCTTATTGCTTGTGTGGACACATCAAAAATGAAGCCGATTGCGCTTCCTAAGTCTATTGTCGCGGAGTTTAAACAGTGACTGACATGAATATCCTGGATTTATTCCTTAAAGCGAGCCTTTTGGTTCAGCTCATTATGTTCGTTTTGATCGGTTTTTCTATCGCATCATGGGCGATCATTATTCAAAGAACGAAAATTTTAAATGCGGCAACGCGTGAGGCGGAAGCATTTGAAGATAAGTTCTGGTCAGGTATCGAGCTATCGCGCTTATATAAAGAAAGCCAAGCTCGCCGTGATGAATTGAGTGGTGCCGAACAAATTTTCCATTCTGGTTTTAAAGAGTTTGTTCGTTTACACCAAGCGAATATTCATGCACCAGATGCGGTCGTGACAGGTGCTTCTCGAGCAATGCGTATTTCAATGAATCGTGAGCTTGAATCAGTTGAAGCGCATATCCCATTTTTAGGTACTGTTGGTTCAATTAGCCCATATATTGGTTTATTTGGTACCGTTTGGGGGATTATGCATGCGTTTATTGCATTGGGAGCGGTAAAACAAGCAACATTACAAATGGTTGCACCGGGTATTGCCGAAGCACTTATTGCAACCGCAATTGGCTTATTTGCAGCGATCCCTGCCGTTATGGCATTCAACCGTTTGAACTTACGTGTTAGCAAATTAGAGCAAAATTACGATAACTTTATGGAAGAGTTTTTGGCCATCTTGCATCGTCAAGCCTTCTCTGCTGATAAGAAATAAGACGGGGAGATAAGCGAATGGCGCGCACAAGTCGCAGACGTGAGCTGAAATCCGAAATCAACATAGTTCCATTACTGGACGTATTGTTGGTACTGTTGCTGATATTTATGGCAACAGCACCGATTATTTCTCAAAGTGTGGAAGTTGAGCTGCCGGATGCAACAGATACACAAACCGTATCATCAAGTGATAACCCACCGATTATTTTAGAAGTGTCGGGGGTTGGCCAATATAACATGCGCCTTGATGGTGAGGTTTTAGAATTGCTACCACCAGAGCAAATTGCTGCAGAGGCAAAATCTCAATTAGAGAAAAACCCCAAAGCAGTTTTCTTGATTGGTGGAGCAAAAGAAGTCCCTTATGAAGAAGTGATTAAAGCGCTGAACATATTACACAGCGCAGGGATAAAATCAGTTGGCTTGATGACTCAGCCTATATAGGCTGGGTTATTGTCGTTTGAATAAGTCACAATTCTTTTTTTGGATACCAGAGTGGGAAAGACAAAAGAGAAAAAAGATAACTTAAATCGCTCGTTAGTGATGTCAATCGTATTGCACATCCTATTGATTGGGTTGATTGTTATAGGCTCTTTAGTTTCCGTCGTCAAACTTGGTGGTGGCGGGGAAGAGGGAACTGTCATCGATGCGGTGATGGTTGACCCGGGCGTGGTTGTTGAGCAGTATGAAGAAATGCAAAGGCAGCAAAATAACGTCAGACAAGCGGCGAAAGAGCGCAAAGAGCAAGAACAAAAGCAAGAGGCTGAGCTCAGAGAGCAGCAAGAAAAGGAACAAAAGCGTCTTCAGCAACTTGAAGAAGAGCGTATAAAGACTGAACGTGCAACGGCAGAACAACAAAAGCAAGCCGAAGAACAACAGAAAATAGCATTAGAAGCGGCTAAAAAAGCGAAGGAAGAGCAAAAAATAGCCGAAGAAGCTGCCGCGAAAGCGAAAGCAGAAAAAGAGAAATTAATTAAAGAGCAGGCTGCTGAAAAGGCGAAAGCTGAGGCGCAAGCTCAGAAAGAAGCGGAAGCAGCGAAAGCCAAAGCAGAAAAAGAAGCTAAAGAAAAAGCAGAAAAGGACGCGAAAGTAAAAGCTGAAAAAGAAGCTAAAGCTAAAGCCGATAAAGAAGCCAAAGAAAAGGCTGACAAAGAAGCGAAAGCAAAAGCAGCAAAAGCCAAAGCTGAGGCAGCAAAAAATGCCGCTTCTGTTGACGATTTACTCGGCGATTTAACGGCATCAGGCCCTAGCAAGCAAGGTGGCGAAGCTGCAGCTGGAAAAGGCGGCGGTAAAAAATCGGGCGCATCGAATGCTGATGTGGACAGCTATGCTGGTAAAGTCAAAGCGGCTATCCAAAGTAAGTTTTATGATTCAGATACTTTCCGTGGGCGTACTTGTGAACTTCAATTGAAGCTCGCGCCAGATGGGTTATTGGTGAGTATTACACCAAAAAATAGCCCGGCCAATGACGCGGCACTCTGTGATGCAGCAATCCGAGCAGCAAAACTTGCAACGATGCCTAAACCACCTAGCAGAGAAGTCTATGATACGTTTAATAAAGCAGGTAGCACAGTTGTGTTTAAACCTTAATTTTCAATAACTCAGACCAGTCTGTATTGATATTATTAAGGCAATAGAATAAATAGTTTGTGTGGTATCTAGTTTTGTTATTATACCTTTGTTAAAATTCAGCGAATTATTGCGGTAGTAAATAATCCGCAGTAAGGGAGATAAGAATGAAGCAGGCTTTTAAAGTAGTTTTAGGGTTCCTAATGCTATGGGCGACAGTGGCTCAGGCTGAAATACGTATTGAGATCACTGAAGGTGTTAACTCAGCTCAACCTATTGGTGTTGTGCCGTTTAAATGGTCAGGTGCGGGTGCTCCACCACAAGAAGTTGGCCAAATAGTAGGCGCTGATTTACGCAATAGCGGAAAATTTAACCCTATTGAGCCAAGCCGTATGCCTCAACAACCGGGTACCGCTTCTGAAGTGATCCCTGAAGCGTGGACAGCGTTAGGTATTAACGCAGTGGTTGTGGGCCAGGTGCAGCCTGCTGCTGATGGCAGCTTTGTCGTTAGCTATCAGTTAGTTGATGTCGCGGCTAACCCAGGTGCTGTTTTATCTCAGAACCAATATAAAGTAACAAAAGAATGGTTACGCTATGCAGCGCATACTGCAAGTGATGAAGTCTTTGAAAAATTGACGGGTATTCGTGGCGCATTCCGTACACGTATTGCTTATATTGTTGTCAACAAAGGCGCTCAGTATCCATATGAATTACGTGTTTCTGACTATGACGGTTTTAACCAATTTACGGTTCACCGTTCACCAGAACCTTTGATGTCGCCAGCTTGGTCACCAGATGGTGAAAAACTGGCTTACGTTACATTTGAAAGCGGTAGTTCAGCACTTGTCATTCAAACCTTATCGACAGGAGCAGTTCGTCAGGTAGCATCATTCCCACGTCACAATGGGGCACCTGCATTCTCTCCTGACGGGACTAAACTGGCATTTGCATTGTCTAAAACAGGCAGCTTGAACTTATATATAATGGACTTAGCGAGTGGGCAAATTCGTCAGGTAACCGATGGTCGTAGTAACAATACCGAGCCAAGTTGGATGCCAGATAGCCAAACTTTAGTCTATACTTCAGATCAGGCGGGACGTCCGCAGATTTATAAAATCAATATTAATGGTGGCAGTCCTGAACGTGTTTCTTGGGAAGGAACACAAAATCAGGACGCTGATGTTAGCCCGGATGGTACTTTCTTAGTGATGGTCAGCTCCGGCGGCGGTCAGCAACATGTCGCCAAACAAGATCTGGCAACGAACAACGTTGAGTTTTTAACGAAAACGTTCCTAGATGAAACGCCGAGTATCGCACCTAACGGCACTATGGTAATTTATAGCTCCTCTCAAGGCTTGGGGACTATATTGCAGCTAGTTTCGACCGACGGGCGTTTCAAAGCGCGTCTTCCGGCTACCGATGGACAGGTTAAATTCCCTGCCTGGTCGCCGTATCTGTGATGCATAATAATAATGTGTGGCAAAAAATATTAAGGATCAAAACGATGCAACTGAATAAAGTGCTTAAAGGGCTGATGATCGCGTTACCAATCATGGCAGTCGCAGCTTGTAGCTCTAACAAAAACAATGACCAAGATGGCGTAGATACTTCTACTAACCAAACTAACACTGGTCTGTCTGCGGAAGAGCTGGCACGTCAGCAAATGGAACAGCTGCAACAAAACAACACTGTTTACTTTGGCTTTGACAAATACAACGTATCTCCAGAGTACGCTGAAATGTTAGATGCACACGCAGCATTCCTGCGTAGCAACCCATCTGTACGTGTTGTTGTTGAAGGTCATGCGGATGAGCGTGGTACTCCAGAATACAACATCGCGCTGGGCGAGCGTCGTGCTAATGCAGTTAAAATGTACCTGCAAAGCAAAGGTGTTTCTGGTGACCAAGTTTCACTGGTTTCTTACGGTAAAGAAAAACCAGCTGTGTTAGGTCACACTGAAGCAGACTACGCGAAAAACCGTCGTGCAGTCATTGCATACTAATAGATAAGCGAAATTATCTATTATGAACAGTAACTTCAGACAATTACTAGTCGGTCTGTCGTTATTGGTTGGCGTAGCGGCCCCTTGGGCCGCTATTGCCCAAGCGCCAATCAACAATGTCGGATCTGGTTCAACAACAGACCGCCTCACCCAACTTGAGACAGCAGTTAGCTCTCAAGGTCAAATTATGTATCAAATCCAACAGCAACTCGCTGACAACCAACGCGACATCGATATGTTACGTGGCCAGATTCAAGAAAGTGAATACAAATTGAATCAAGTCATTGAGCGTCAGAAAGATTTATACATGCAATTAGACAATGCAGGCGGTGGTAATTCAGCAACCTCAGGCGATACAGCAACACCTGACACTAGCGCATCAAATGGAACATCTTCCTCTACGACACCTACGGCAGCGGCCAATACGGGTGGAAATGAGAAAGATGATTACAATGCGGCAGTCAAATTAGCAATGGAAAGCAAATCCAAAGCTCAAATTGACCAAGCAATCGGTGCATTACAAGGTTTTATTAAAGCCTACCCTAAGTCTGGGTATCAATCTAATGCCAACTATTGGTTGGGGCAGTTAAACTACAACAAAGGTAGCAAAGACGATGCTGCTTTTTATTTTGCCACTGTAGTTAAGCAGTATCCTAAATCCCAAAAAAGCAGCGAAGCCTTATATAAAGTTGGGCTGATCATGCAAGATAAGGGACAAAAAGATAAAGCAAAAGCTGTTTACCAACAGGTATTGAAACAATATCCAAACAGTGCTGGTTCAAAATTAGCCGAAAAAAAGCTGAGTACACTTTAATTTATAGCCCCGAAGCAATATTACCGAATATTTCGGGGTTATCAGTATGATAAGTGTGCATTTAAACTTTTTTTTAAAAAAAATCGTTGCACCCTCGTCAGAAATCAGTAATATAGGCCGCCGTTGAGACGAGAATGTGGTTAGCCAAAAATCTCGAGATACAAAAAGAAATTTAGTTAGAAATGTTG
>NZ_JAMPRR010000026.1:0-68218 GCF_028483405.1 Providencia sp. PROV076 | reverse complement strand
GGGGATATCCTCGGTATTGTACTAACGTACTAATTATCTTATGTTTTTCTCTTTTCTCTTTTCTCTTTTCTCTTTTCTTTTTTCTTTTTTTTATTTCTTTATTCCTGTATTTCTTACGCTATTCCTCCCCTTTTCATCTCTTTGGCTTATGGGAAGCCATTAATACACCTTTATCGATGGTCGTGGTGAATGAAAATTCTGGATATAAAGTAGTAAGTAACAACTCACAGGCTCTTTTGTGGAAAAGAGAATTTTAAGAATATCACGTGAGTGTTGTGAACTGGGTGTTTTGCCATCACGGTGATGAATGACATCATTTGAGCCAAACTAGTAAGTAACAACTCACTTGTTGAGATGGGACGGCGGCTGCTGACGATGGAGGTGGGGTGACGGGAGTTAGGAGGGGTAATGGAGGATAACTGGTTGTATTGGTGTGATGAATGGATGTTTTAGATGCAAAGTAGTGAGTAACAACTCACGTGTTTCTTAATTAAGTACAGGTAAGTCAATAAAATTAAATGGATATGGTTTTTTGATAATTATCTATTACTCCAGAGAATGTAATTACTTGAGTCAAAGTGGTAAGTAACAGCTCACGTGTTGAAGAGCGTGCGGAGACAAGTGATGGCTGTGGGGTAAAAAGAGCTAAGAGAGAGTTAGGCTAGGTAATCGATAGGTGACTCTTAGTGGCATTGGCTCTGTGAATGAAAACTTTGGATATAAAGTAGTGAGTAACAACTCACTTACTTCTTAATTAAGCGAAGTAAATCTAATAAAATCAAACGGATATGGTTTATTGATAATTATCTATTACTCCAGAGAATGTAATCACTCGAGCTAAAGTAGTAAGTAACAGCTCACATTTTTTAGTAGCAGAGGAATAGAGGGAGATAATATGGGAGAAAAATAGATAGGAGGATTGTATTTACCCCGGTTTATTTAGGTGGTGAATCCGATAGAAGGGAACAAAGTAGCAAGTAATTAACATGTTTATCATTTCAAAAGAAGAGTAAAAGAAGAACAGAACATTTCTGTGTAAAATTTAAAGGCCTTATAGTTAAGATGGTGATTATGCTAAATTTGATAAGCTATAACTACTCAAATTTGATATACTGCACACAGTAATTAATCAAAAATTATAAGATTTTCATTATTTCTCTGTGATATAGGGACTTCAAATTTGGCCAAAAGAACCTATTCTGTTCGGTATATTGCAGGTGAGCCCGCTAAACGTATTCAGCCCATGCCTGTACATATGTTAGGTGAATCACTTCCAATAGGTTTACCTCTATTCGCTGCGGGTGAAACCCTAGATGTGGTTACATGGAATATTTACAAACAGCAACGGCCAAATTGGAAGCACACTCTTAATGAGTTAGTAAAAGATAGAAAACTTATTTTGTTGCAAGAGGCTCAAATGTCACCTGAGCTAATATCTTTTGCTGCATCACACAAATTAATTGCTGATCAAGTACCTGCATTACCTTTTTCACCTCATCCAGCTGGAGTGATGACACTTGCGGCTTCACATCCGATATATTGCTGTCCTTTAAGAGAAAAAGAACCACTTTTACGACTGGCTAAATCTGCGCTGATTACAGTATACCCGTTACCAGATGGGAAGCACTTGATGGTCGTGAATGTTCATGCAATTAACTTCAGTTTTGGTGTGGATGTATATACGCGGCAACTAAATAAATTGGGTGTTCATATTGCTAAACATGTGGGGCCAGTGATCCTTGCGGGTGATTTTAATGCATGGAGTAGGCAACGGGTAAATGCACTAAAACGGTTTATTCGTAGTGTGGGTCTAAAAGAAATAGCATTTAGTGATGATTACCGTACTAAGGCTTTTGGCCGTCCTTTGGATTACGTGTTTTATCGTGGATTGAAAGTTAAAAATAGCACTGTACTACCGACAGATGCATCTGATCATAACCCTATTATGACCAAATTTACGCTTTCTAAGTAATTAAGATTATCTCCCTTATTTTCCCTCGCATTTAATTGTAGATTTGATGAGCTATTTTTATTGGGGACATCAGATTGAAATCATCGTTTTTATACATCCTTTTCTTTTTTGCACAAATAGCTAATGGATCTAGCTTATTGTTGGCAAAACATGCGGAACAGTTACCTCGTTTAGTTATTTATGACCCGTCTTATCGACAAATTTCTTATCCAAATGGTGATGTGCCCGAACACTACGGTGTCTGCTCTGATGTAGTTATACGAAGCTACCGAAAAATGGGGGTTGATTTACAAAAATTAGTACATGAAGACATGAAAGCAAACTTTCGCCAATATCCCAGCCAACGTATATGGGGATTACGTAAGCCAGATACAAATATTGATCATCGTCGCGTTCCTAATTTAGAGGCTTTTTTTTCGCGAAAAGGGAAAAATAAGTCTATCTCAAAGAATGCCAGTGATTATATTCCTGGTGATATTGTCTCTTGGCGTTTGGGTAATGGTCGGCCACATATCGGTGTTGTAACTTCGATAAAGTCATCAAGTACACAAAATTATTTAGTTATGCACAATATTGGATATGGCCAAGTAGCTGAGGATATTTTATTTCGTTGGGATATTGTTGGGCATTATTCTTATTAAGTGGGATAATTTTTATATAATATAATTACTATGGTTATAATATTTTAAATTAACTTCTTTGTGGGTTTTTATATATTTAAGTAATTAGTTTAATTTGTTGTTTTTTTGATTATATGCTAATTATTGTATTAGCATTAATTTCGCATGAACTATATTTATAAATGAATGGTTAAACGTATAAAGTATAAAACATAAATAAATGGTGGTTAATGTTATGAAAAATATAGTTATTGTTGGTGGTGGGACGGGCGGGACGATGCTAGCAAATACACTTGCTAGAAAATTGAGTAAAGAAATTTTTTCAAAGAAAATAAAAATAACATTAATTACTGATAATCCAATCCATTATTATAAACCTGCATTTATGTATGTTGCTTTTAATTTATTTTTTAAGGATGAACTGAGTCGCCCTGAAAGAGAGCTGTTAAGGCCTGAAATAGAGTTAGCCATTGATAAAATAGAATACTTTGATTTTAAAAATAAAGAGCTAAACTCAACACATGGAAAAAAATATAATTATGATTTTCTTGTGATAGCGACAGGTTGCGTACCTAAACCTGAGCGTATTGAAGGTTTAAAAGATATCGGTAACCACTTTTATGCTTATGAAGCATCAAGGAAGCTAGCTGACCAACTTGCTAAGATTGAAAAAGGTCGAATTTTTATTACAGTATCATTCCCTGAAACACCGAATGTGCCCCATCAGTGTGGTATTGCGCCGATGGAAACAACTTTAATGATTGATGAGTTTTTACGTAAACGTCGAGTTAGGGATAATATTGAAATCGTTTATACTTATCCAACAGTTTCACAATTATTGCGTAACTGTTTATTTATGCAACAACCTGTTTGTGAAGTTATTCCCGAGGTATTTACTGCTAAAAATATTAAAGCGCAGAGAGGGTTTACTTTAGATAAAGTTGATCCAGATAAAAAAATAGCTTATTCGAAAGAAGGTGATGAGCAAAATTTCGACTTACTGATTAGCACTCCACCGATTACCGCGGTTGAGGCAGTTATTAATACCGGATTAAGTGAGCATAATAATGGTGAAGGTTGGTTACCTACCGACCATGAAACTATGCAAGTCTATGGTGTTGATGGCGTTTATGTTATAGGTGATACCGTTGATTTACCAATCAGTAAAGCGGGAGGAAGCTGTCATAATCAGGCTGCCATTATAGCTGATAATATATGCGGAGAATTAATTTATGGTTATCCCGCAGCTATCTATGATGGGCGAGTTCAAGCTGTTGCTCAAATGGGATTAACTGCAGGGATGCCTTTACAATACGATTATAAACACGATGTTATTCCTACGCCTCCGACTAAATTAGGGGGATTACTAAGAAATGGCTTTAATAGAGGTATTTATTGGGCTGCTATTCGTGGCTTAGTTTAAGGAGGAAATCAAAATGTCTAATAATGAAAATCAAAGTAAACTAATTGAACTTCTTAATTCTGAGTCGGGTGATCATTTCGCAGACAAATTAGCACCGCTATTACAACTGAACCGTTTAGATAATATTGTTGATTTACTTTCTCTAATTTCTGACCTTATTGATATTACTGATAATAGCACAGTAGAAAAACTGGCGAACTCATTTGAGGATACTCTAGCGCCAGTCTGGGAATTCGGAACTGCATATAATATGGCTAAAATGGAGGAAATATATAATAGTAAAAATCCAAATTTTCGTTCGGTGTATGCTTTATTAAAAGATCCAAATACATTACGTGGAATTAGTACCGTTTTACGAACCTTGCAAATAATGGGTTCTCGATTGTCTTCCCCCCAAGAGGGGTAATATTTCGGAGGTGGTATGATATTAGATAGACTGTATTCTTTTGATACGCGTGTGATACATAATTACTATGATGCAGCCGAAAATTTAGGATCACTGGCTTCACCAATTTATCAAACGTCAACTTACGTATTTGATAGTGTTGAAGAAGGTGCCGCTTGTTTTAGCGGTGAATCGAACGGTTATATTTATACTCGAATAAATAATCCAACATTAAGTTTGTTGGAAAAGCGGCTTGCTGATTTAGAAGAGGGGGACGCCGCAATTGCATTCTCTTCAGGGATGGGAGCAATAACATCGACTCTTTGGACATTACTGAACCCAGGTGATGAGCTGTTAGTTGACATGACGGTTTATGGCTGTACATATGCATTCTTTCACCATGGGTTAGCTCGATTTGGTATCAAAGTTCGTCACATTGATATGAGTGATCCAAATAATGTCGCACAGGCGCTCACTGAAAAAACAAGGATGATATTTTTCGAATCGCCTGCAAACCCAAACATGCGTTTAGTTGATATTAGCGCTGTGAGCCATATCGTTCGTCAATATAATCTTGCAAATAACCAAGAGATATTGGTGACCGTTGATAATACCTATTGCACTCCTTACATTCAAAAACCTCTTGAACTTGGGGCGGACATCGTCGTTCATTCATTGACTAAATATATGAATGGACATGGTGATGTGATGGCTGGGGCGGTTATTACATCTGAGGCGTTAGCTAAGCAAATCAGGTTGGTTGGACTGAAAGATATGACTGGAGCATGCCTATCCCCTCATGATGCAAACCTCATATTACGTGGAATGAAAACACTACCAATCAGAATGGAGAGGCTGGTTGAGAGTGCACAGAAAGTTGCAGAATATTTAGCCTCGCTATCTGAAGTTTCTCAAGTGATGTATCCGGGTTTACCGAGTTTTCCTCAATACTCATTAGCTCAAAGGCAGATGAAGCTACCCGGGGGCATGATTGCTTTTGAACTTAAAGGGGGACTTGAGGCGGGCAAGCAGTTTTTAAACCGCCTACAGTTATTTTCTTGTGCGGTTAGTCTTGGTGATTGTGAGTCATTGGCTCAACACCCAGCGAGTATGACCCATTCGACTTACACTGCTGAGGAACGAAAACAGTATGGGATTAGTGATGGGCTTATTCGTTTATCAGTCGGATTAGAAAGTGTTGATGATTTGATTGCGGATATTAAGCAAGCGCTCAGTTGATAACAAAAGGCCCTATATAATATAAAATATAGGGCCTTTATTTATTTTGTGGATGCGTTAATTAGTTAAGATTTTTGAAATTTACGCATAATGAAGAAGGTCACACTCAATATCGCGACCCAAGCAAACCCAACTAAAAGTGCAACTTGTGTGTCTTTAAAGAAGCCAAGTAGTGCGATGACAAAGACCATAAATGCAATAGTAACCGCAGGGCCAATTGGCCAAAATGGGACTGGGAATTTCAGGTTTTTAACTTCTTCAGGACTCATTTGGCGACGCATGGCGACTTGAGAAAGCAGGATCATTAACCACACCCAAACCGTTGCAAAGGTTGCGATTGACGCAATAATCACAAAGATTTTTTCTGGAAGTAGGTAGTTCAAATACACACCGAGTAACATAATAACGGACATTACTAATACAGTGACCCATGGCACACCGCTTTTCGTTAACTTAGTAAAGACTTTTGGAGCTTGTCCATCTTGCGCCATTCCGTACATCATGCGTCCTGCACCAAAAATATCACTATTAATCGCTGAGATTGCCGCAGTGATGACCACGATATTTAAGATATTTGCCGCTGATTGAATGCCTAAACTATCAAAAATTTGGACGAATGGACTGCCATTTTGACCGACTTGATTCCACGGATAGATACACATCAAAATGAATAATGTTAACCCATAGAATAATAAAATACGGATTGGAACGGCATTAATTGCTTTTGGAATGGTTTTTTCTGGGTTTTGCGCTTCACTGGCAGTAATACCAATCACTTCAATACCGCCAAATGCGAACATGACTATGGCTAAAGAGGCAATAACGCCTTCAATACCATTTGGCATAAAGCCACCGTGCTCCCATAGATTTTGGATACCCACCGCATGGTCAGTTTCTTGGCCGAAACCGTAGAACATTAAGAAAGTACCACCAACAATCATTGCGATGATGGCCGAGACTTTCACGATAGACAGCCAAAATTCCATTTCACCGAAAATTTTGACGTGACATAAATTGAGTGCGCTAATAAATAGCACGATACTTAATACCCACACCCATTGGTCGACATGTGGGAACCAGAACCCCATGTACATCCCGAAAGCGGTAATATCGGCCAAGCAAACGACCAGCATTTCAAATACGTAGTTCCAGCCAGTTAAAAAACCAGCGAGGGGGCCCATGTAATGGCTAGCGTAGTGAGAAAACGAACCGGGTACAGGATGATGCACTGCCATCTCGCCTAAGGCTCGCATAACCATAAATACAGCAGCACCACCGACCATATAAGCGAGGAGAACTGCAGGCCCTGCCGCTTGAATTGCGGAAGCAGAACCATAAAATAAGCCGGTACCAATCGCTGAGCCTAAAGCCATAAAGCGAATGTGCCGAACACTCAGTCCCTTTCTGAGTTGATTTTGTTCACTACTTTGCATGTCTTTTCCTGTCTTTTTCTTCGTTCGATATATTGTTCCGAATAGGCTTTCGGTATTGTTTATTAAGTCGGACGTACTTTATTGAACCCTAAGGTGGCTACATTATCACAAACTTCCTTGTTCGTGAGATAGATATCTGCAATATAATGCGTGCTCAGCTAACTATTTTAGGAGTGATATGAAATACCCAATTAATGAAATCTTCCAAACCATTCAGGGAGAGGGGGTTTTTACTGGTGTTCCTGCGGTGTTTATTCGTTTGCAGGGCTGCCCAGTTGGATGTAGTTGGTGTGATACCAAACAAACATGGGAAATAGAACAAGACAAAGAATCTACCCTAGGGGATATCGCACTTAAAACGATTGATTCAGATGCATGGGCGATGTCAGATAGTGAGGCATTGATTCAGTTAATGAAAGAAAAACACTTCAGCGCACAGCATATTGTTATTACAGGCGGAGAGCCTTGTATTTATGATTTACAGCCACTGACTGAGGCATTAGAACAGCATGGATATCAATGCCAAATTGAAACTAGTGGCACATATCCTATTCAATGCACAAATAAAACATGGGTTACGGTATCGCCAAAAGTGGGTATGAAAGGCGGGTTACAGGTGATTAGCCAAGCAGTAAACCGCGCTAATGAAATTAAACATCCTGTTGCTCGCGAAAAAGATATTGAGGCACTTGAGAAAATTTTAGCATTACGTACTGTCGAAACGCCGCCAGTAGTGGCATTACAGCCAATTAGCCAAAAGGCGGCGGCAACAAAATTGTGTATTGAAACTTGCATTCAACGCAACTGGCGTTTATCGATTCAAACACATAAGTATTTGGATATTCAATAATAAAAAATAGCGATAAATTTTAGTAACCCCCAATAGTTGAAAAACACTCATTGGGGGCCTTTAAATTACCTAAATGGTTGGTTTAGTGGTACTTCAGGATCTGGCTCGTGAGTAATACGGTTGCGTAAGTCACGACGAATAATTTCAATAGACCAAAACCAAATTAAATGGCCAAATATTTCTGACACATTCTCATACCATGGCAGGTCGAAAAGTGGAGGGGTGAGCCCCATAAGAGGGAATGAAATCATATGGACAAATAATTGCGCCAGTGCACCCGCTAACAACCCTTGCCATAACTTAATTTTAGGAAATACTTCAGCAACGATGCAATACCCGACAGCAAACACGATAGAAAATATGATGTGAGTAACGCCCACAGAGTTAAAAACGTGCCCAGCAAAGGTGTACACTGCAGAGTTAGGATCAGCAATTCCTAACCAATCCCTTAAGAAAATATAAGGTGGATTGAGGAAGTTACGTGAGCAGTCAATTTGTTCCGCTGCACGGATCAGTGTTTCTGGCGAACAAGCTGCGTTGAACATATCCGTTGGGCTTCTTGGCGGTAATGGGACTTCAGCCCCCCATTTGACAAACGAAGAGACGATACCTGCGATTAGACCAATAAATGCTGCCAGTCCATAACGCCTTCTGGATTTTGGTGTTTGTTGAAATAAATGCATTTCCCCTGCCTTATTAAAAGTAAATAATGGTAAATAATAGATCAGGTTATAATTTAATGCACTATGTCAAATTAAAGTTTTTATATCCTTAATGTTAAAAGGGGAAATGTCAGTCACTGATTTATTTCTTGCTTTAGCCTCACCCTTGATAACGTATGTTTTTTTAGAATTTCGATTATTAAAGGTAATTAGGCAGCTTTCTATGCAGAGTTAGGCGTTGATATTGGTTTGGTCATTAGTCGAAGGTAAAGGATATAGGGATTTACCCCTCATTTATATTCAAAACCTATTAGGCTTGCCGCTAAGTCAGCGGCCTGAGGAGCGTGTATCCCTATATTATATGACTTTTTTAGCGCTTGTACTTTTAAGCTTCTCCGCGATAGACGCAACCTGCATTGCAGGTTTCTTTTACGGTAACCGCACTTAATAAGGGTAGTAAAGGTTTAGTTTGTTGCCAAATCCACTGGGCTAATACCTCACTGGTTGGGTTTTCTAACCCTTCGATATCATTTAAATAATGATGGTCTAAGCGTTCCCAGATAGGCTTAAAAGCGGCTTTTACATCAGAAAAATCAATAATCCAACCACTATGGGAGTCAACTTCACCTGTGATTTCTAAACGCACCATGAAAGAATGCCCATGGAGGCGACCACACTTATGACCCTCTGGGACGTGAGGAAGTTTGTGGGCGGCTTCGAAAGTGAAATCTTTATAGATTGTTGTACTCATATGTGGCTCCTTGTTGTGAATAAACAGCGCATTGTACTGCATTTTTAGGTGAAAATATCTTTAATTACTAAAATAGCGTTAACCGCTTTTATCAATATGATCCATCAGTTAATTGCTTTAGGCTTTTTAGTTATTAATTATGGCTATCGTTTCTTATCCCATTATCTATGGTTGTTATAACCTAACTGCATACCCTATATGTTTCAGGTACTGCGGTATTTTTTGCTTTATTACCTTAATTATTTGGGGGAATGAGCAGGTGTTAGGTTGTCGGTCTTTTTTGGGTAATGACATGGCATCGTTTTTTTAAATCAAAGATGAATAACGCTGGGGTTACAAGATAATGACAAAAAAACAGCCGCCATTAGCGGCGCTGCCAATATCTGTTGAGCAATTAGCACGTTTACAGACGGCCGTTGATGATTTTTCATCCCATCAACTCGCATGGCTTTCTGGTTATTTGTGGGGAGTGGTAAATCAAAATACGCAAGTTGATGCATCTGTCAGTGCGCCTGTGGTTACCCAAGATACGGTCACAATCATCTCTGCATCACAGACAGGAAATGCACGCCGCCTATCAGAGCAGCTTAGAGAGCGTTTAGTCGGTGAAAAAATTAGTGTGAACTTAGTGAATGCAGGGGATTATAAATTCAAACAAATCAACCAAGAGAAAGTGTTGGTTGTTGTAGCGTCAACCCAAGGTGAAGGGGAGCCAGCCGAAGAAGCGGTTGCATTGTACAAATACCTTCATTCTAAAAAAGCGCCTAATTTATCACAAACCAGCTATGCGGTTTTCGCGCTGGGAGATTCCTCTTACGAAAAATTTTGCCAAGCGGGTAAAGATTTTGATTCTCAGCTTGCATTATTAGGGGCGATATCATTAACGGAACGAATTGATGCAGATGTTGAATACCAAGCGGTTGCAGATGAGTGGGTTGAAAACCTCACACAGATTTTAAAAGCTCGCGTTCCTACTCAAAGTGATAGCCAATTATTGGCGACTCAAACAGGAAGTGTGAATGAAATTCATTCATCACCTTATAGTAAAACCGCACCATTAACTGCGTCGCTACTGAGTAATCAAAAGATCACCAGTCGCGACTCGCAAAAAGATGTTCGCCATATTGAAATTGACCTCGGTGACTCTGGTTTACGTTATCAACCGGGTGATGCGCTAGGAGTTTGGTTCGATAATGACCCTGCTTTAGTTGATGAGTTGGTGGCTTTATTGTGGCTACAAGGTGATGAAGAGGTCTTTATTGGCTCACAGCGGCATTCATTACGTGATGCGCTGATTTATCAATTAGAACTGACACAAAATACCCCAGTAATTGTCGAAAAATACGCTCAGCTATCAAAAGATGATGCACTATTGTCATTAATTAGTGATAAGCAAGCTATTTTGCACTACGCGCAAAATACGCCAATTGTCGATATGGTACGCCAAGCAGCATCTCAGCCTACTGCCCAAGAATTTGTTGAACTACTGCGCCCGTTAACCCCTCGTTTGTACTCGATTTCTTCTTCACAATCAGAGGTGGAAAATGAAGTTCACGCAACGGTTGGCGTTGTCCGCTATGAGATTGATGGTAAGGCTCGCACTGGCGGTGCTTCAGGTTTCTTAGCGGATCGCTTAAATGAGGATGATGAACTCCGTATATTCATTGAGCACAATGATAACTTCCGTCTGCCACAAGACCCAAATACGCCAGTGATCATGATTGGCCCAGGAACAGGGATAGCGCCATTTCGTGCTTTCTTACAGCAGCGTGACAATGACGGTGCGACAGGGAAAAACTGGTTATTTTTTGGTAATCCACACTTTGTTGATGACTTTCTCTACCAAGTGGAATGGCAGCGTTATGTCAAAGACGGTTTACTAACCCATATTTCATTAGCGTGGTCTCGCGACCAACAAGAAAAAATCTATGTACAAGATAAACTTCGCGAACAAGGCGAGGAAGTATGGCAATGGTTACAAGAAGGTGCGCACATCTATGTGTGTGGTGATGCAAACCGCATGGCCAAAGATGTCGAACAGGTATTATTAGATATCGTCAGTCAATACGGGAACATGGACAGTGAAGAAGCTGATGAATTTTTAAGTGAGCTGCGCGTAATGCGCCGTTATCAGAGGGATGTTTATTAATGAGCAATGAACAACAACAAAAGCCCTTAATTGTCGAAGGTAAACTCGCAGACAGTGAACGCATGAAGCAAGACAGCGATTACTTGCGTGGAACCATTAAGGACGACTTAAAAAATGGGTTAACGGGCGGTTTTGAGGGGGATAATTTCCTGTTGATACGCTTTCACGGCATGTATCAACAAGATGACCGTGATATTCGTTCTGAGCGTGCGGAACAAAAACTCGAGCCTCGCCATGCAATGATGCTGCGCTGTCGTTTACCGGGCGGCATTATCACCCCCAAGCAATGGCTTGATATTGATAAGTTTGCCACAGAGCACACGCTGTATGGCAGTGTGCGCATTACGAATCGGCAAACATTTCAGTTCCATGGCATCTTAAAAGGGGATGTAAAGCCTGCCCATCAGATGCTAAGTCACGTTGGTTTAGATGCCCTTGCAACGGCGAATGACGTTAACCGTAACGTGTTATGTACCTCTAACCCAGTGCAGTCTGAATTGCACCAACAAGCTTATGAATGGGCAAAGAAAATATCTGAACACTTACTACCACGCACTAGTGCTTACGCGGAAATTTGGTTAGATAAAGAAAAGATAGTGACAACGGATGAAGAGCCTATTTTAGGGCAAACTTATCTGCCAAGAAAGTTTAAAACCACTGTTGTGATCCCACCATTAAATGATGTGGATTTGCATGCAAATGATATGAACTTTGTCGCGATTGCCCAAAATGGGGAATTGATCGGTTTTAACGTGCTGGTGGGTGGCGGCCTTGCAATGACACATGGTGATACAGCGACGTTTCCTCGCTTAGCCAGTGAGTTTGGTTTTATTCCATTAGACAAAACATTAGCCATTGCAGAAGCGATAGTGACTACCCAACGGGATTGGGGAAATCGTACTGAACGTAAAAATGCGAAAACCAAATATACTCTTGAGCGTGTGGGTATCGACACCTTCAAAGCTGAAGTCGAAAGGCGCTCAGGCGTAGTTTTCGAACCTATTCGTCCATATGAATTTACTGAACGCGGTGACAAGATTGGTTGGCTTAAAGGAATTGACAATCGCTGGCACCTAACATTGTTTATTGAAAATGGTCGATTAATTGATTTAGAAAATAAGCCATTAAAAACGGGTGTGGCTGAAATTGCGCGTATTCATCAAGGTGATTTTCGTTTAACCGCAAACCAAAATTTAATTGTTGCGGGTGTACCCGAAAGTGAAAAAGCGGCGATTGAAGCGATTGCCAGAGCTCATGGGTTAATGAGTGATGAAATTACAGCGCAACGTGAAAATTCCATGGCTTGTGTCTCATTTCCAACTTGCCCACTTGCGATGGCAGAAGCGGAACGTTTTTTACCTGAATTTGTTAGTCAGGTAGAAAATATTATGGCCGCTCATCAAGTCGCCAATGAACATATCGTTCTACGGATAACGGGTTGCCCTAATGGCTGTGGACGAGCGATGCTGGCGGAAGTAGGGCTGGTCGGTAAAGCGATTGATAGATATAACTTACATTTAGGTGGAAATCGCATTGGCACCCGTATTCCACGCATGTACCGTGAAAACATCACTAGTACAGAGATTTTAGCTATTTTGGATGAGTTAATCGGTGATTGGGCAAAAAAACGTCTACCTAATGAAGGATTTGGCGATTTTGTTATTCGCACCAATGTTGTGAAGCCCGTATTAAATTCTGCTGTTGATTTTTATGAGGTTAAGGAGGCAGTATGAGCCGACTTGAACTAGCAACGCTTATCGAACTCGATAAGCCTCAACAAATCGCTTATCTCGCTGAGTTTAATTCCCAGTTAGAAGCGATGAATGCATTACAGCGGGTTGAGTGGGCGGTTGAATACTTACCGGCAGAGTTTGTGGTGTCTTCCAGCTTTGGTATCCAAGCGGCACTAACGCTGCATATGGTGACGCAGGTTATGCCTAATATCCCAGTTATTTTAACGGATACTGGTTATTTGTTCCCAGAGACCTATCAATTTATTGAGGCGTTAACAGATAAATTGAATTTAAATTTACAGGTGTATCGCGCAAAGCAGTCACCTGCTTGGCAAGAAGCACTGTATGGCCAACTTTGGACACAAGGGCTTGATGGTATTGAGCGTTATAACCAATTGAATAAAGTTGAGCCGATGGCGCGTGCGTTACATGAATTACAGGCACAAACCTGGTTTTCTGGTTTACGGCGAGAACAATCTGCGAGCCGTGCAAATTTGTCTGTGTTAGGGATCGGAAAAGGGATTTTTAAAGTTTTACCAGTGATTGATTGGAATAATAAGCAAGTTTATGAATATCTAACAAAATATGATTTACCTTATCACCCCCTGTGGGAACAAGGGTATTTATCAGTTGGTGATACCCATACAACTCGTAAATGGGAAGAGGGGATGAATGAAGAAGATACGCGTTTTTTTGGATTAAAGAGGGAGTGTGGGCTGCATGAAAACTAAATATTCGTCATAATTCAATCCGCAGCGTTGTTGGCTACGCTCACTCGCACTAGTCACATACTAGTGTATGCTCCTAGCGACTCATTTACTTGTCGCCTAGCTGCAACTTGAATTATTTAGAATATTGATTAGGTCATAATTCAATCTGCAGCGTTGTTGGCTACGCGCAATTTGAATAATTTAGAAGATTGATTTGTCATGTTCAAAGCCATGACTTGAGTTTAGAACATAAATAATTACGAATTTAATAAAATATTTGTTTAATTACAAAGGAATGCCCTTTGTTAAAAATAAGTATTTCTTATTTTTATATTATTTTTTGTTTTTCTCATAATTATTAGAAGTTTGCGTTAAGTCTTGTATTTTTGTTCGGTATTGGCTGGTTTTTAGTGTTTTTGTGCAAGAGCTCAGGCTTATGCTTTTAAGTTACAAGAAAGAGCTTTTTGTCATTTCAAACCTGTTGATTGAAGCCATATAGTCAATTGTCTATTTCTTATAATAAGTTTATATAACGATGGGTGAGCAAGATGGATTATTTACCATTATTTGTCGATGTCCGTACGCGCAAAGTCGTGTTAATTGGCGGCGGTGTGGTCGCAGCACGAAAAGCAGAGTTGCTAATAAAAGCACAAGCAAATTTAGTGGTCATCTCACCGACGTTATGTACTCAGTTACAAACTGAATATCAACAAAATAAATTTATTTGGTTAGCAGAAGATTATCAATCCATTCATTTAGATGATGCATTTCTGGTTATTGCTGCAACGGATGATGCATTACTGAATGAAACGGTTTTCTACGATGCTAATGAACGAAAAATATTCGTTAACGTAGTCGATGACCAGCCATTATGTTCATTTATTGTTCCTTCCATTATTGACCGCTCCCCGGTGATTGTGGCGATCTCTTCAGGGGGAACCGCACCCGTATTAGCACGTTTACTCAGAGAAAAATTGGAAACGATGTTGCCAACCTCTTTGGGGAAAATGGCGGATATAGCTGGTCGCTGGCGTCATAAAGTTAAAGAAACGCTAACTAATATGCGTGAAAGAAAACGTTTCTGGGAAAAAAGTTTTAGTGGTCGTTTTGCCTCTTTAGTTGAAAAAGGGCAATTCAGCGAAGCTGAACAACAGCTGGAACGACAGCTGTATGAGCCAGATAACCACGGTGAATTAACCCTAGTTGGTGCTGGGCCGGGGGATGCGGGGCTGCTTACATTAAAAGGACTGCGCGTTTTACAAAGTGCAGAAGTGGTTTTATATGACCATCTGGTGAGTGAGGAAATTCTCGAGTTAGTTCGCCGTGATGCAGACAAGATTTGTGTAGGTAAACGCGCAGGGGCCCACAGTGTTTCCCAAGAAGAAACCAATGCGCTGATCGTGAAATTTGCTCAACAAGGTAAAAAAGTCGTGCGCCTTAAAGGGGGGGACCCTTTCATTTTTGGGCGAGGGGGAGAAGAGCTACAAGTTGCAGCGCAAGCGGGGATCCCATTTCAAGTGGTTCCGGGTGTGACCGCGGCAATTGGTGCAGCCGCTTACGCAGGGGTTCCGCTGACTCACCGTGAACACTCACAAAGCATTACCTTTATTACGGGCCATTGCCGTGAAAATGGGACGGATCTCGATTGGCAGGCGCTTTCCCGAGGAAATCAAACCTTAGCTATCTATATGGGCACAGTGAAAGCCGCAAAAATCAGCGAGCAATTAATCCAATTCGGCCGAGCGAAAAATACCCCGGTAGCGGTTATCGGCTGTGGTACAAGGCGTGAACAAAAAGTAGTAACCGGAAAACTCGATGAGCTTGAAGTATTAGCGCAGCAGGCACCAGCGCCTGCTTTGATAGTGGTTGGTGAAGTGGCTGCATTGCACCAACAACTCGCGTGGTTTGGTTCTCAAACTGAAGACATAAGATGGCGCAGTGCCGTATTGGAACTGGCTTAAGTAAGGGGCTATCGTGAACGACAAAAAATTGACTCATTTACAGCAGTTAGAGGCAGAAAGTATTCATATCATTCGTGAAGTTGCCGCCGAATTTGCTAACCCAGTGATGCTGTATTCTATTGGTAAAGATTCTTCTGTGATGCTGCATTTAGCACGCAAGGCATTTTATCCAGGAAAGCTCCCATTTCCTCTCTTACATGTTGATACAGGATGGAAATTTCGTGAAATGTACGAGTTTCGCGATGCAACTGCAGAAAAATACGGTTTTGAGCTCCTTGTTCATCGTAACCCTGAAGGGGAAAAATTAGGGATCAACCCGTTTGTGCATGGCAGTGCTAAGCACACGGATATTATGAAAACGGAAGGCTTAAAGCAGGCTTTGGATAAGTACGGTTTTGATGCCGCATTTGGTGGCGCTCGTCGTGATGAAGAAAAATCACGTGCAAAAGAGCGGATCTACTCTTTTCGTGACCGATCTCATCGTTGGGATCCTAAAAACCAACGGCCTGAGCTATGGCATAACTACAATGGGCAGGTCAATAAAGGGGAAAGTATCCGTGTTTTCCCGCTATCAAATTGGACTGAACTTGATATCTGGCAATATATCTATTTGGAAAATATCGACATTGTTCCCCTGTACTTTGCAAAAGAACGACCAGTTATTCAGCGGGATGGGACTTTACTAATGGTGGATGATAACCGTATTGACCTACAACCTGGAGAAGTGGTTAGCCAGCAAAAAGTGCGTTTTAGAACATTAGGTTGTTGGCCATTGACGGGAGCTGTGCCATCTGAATCACAAACACTGCCTGAGATCATAGAAGAAATGTTGATTTCTACGACGAGTGAACGGCAGGGGAGGCTGATTGATAGCGACCAATCCGCTTCGATGGAGTTGAAAAAGCGCCAAGGTTATTTTTAGTGGGCAAGGTTAATACGCAAAGTCAGGAGAAAAATCATGGCACAAGCCGTTTATAATGAATCAATCGCTCATCAAATTGAACAGCAAGGTGGTGTAGAGCCTTATTTATTGGCGCAGCAACAAAAAGGATTATTGCGTTTTTTAACCTGTGGCAATGTGGATGATGGTAAAAGTACCTTAATCGGCCGTTTACTGCATGATACTCGCCAAATATACCAAGATCAGCTGTCAACCTTGCAAAGTGACAGTAAGCGGATAGGGACTCAAGGGGAAAAGCTTGACCTTGCTTTGCTGGTGGATGGCCTTGCTGCTGAACGTGAGCAGGGGATCACCATCGATGTGGCTTATCGTTATTTTTCAACAGAAAAACGTAAATTTATTATTGCGGACACCCCCGGTCATGAGCAATATACGCGCAATATGGCGACAGGGGCATCAACTTGCTCACTTTCTATTTTGTTGATCGATGCTCGAAAAGGAGTACAGGAACAAACACGTCGCCATAGTTTTATTAGTACATTGCTTGGGATCCGCCATCTTATTGTTGCCGTCAATAAAATGGATCTAGTGGATTACAGTGAAGCCATTTTTGAAAAAATAAAGCAGGATTACCAAAAGTTTGCGATGGAATTGCCGGTTGATTTAAAGGTATGGTTTGTACCTATCTCAGCCCTTGATGGCGATAACATTGTGAATGCTAGCGATAATTTTAAGTGGTATCAAGGTGATACGCTATTATCGATATTGGAAAATGTTCAAGTGGAACAAAAAGCCTCGGAGCAAGCTTTGCGTTTCCCTGTGCAATATGTGAACCGCCCAAATTTAGACTTTCGTGGATACAGCGGAACATTATCATCAGGGATTGTCGAAGTGGGGCAAAAGGTCAAAGTATTACCCTCTGGTGCGACCTCAGCAATCAAAGAAATTGTGACATTTTCAGGGTTACAAGATTTTGCTGTCCCGGGGGAAGCGATTACATTAGTGCTTGAAGATGAAATTGATATCAGTCGTGGCGACTTGATTGTTGCACAAGATGAAACCTTACAAAGCACACAGCATGCATCTGTCGATGTGGTATGGATGTCTGAACAGCCGTTAGTTCAAGGGCAACAACTTGATATTAAAATTGCGGGAAAACGCAGCCGGGCAAAAGTAGAAAATATTCAATATCAAGTAGATATCAATAATTTAACACAGAAAGTGGCTACGGAACTACCGTTGAATGGCATTGGTTTAGTGGAATTTTCCTTTGATGAACCATTGTTACTGGAAAACTATCAACGCAATGCAGACACAGGTGGAATGATTTTTATTGATAGGCTCACAAATGTGACTGTCGGGGCAGGCTTAGTCCGCGAGACACAAGCCCCTGTTTTTGAACAGCCCAGCGATTTTAGTGAATTTGAAATTGAGCTAAATAAATTAGTTCGCCGCCATTTCCCTCATTGGGGTGCACGTGATGTATTGGGTGGGAAATAATAGGGATGACAAAAGAAAATCATATTGTTTGGCACCAACACGCGGTAACTCGCCAGCTACGTGAGAGTAATAATGGCCACAAAGGTGCTGTGTTGTGGTTCACCGGGTTATCAGGTTCAGGAAAATCAACATTAGCGGGAGCAATAGAGCACCAACTTACGTCAATGGGAATGAAAACCTATTTGTTGGATGGCGATAATATCCGCCATGGTTTATGCCGTGATTTAGGATTTAGTGAGGCTGATAGACAAGAAAATATCCGTCGAGTGGGTGAGGTGGCGAAGTTAATGGTCGATGCAGGGTTGATTGTTGCAACCGCCTTTATTTCACCTTTTCAAGCGGATAGGCAGAAAGTCCGTGACTTGTTTGAACCCGAACAATTTTTTGAGTTGTACGTGGATACACCCGTAAGTGTTTGTGAACAGCGAGACCCTAAAGGGTTATATCAACAAGCGCGGGAAGGGAAAATTAAGCAATTCACAGGAATTGACTCCCCTTATGAAGAACCGCAACACCCAGAGCTACATCTGGATGGGCAACAACCGATTTCTGATTCCCTTTCCCAAATTATTGCGCTTTTATTACGCAATCATGTCATTCAGCTAGATTATTAATACAGCTCAAATACCCCCTTTATTTTATCCGATGGTAAAATAAGGTGGTATTTTGCGGATTCAAACCCGACTTAATCTGACTTTTTATCACAATTTCAGTATCACAGTAGCGTCAATCGTTGAGTTATGGGATGATTAGCAAATCATTTCAGGGGGCAAAATGGGTAAATTAACGCTACTATTAATTGCGATATTAGCTTGGTTACAGTATTCCTTATGGTTAGGCAAAAATGGCATACATGACTACGTACAAGTCAAAGATGATGTCGCTGCTCAGGAAATTGTAAATTCGCGCTTAAAAATGCGTAATGAACAGCTATTCGCTGAAATCAATGACTTAAATGATGGTCAAGATGCGATTGAAGAACGAGCTCGAACGGAGCTTGGGATGATCAAACCTGGAGAGTCATTTTATCGAATGGTTAAAGAAAGTAATAACCAGAAATAGACACAATAAAATGATATCAAAATAGTGTACCCATTAGCCTGATAATTTCTGATGTAAGAATTCAACAATGACAAATCCAAACCATGCCCCACAAAGCAATCTCCCGCAAATTGTTGCACTGATCCCTGCAGCTGGGATAGGTAGCCGTATGAATGCAGAGTGCCCAAAACAATACTTGCAGGTTGCAGGTAAAACGATCATTGAGCACACCATAAACGCATTGCTTGAAAATGATAAAGTGCAAGAGATTGTGGTTGCTTTGAGTGCGGAAGACGATTATTTTCAGCAGCTTGCAATTGCTAATGACCCTCGAGTGACGACGGTTATTGGTGGCAAAGAGCGTGCCGATTCAGTATTAGCAGGTCTGGATTTTTTAATCACTAACCCCAACTTTTCAGATTGCTGGGTATTAGTGCATGATGCGGCACGTCCTTGCCTCCATCAATCAGATTTAAATGAAATTATTCAATTAGCAGCGGAACAAAATTGTTGTGGTGGGATCCTCGCTGCCCCCGTACGCGATACCATGAAACGCAGCTCAACAGCGAGTCAATTAATTGACCACACAGTTGAACGTGAAGCGCTATGGCATGCGCTCACACCACAATTTTTTCCGTTAGCATTATTACGGGATTGTCTAAGTAAAGCCTTGAAAGAAAACGCGGTGATCACTGATGAAGCTTCTGCGCTAGAGTATTGCGGCCACCAACCGGTGTTAGTGGCTGGCCGCGCTGATAATTTAAAAGTGACGCGCCCAGAAGACCTCACTTTAGCGGAATTTTATCTTTCAAGAATGAATAACTAAGGAAAAAAAATGAGAATCGGACACGGTTTTGACGTACATAAATTTGGTGGTGAAGGCCCTATCATCATTGGTGGCGTGCGTATCCCTTATGAACAAGGTTTACTCGCGCACTCTGACGGTGATGTGGTATTGCATGCGTTAACTGATGCAATTCTTGGTGCTGCAGCATTAGGGGATATTGGTAAATTATTCCCCGATACTGATCCTGCCTATAAAGGGGCAGATAGCCGAGTCTTATTGAGAGATGCGTTTTGCCATGTACGTGCCAAAGGGTATCGCATTGGTAATATTGATATCACCATCATGGCTCAGGCACCAAAAATGTTGCCACACATCGCTCAAATGCGTGTGAATATCGCCGAAGATCTTGAGTGCCATATGGATGATGTCAATGCGAAAGCGACCACGACAGAACAATTAGGTTTTGTGGGGCGTAAAGAAGGCATTGCCTGTGCTGCGGTTGTTCTTTTAATAAAAGATAATAGTAATGAAAGTAATGAATGTTCAGTACCTGCATGGTAAGCCATTGTCTTCTGGCACATTAAAAAGTGTTCCAGAAGATTTTATCGTCAAAGAAGATTTAGGTTTTGAGCTAGATGGTGAAGGCGAACATGTTATGGTTCGCGTGGAAAAAACAGGCTGCAATACAGTATTTGTTGCCGAACAACTCGCCAAATTTGCTAAAATTTCAGCCAGAGCAGTCAGTTACGCAGGTTTAAAAGATAGACACGCAGTGACGGAGCAATGGTTCTGTCTGCAAATGCCAGGTAAAGAAACGCCTGTTTTTTCAACTTGGCAGCTAGAAGGCTGCCGAATACTGGCAGTCACCAGGCAAAAACGTAAATTACGTATTGGTTCCTTGAAAGGAAACCAGTTTGAAATAACCTTGCGTGATATTTCGGATGCGAAAGACGTTGAACAACGTTTACACAAAGTCGCATTATCAGGTGTGCCTAATTACTTCGGTGAACAACGTTTTGGACGCGATGGCCAAAATTTATCGCAAGCGTTGCGTTGGGCAAACCAAGAAATCAACGTGCGTGAACGCAACAAGCGTAGCTTTTATCTTTCTGCTGCTCGTAGTGCAATGTTTAACCATGTAGCAAGCGAACGAATTGCAAATAATACCGCCCAACACGTGATGTTAGGTGATGCATTGCAATTAACGGGCAGAGGGAGTTGGTTTGTCGCGACACAAGATGAATTTGCTACATTACAACCTCGCTTGGAGTCCAACGAATTAAGCATCACAGCGCCATTACCCGGTGATGGGGAGCTGGGAACTCAGGATGAAGCACTGGCATTTGAAACTCAGTGTTTAGCGGATTACCAGCCCTTTATCTCTTTAATGCAGCGTGAACGAGTTTCTTCAGCTAGAAGGGCTATCGTTGTTAAACCCCAAAACTTACAGTGGGAATGGCTGGACGACTCGACGGTAAAACTGAATTTTTTCTTAAACTCAGGTTGTTTTGCAACCAGTGTTGTGAGAGAAATTATTAATCAAAATGGGCAGGATAATGTCGATGCTAAAGATTTTATTGAGTAATGACGACGGGGTAAATGCGCCGGGAATTCAAACCCTTGCAGCTGCGCTACGCCAATATTATCATGTTCAGGTGATTGCGCCTGATCGCAATCGTAGTGGGGCTTCGAACGCATTAACATTAGATAAACCACTTAAAATTCAAGCACTAAGTAATGGTGACCTTGCTGTACAGGAAGGCACACCAACAGATTGCGTCTATATTGGGGTGAATAAAGTGGTGCGCCCACGTCCTGATATTGTTGTATCTGGTATCAACTGTGGCCCTAATTTAGGGGATGATGTTATTTACTCAGGCACGGTTGCAGCGGCAACAGAAGGCCGCCATTTAGGTTTACCTTCAATTGCGGTATCGTTAGATGGGGAAACGCATTATGAAAGTGCCGCTAAAGTGACATGCGAGATCCTTGCACTCTTACAGAAAAACCCATTGCGAGCTGGGAACATTTTAAATATAAATGTACCTGATATCCCGTACGAAGAAATTAAAGGTATCAAAGTCACCCGCTGTGGTAGCCGCCATGCCGCTTCTGAGGTATATAGCTTAGAGGACCCGAAAGGGAATACATTGTATTGGTTAGGTCCCGTTGGGGAAATTCGTGATGCCAGTCCTGGAACGGATTTTGAAGCAGTGCAAAATGGGTATGTTTCAATCACCCCATTACAAGTTGACCTAACCGCTTATAAAGCACACTCATTAGTGGAAGAGTGGCTAGAAAAATCAGGAGTGTCAGTAAAATGAATACAGGGCTCATGAAAGAACTTTTGGCTCAATTACGCCAACAGGGAATTCACGATGAGCGCCTATTAGATGCCATTTCACTCGTTCCTCGGGAACGGTTTGTGGATGAAGCGCTCTCCCATAAAGCCTATGACAATATCCCATTACCTATTGGTCATGGGCAAACTATTTCTCAGCCGTATATTGTAGCTAAAATGACGGCGCTATTGGCTTTAGCACCGGATGATCACGTTCTCGAGATAGGGACAGGCTCAGGGTATCAAACAGCAGTATTGGCACACTTGGTTAAGCATGTTTTTTCTGTTGAGCGGGTGAAAAGCTTGCAATGGGCTGCAAAGCGGCGCTTGAAACAGCTTGATTTACATAATGTTTCAACTCGTCATGGAGACGGCTGGGAAGGTTGGCAGTCAAAAGGACCTTTTGATGCCATTATCGTTACTGCGGCGCCAACAGAAATACCGGCTTTACTATTAGGGCAATTAAAAGATGGTGGTCGAATGGTTTTACCTGTCGGTGATAAAGAACAAGCTCTGAAGCTAATTACTCGACGTGGTAATGATTACCATACTAATGTTATTGAAAAAGTCCGTTTTGTTCCATTGATTGCCGGCGACCTCCTTTAACCTATTTGCAATGGTATTTAATCAAAGTCTGGTTATTTTTATAATCGATTTAAATAAAATATCATTGCAAAGGTTCTATTAACTCAAATAGCAGTAAAACTATTCCAAATATGATACTTTACCCAGCTGAATTTGAGGGAATAGCTTAAACTGTTAGTCATTTTCTCAAATTGTTATATTTTTAATATATTTAACTTGTTCACTATTTTGTATTTCTGCTTTAATAAGTGAAATATTTTATGATAACTCTATTGCTGACATTATTTTGAATTGTCACGTCAGATTTTTCTTCACGGGAGAAGAAGCATGAAAATTGTTAGCCCTATAAGCAGAATTCGATGGGCCGTCATCTTTTCATTTAGCGGAGCGCTATTGGCAGGTTGTTCTACACCGTATCATACAGCGGCACCTATTTCGAGTGTGAATGATAGCCAGTCTAGCCAGCAAACGGTGCAAAGGACGACACCGGCCTCGTCACCAAATACGGGGATGAGCACGGCAATGCCATCGTCTCGTCCTAATTTATCAAGTAATACAAATACTCAGCCTGTAAGTCGTAGCTCAGGGCCTGTAACAACTAATGGTGAAGGGCGCATTGTATACAACCGTGATTATGGCAGTATTCCAAAAGGCAGTTATAACGGTAATAGCTATACGGTTCAGCGTGGTGACACGTTATTCTATATCGCATACTTAACAGGTAATGATTTCCGTGAGTTAGCATCGCGAAACAATATTCCAGAGCCCTACAGTCTCAATGTCGGGCAGGTTATTAATATTGGTAACACAAATGTGAACTCGAACACTCAATTAGCGGCAAATTCATCAAATAGTCATCAGCAAGCGGTTGATCTTCGAACAACTAATGAGTATCCTGCAAACAGTGGTGGTCAAAATTCAGGTAAGATGTTGCCTAATAATAAGAAACCTGCAACGCAGGCTTCAACGACGACAACAGCCTCGACAACAACCGCTTCTACCGCAGTCAGTAGTACGAATAATTCGTCAATAAAATGGCGTTGGCCAGCCGAAGGGAAAATGATTGAAGGTTTCTCTGATGCTCAAGGTGGGAACAAAGGGGTAGATATCGCCGGTTCTCGAGGCCAAGCTGTGCTTGCTGCTGCGCCAGGAAAAGTCGTTTACGCGGGTAATGCCTTGCGTGGATATGGAAATCTAATAATTATAAAACATAACGATGACTATCTAAGTGCTTATGCTCACAACGATACATTGCTTGTGCGTGATCAGCAGGACGTCACTGCAGGTCAAAAAATAGCCACTATGGGTAGTACTGGAACTAGTTCGGTTAGACTACACTTTGAAATTCGTTACAAGGGAAAATCAGTAAACCCGTTGCGTTATTTACCGCAACGATAAACTGGGCAGAGTGCTTTGACATTCTGTCCGCATTATCTAGGGTAGGAGTCACTGATGAGCCAAGGTTCGCTGAAAGTTAACGAGTTATATAATGACCTCGACGAAAGTAATTTAAATGACACTTTTGACGAGAGTCAGTTTAAAGAAGAGGATCTGGTTACTGAGCTAGATGACGAAATGGATTTACTCCAGAACACAAATCAACGTGTTCTGGATGCCACTCAAATTTATCTTAGTGAGATTGGGTTCTCACCACTCCTTACAGCAGAAGAAGAAGTTTTCTATGCAAGACGTGCATTGCGGGGTGATATCGCATCACGGCAGCGCATGATAGAAAGCAACCTTCGTCTCGTTGTAAAAATATCACGTCGTTATAATAATCGAGGTCTCGCATTACTCGATTTGATAGAAGAAGGAAATCTTGGGTTGATTCGTGCTGTTGAAAAGTTTGATCCTGAAAAAGGGTTTCGCTTCTCGACGTATGCAACGTGGTGGATCCGTCAAACGATCGAACGCGCGATCATGAACCAAACTCGAACTATTCGCCTTCCTATTCATATCGTTAAAGAACTCAATATTTACCTTCGTACTGCACGTGAATTAGCCCAGAAGTTGGACCATGAGCCAAGCCCTGAAGAGATCGCTGAGCAGCTAGATAAACCTGTCGAAGATGTCAGTAGGATGTTACGTTTAAATGAACGTATCACATCTGTTGATACGCCAATTGCAGGGGACTCAGAGAAATCTTTGCTTGAGGTATTGTCTGATGATAATGATTCAGGTCCAGAAAATACAATTCAAGATAATGACTTAAAAGATAATATTGTTAAGTGGTTATATGAATTGAACCCAAAACAAAGGGAGGTTTTAGCACGACGTTTTGGGCTTTTAGGCTATGAAGCTGAAACTCTGGAAGAAGTTGGCCGTGAAATTGGGTTAACAAGAGAACGTGTTCGTCAGATCCAAGTAGAAGGTTTAAAGCGATTAAAAGATATTTTACATGGCGAAGAGCTGACTCTGGAGTCGCTATTTAATATGTAGGGTGTTGATTCGGTAGTTAAAGCCCCTATAAGCTAAGGTTTATAGGGGCTTTTTATATGTAAATAATAGAGAACAAGCTTAGTTAATGGGGACACCACTATGAAATTTAAAATCATCGTCAGGTGTCGAAATTAATTCAGCTTCAATAATACCAAAATAATTAACTCGCTCAGTAATATCTTGTTTACTAATTAATTGTGCTAAGTGCAAATAATCTTGATAGTGGCGAGCTTCTGAGCGTAATAATGAAATATAAAAATTTGCCAGCTGCTCATCAAGAAATGGGGCGAGTTTAGCAAAGCGTTCACAAGAACGCGCTTCGATATAAGCTCCAATTATTAGCTTATCAACTAAGGTTTTTGGATCGTGCGGGTCGATATGGTTCAACAACCCTTTGGCGTAACGGCTTGCAGTGACGCCATCATAGGGGATGTTACGTTCATGCATGATCTCTAGAACTTGGTAAAAATGATGAAGTTCTTCTTTGATAAGCAAGACCATTTTATCAATTAAGTCTTGGCTATAAGGTGATTGTTTTTTTGCCAATATCTGCTTAGAAACCTGATTTTTGTTTCTTAATGTATGGATGTCACCAACCCTATCATAAGCAAATGATTCATAAGGTTTAAACCATTCGAGTAGGACTGCCGCACTTTCTTTATCAACGGCATATTTGCGAATTAAAAACATCGCACTTTGCGCGGCTTTTAATTCACATAACAAATGGTCCTTTAAGATAATGGGCAAGTTTTCAGGCAAACTCGCTTTTTTTACCCACGCATCAGGCGTTTCACATTGCAGAAACTGCCTGATTGGTGTGAGTAATTGCGCATACTCATCCATGTTAGTTATCCATATCCTTTAACCGATAAATCCAATCTAGGGCTTGGCGCGGAGTGAGTTTATCAGGATCAATTTCAGCGAGAGCAGTTAATACTGGTGATGGCTCGACATCTTCTGTGGTTAAAAAGCTAAGCTGGGCGCTATCCACATGGCTCGCATTGGCATTGTTTGAGATAACTTCGAGTTCTTTAAGTTTTTGTTTTGCCCGTTTAATCACTTCCTTTGGTACACCGGCAAGAGAAGCGACAGCAAGGCCATAGCTTTTGCTGGCGGCACCGTCTTGAACGTTATGCATAAAAGCAATGGTATCACCGTGTTCAATAGCATCGAGATGGATATTGACCGCGCCTTCGAGTTTTTCAGGCAGTGTTGTTAATTCAAAATAATGCGTTGCAAATAATGTCATTGCCTTGATTTTATTTACTAAATTTTCAGCGCAAGCCCAAGCAAGAGAAAGACCGTCATAGGTTGAAGTCCCGCGACCAATTTCATCCATCAGTACTAAGCTATGCTCTGTCGCATTATGAAGAATATTAGCGGTTTCTGTCATTTCGACCATGAATGTTGAACGGCCAGATGCAAGGTCATCCGAGGCACCGACACGGGTGAAAATGCGATCGACTGGGCCTATCACCGCTTTGCTGGCAGGGACGAAACTACCGATATACGCTAACAGGGTAATCAATGCTGTTTGGCGCATATAGGTACTTTTACCGCCCATGTTTGGACCAGTAATAATTAATAAACGACGTTGCGGTGACAGTGATAACGGGTTGGAAATAAACGGCTCGCTAAGCACTTGTTCTACAACAGGGTGGCGACCCTCAGTAATTTGAATACCCGGTTTTTCAGTTAGTTGTGGGCAAGCGTAGCCTAGAGTTTGAGCCCTCTCCGCAAGGTTGGCTAGGACATCTAACTCAGCAAGTGCTTCAGCACTGGTTTGCAGCGCAGCAAGATGAGGCAATAGCATATCAAACAGCTCATCATACAGCGCTTTTTCAATAGCGAGTGCTTTTCCTTTTGATGTCAATACCTTATCTTCATACTCTTTGAGTTCAGGAATAATATAGCGTTCCGCATTTTTTAACGTTTGGCGACGGACGTAATGGATAGGCGTTAAATGGCTTTGACCGCGGCTAACTTGAATATAGTAGCCATGAACCGCGTTATAACCGACTTTCAGGGTATCGATCCCCAGTTTTTCCCTTTCACGAATTTCGAGCCTATCGAGGTAGTCGGTTGCCCCATCAGCAAGGGCGCGCCATTCATCGAGTTCACTGTTATAACCCGGGGCGATAACTCCGCCATCACGTACCAATACAGGTGGCGCATCAATAATGGCTTTTTCAAGTAAGTCTTGTAACTCATCAAATTGACCAATACGATTTTGAAGGGCCTGTAAATACGAACAACTTGATTGGCTTAGTATTTGATGAATATCTTGGTATTGCTGGAATGCGTAACGCATACGGGTTAAGTCGCGTGGGCGTGCAGAACGTAGGGCTAGACGTGCTAATACGCGTTCTAAATCCCCTATTTGGCGCAAAAATGGTTGCAATTCAAAGCCGCATTCTTGCAATGCACTAATAGCTTGTTGGCGGTTATTTAATACTTGAATATTACGCAATGGGGTATGTAGCCAACGTTTTAGCATACGGCTGCCCATTGGGGTCACACACATATCTAAAATGGCGGCAAGTGTGTTTTCTGTGCCACCTGCAAGGTTTTGGGTGATCTCTAAATTGCGACGAGTCGCTGCATCCAAAATGACATTATCATTTTGTTTTTCCATCACAATACTGCGAATATGGGGCAGTGAAGTACGCTGCGTGTCTTTTACATATTGCAATAGGCAGCCTGCGGCTCTGAGCGCTTTGTGTGCGTCTTCAACTCCAAAACCGATTAAATCTTTTGTGCCAAACTGTAAGCCGAGCTGTTGTTTTGCTGTATCGAGCTCATATTCCCACAGTGGGCGACGACGTAGGCCTTTATTATGTTCAATTAATGCCATACTGGCGAAATCTTCGGGGTATAGAAGTTCAGCAGGGCGAGTGCGTTGCAGTTCGGCTTGTAATGCTTCTTCGTCGGCAATTTCACTTATAATAAAGCGGCCTGAGGTAATATCTAATGTTGCGAAACCAAAACCTTGTTGGTCTTGCCATACCGCGGCTAAAAGGTTGTCTTGCCTTTCATTTAATAGGGCTTCATCGGTAATGGTGCCTGGTGTCACAATGCGTACTACTTGGCGCTCAACTGGCCCTTTACTGGTCGCTGGGTCGCCAATTTGCTCACAAATGGCGACGGATTCACCCATTTGTACTAATTTAGCTAAGTAACCCTCTGCAGCATGGTGAGGGACACCCGCCATAGGGATCGGCTGCCCTGCGGATTGACCTCGCTTGGTGAGGGAAATATCTAACAGTTGAGACGCTTTTTTAGCATCATCAAAAAACAATTCGTAGAAGTCACCCATGCGATAAAACAGCAGTATGTCTGAATGTTGTGCTTTTAGTTTTAGATACTGCTGCATCATTGGTGTGTGGGATTCGAAACTTTGCTTATCAGTCATAATGTTGTCTGTTCTAACGTATTGAGTTAACTAAATTCTGTGAGGTGTTCAGAGACTAAAATACCACAGATCGTATCAAATGAGAGTAGGCAAACGTGTTAGCCATGGATTTCTTTATGGTATTACGTTGAGGTTATCGGGAGCAACGTGCATTTGGTGATAAAGTGTCTGAAATATGTATTAGTGATACAAAGGTAAAATTGATGACTAAAAATGAAATTTATGTAGGCATGTTGTTCTGGATTTTGCCTCATATTAGGAATATGCAAATTCAAGATAAAAATCTAGACTGTAGGATAAGTTTTATTACTATGAGTAAATACTAAGAATAGTCCATAAAGTTAGTGTGTTATATCGATTTTTTTATTCGTATAAGTTAAAAAGGCACTTCATATACAAATTGAGAGGTTTTTATGAAGTTAAGTACATCAAAAGCATTATTTATCGCTGCAGCAATGACTATGCCTGTGATGGTTTATGCTAGTAATGTCCCAGTACCTGGGTTAGCAACGGATCCTCTCAACGAATGCTATGAGCAGATTGCAGATGCTCCACGGACAGCAGTTCAAGCATGTTTACAAAGTAAGCTAGATAGAGCAGATGAGATGATGAGTAAATCACTTGCAGATAATGAAACTGAACTGAAAAAAATTGACTCTTCTGCAACAGCACAAGCGATTGCTTCTCTAAAAAAATCACAGGATGCTTTTCTGGCGTTCAGAACCAGTGAGTGTCAACGTCAAGGTGATGCTTTACTTGGTGGAAGCGGAATAGGGGATGTGATGTTAGCGTGTAAGGTTAAACTGACTTATTTCAGAATTGAAGCGCTGAGTCTTTAATCGTATTTTTCATTATGTATTTTGGCGCCTTTATGTATGTCATGATGCGCTATTATCTAATATAGAAAAAACGTCTTTTCCCCTTAATTAACTTCTTAATTTTTAGTAAGGGGTTTTTAGTCATATCTTATGTCGTTATTATGAATACTCCTCTTTGAGCTAATATAAGTCGCCGAGGAGTATTTTAGTTACTGCGCTACTTTTTTCAGTTTTTCAACTTGTTCGGCGGTGACGGGTTTACCTTGTCCACCCCACTCAGCACGTGCCCATGAAATTAAATCTGCCATTTCTTGAGGCGTCAAATCATCGGCAAAACTTGGCATGGCATACATACGCTGCCCGTTCGGGAAGGTGGTGGTTGGAATACCAGTTAGTACCACACTGATAAAGGTTTCAGGGCTGTCCATGGCTAGGATAGCATTACCTTTTAACGCTGGAATACCATTTGGCACACCTTCTCCGGTGATCCCGTGGCAGCCTGCGCAGGTAGACATATACATCAAGCGGCCCGTTTCCATGGTTTGACTGACATCACCCACTTCTGGTGAACTTGCTTCAGGTAATGGCGCTGGTGGAGTTTTGGCTCCGAGTATTTTTCCTTGTTTATCGGTCATCAAATAAATCGCCATGTCATCCACATCGCTCTTTTTCATCTGACTGGTGGAAAAGTGGGTTACTGTGCTCATGTCTGCAAATGCAGAGCCTTGTGGGGCATTGCCTGTCAGTAAAAACTGGCTCAAAGAGGCGGTATCGTACCCATGTTTGGAAAGCGCTTCTGCCGTGATATCAGGGATCGCTAAACCGGCTTCTTCACCCCCTTGAAGTGACCGTGAAAACTCGACACCCATCATTAGGTTACGTGGTGAGTGGCAAGCACCGCAGTGTGCCAAACCTTCGACAATATACGCGCCACGGTTCCACTCGGCAGAGCGTTGCGGGTCATGGGGCGCATTTTGTTTAGGAAAATTGAGCAAAGTCCAGAAGTTCATAAATGGGCGAACGGGTAGGACAAATACACCTGTATTTTCTTTGTTTGGCACCGCAATTGGTGGAAGTGACATCACATAAGCATACAGGGCATCAATATCTTCCGATGTGGTCATATGGGTAAATACAAACGGCATCGCAGGGTAGAGATTACCTCTCTCTTTGCCAATTCCGTCTTTTAAAGCACGATGGAAATCAGCACGGGTATAGTTACCGATACCAAATTGCTTATCAGGTGTTATATTTGTGGAGTAAATGGTACCGAAGGGGGTTCCGATAGCACGACCACCCGCAGCCAATGGGCCTTCAGGTAATGAGTGGCAACCAAAGCAATCCCCAGCGGTTGCCAGTTCTTGTCCTCTAGGCAGTAACTTGGCGACTTCTTCTGAGGTCAGCGGTTTATCTAAATCAGGGCCGATACTGGAGGTACGAAAAGCGCCAAACAGGATCGCAAGCATTAATATTATGAATAATAAGATAATAATATAAATGCTCTTACGTAGAGAGCTGGATTTAGCCATGATGTTTCCCCCTAGTCGATCACGCAGCCAGGAGTGTCAAGAGCGACTTTCCTCACAGCTTCATAGTAGCGTACATAACCTGTACAACGGCAAATATGCTCATTGAGGGCTTCTTCAATGGCGTGTTCGAGTTGGTCACGTTTCACTGGGTTTTTCTTCAGCTTATCAAGAAATACCGTCGCGCCCGTGACAAAACCGGGCGCACAATAACCACATTGGAACGAAAAGTTTTCGATAAAAGCTTGTTGAATTGGCGTTAATTCAACAACTTTGCCTTGTTCATCTAGTTTGGCTTGCCCTTCGATGGTCACAATATTTTTATTGTTGAAATAATGGGCACCAAAGATACAGGTGCGGCTTTCAACCGTTGAACCATCGGGCTGGATTTCCATAATGGTGCAAGCATGGCAGATCCCTTGTCCGCAACCAAAGTGGGTGCCAGTGAGGTCTAGGTATTCATGTAGAAACTCAATCATTGGCATCCCAACAGGGACATCAATAGGACCAACTTTTTGGCCGTTAATGGTCAGTGTTAGTGGCTTGCGCTCAATAATCGGAACGGCATTGTTGATTTTCATGAGAGTGCCTTTTTAATTTTATCTACCGTGATAGGAAATTCATAGAAACGCTTGCCTGTCGCATGGGTTAATGCATTACTCGTCGCAGGTAAGATTGGGATCATCCCCAGTTCAGCCATGCCTTTTGGTGGCGAAGTTTCTGAGAGAGGTGGTAAGTAATCAATGGTTTGCTGCCAAACCGCCACATCTTTTGCGCGCGGTAGGACATAACGATTAAAGTTCCATGTCCCGTTACCTGGCCCATCTTCATACAGTGGTAATTCTTCCATCAATGCATGGCCAATACCCATCGCGGTACCTCCTTGGATCTGGCCTGAAACTAATTCAGGGACAATCATCGTACCGGGGTCCATAATCATATGGTGGCGCATGACATCGACCTCACCTGTCATCGTGTTGACGTTGAGCTCGACTAGGCAAGAAGCGGGTGTGACCGTTGTGGGGTCTGCTTTTGCGCGTTGTGTGGGTGGGTAATAGGCAATTTTACGTTTAATAAAATGATAACCGCCAGTTGTCATCTGTTTTTTCAGTTCTTGTGGCGCACCCTCGCCATAACGAACGGATATCGCATCAAGAGGCAGATTTTTTAAGCCCACCGTTGGGATATCGAATTCTGCACGAGCCCACTGCCAGCTGGAATAGCCGTGAACAGCAACCCCGGTGATGAGCCCCATCTCATGGGCTCTTTTGGCTAAAATGTCAAAAGGAATGGGCTTCATTCCGCCACCGCCAATACCTTCTGGGCCAACGCGAATATCGGCAAATTCAACATTTAAGCCGTTGAACGCACCGCCGCCGGGGCCTTCACTCCAAATGCTTTTGGCCGCAGGCCAGAGGGTATTTTCCAATAAAAAATGACCCGCTTGGCGCGTGCCGAACCCAATGTAGTAAACACCGCTCGATGAACTCATGTCAGGGATCAGAGCCGGAGTCCAATAGGGATCAGTTTTGGACAATTCGTCTTGTTTTTTCTGGTCTGCCCAACTGGTTTTAAGCGGTAGTTCTTCAAACTCAGTCACCCCAAACTCAACCACATCAGGGGCTTTGCTGAGTGCTTGCCATACCATTACTTGCTGCGCGGTTGTACCACCTGTACCAATCTCTTGCATACAATGGCGCATTGTTAGCTTGCCATTGATATCAAATTCGAGGGAAAGAATGGTAGGGACACCACTAGAGCCATAAACTTGCTGCACTTGTGCGAAGCCAACACCGTATAGCTTACCGGGGTTTTTCGCTTCATAATTGGCTTTGTTTTTCTCACGATCGACCCAAATCGGGTGTTTTTCTGCGAGATTTAACATTTCGACATTGCGTGGGTCACCGGCGATAACACCACCTTGTGTATTCGGATAACCTTCTAAAATAGCATTACGGCGGCGCAGTTCAATCGGGTCAATATTGAGGTTGTGAGCGATTTCATCGACCATCAATTCAGTGACAGCCATCGATTGCAAGGAACCAAAGCCACGCATTGAGCCCGCTTCGACAGCCGGAGTGGCCATGGCGAGAGCGGTGAGGTCAGATTTAGGGAAATAATAAATAGATTGGGCGCCGCGTACCGCAACGTGGGATACGGCAACGGAGAGGTTTTCACGGCCTCCACCATTACAGTTGTAAGTGCCTTTTAAAACATCAAATTTACCAGTTTTTTTATCACCAATAATGGTGACATCCATCTCGATGGAGTGGCGTTTCATCCCCATTTGGAATTGTTCATAGCGGTCATTTGCCATGCGAACAGGCAAGCCATCAGCGTAGAAACTGGCAACCATCGAATAGAAAGGGAAAACTGAATAGTCTTTTGAGCCGTAACCGACAGTCGAACCGGTTAATAATACAATGTTTTCGACGGAAAAATGTTTGTTGTGTTTAGATAGCTCAGCCGCGGCATTGACCACACCAGCAGGAGATTGGGTTGCCGTTAAGATATGCAGCGTTTTGGTTTGTGCGTCATACCAAGTATTACAGTTATCAGGCTCCATCGCGCAAGGGTCGATGGATTGTGAAAAACCATGGCGTTCAATCACAAACTTATCAGGGTTCTGGCGAGCGGCTGCGATTTCTTGCTCAATTTGCCGTGCATAATCCATCGCTTTTTCTTGTTTATCAGGGCTCTTTTCTGCCTGATGAAGGGCTTGAATAAAGCCGCCACCACGATCTTTACGGATTACGGGTGGAATTGAAATGGCGTGTTTGGGGTCATAAGGTGGCCAAATAGGCGTATTGCCATCGAACCCGCCTTTAATACCCGAATCTTGATAAGGGGAAAAGATAGAAGGTGAAAGTGGGGTGTCACCACCGATACGCACATAACGTGCTGCACCGTAGTTAGCGGGCGGTTTTGGCCCTGTCACCGTTCCGTATTTTACGGTGTTTGTGGCGAAGCGTAACATCCGCTGTGCTGCACTGTATTTATCGAAATCATGATAAATCAAGATAGCAACCGGGTGGCCAATAATCGGCGGGGTATCCCCTAGAGGAACTAAAATATTGGTGCCATAAAAGCCTTTCCCCATACTGGTGTCTTGAGGAATATTTAAGCCATCACGGATAAGGTCTTCTTGTAAAACAACTTTATCAGGCTGTAAATTTGGACCTAACATTGAAATATCAATGCCTTCAAAGGTTTTATCTGCCTCTGTTGCTTTTAACATAAAGGCATAGCTTTGTTTTTTAGGCCAGCCAGGGATGTCTTTAGCGCGGTAATCACGAGCAAAATTTTTACGGCCAGTGACCTTTTCAACGCCATCCCAGCGAAAACGTGCTTTACCGTTTTGACCAATCCAATCCGTTGATGGAGAGTCAGAATCGAGCTCCATTGCTATCGCAAAAGGGAGTTTGCCGACCATCACAGCAATGCCTGCAATCGTGCCTAGTTTGATGAAGTTACGTCTAGAAATATGACCCGACATAGTGTGCTCCCTGATTATATTTTTAGGGTTTTTATTATGAGCAATGGAAGTAAATAATATTTTTTAGCCATGCACTATAAGACTGTTTTATTTTGATTAAATTAGCTCACAATTCGATGACTAATATCAGATAGCTCAGTAAGTTACACAAATATTATGGGTATCTGTAATGATATATCAAGAATGAGTAAGGGGATTTATACAAGAAAGTGAATAATATTGTTGGAGTCATCTTAATATGACAGTATTGAATAAAATAACTGAGCTTTATTAGAATGTATTTTATTTAAATGATATTAATTCTTATTAATGAATAATTAAATCAATATGTATTCTATTATATAAAGTATATTCCTATAAGGGGATTAAATAGAGGCCAGTCGGGCTCATTAAATATTAACAAGCCCGACTGGTCATTTTTCGTCATTATTGACGTAAAGATTTAATATGCTCCGGGGTGACATCGGCAGGCTGTCCTCCCCATTGAACGCGAAGGAAGTTCACTAACTCACTAATTTGTTGGTCATTTAGCTTATTAGCAAACCCTGGCATACTTTGCATGTTTTGGTTATTAGGAAACGGCTGTTCAGGTAAACCATCTAAAATAGCGTTAATTAGGTTAGTGCTATCCGCATCACGTAATGTTGAATTCCCTTTCATTGCCACGGCAACATTCGGTTTGCCGCTACCATCATAGGAGTGGCAGCCGGAGCAGGTTTCTAAATAAATTTGGCGGCCTTGTGCGTTACCTTCCCCCATTCTTAATGGTGAAGTGGCTGGTGGGTTATCGCCCATTAAATAGGTGGCTATGGCACTATTATCTTCTGGAGTTAAATGTTGTGAACTCAGATAAATTACAGGGTGCATATCACTGTAGGCGGAACCTTGTGGCGTGAGCCCAGTCATGAAAAACTGCTGTAAATCTTCTTTTGTCCATCCTCGTTCTGCAAGCGCTTTCGGGGTAATATCTGGCGCCATAAAACGGCCTAATGCACCGCCTTTCATAAAGTTATCTAAATCCATTTCACCCAGTTTCCCTCTTGGCGTATGGCATTCGGCACAATGCTCTAATACATTAACTAAATACCGGCCACGTAGCCATTCAGAGGAGCTACCTTGTGAGCTATCTGGGAGCGGTTTGTCGTTAAAAAACAATAAATTCCAGCCAATCATTGCCATACGTTGGTTCAATGGGAATGGCAATGAATTTTCAGGTGGCGCGACATCAACTGCGGGTTGACTCATCAAATAACTGTAAATAGCGTCAGAATCTTCACGAGTGATCCCTTTGTAAGAGGTATAAGGCATGGCCGGATAAAGATTTTTACTCGGCGGTGAAATTCCTTGGGTCAGTGCTTTATAAAAATCATCTTTTGTCCAGCGACCGATACCAAAGTCAGCTGAAGGGGTTAAGTTGCTGCTGTAGATTATCCCAAATGGAGTATCTAGAGGAAAACCACCGGCTAATGGCGCGCCATCAGCGCTGGTGTGGCATGCAGCGCAGTCACCAGCAAGGGCGAGATAACGGCCCCGCTCAATTTCTTGGGGAGTCGCGGTGACTTTTTGTACCGGGCCATCTAAGGTACGGCTTTCATACCAGTAGAGCACCGCCCAAACGATGATAGCGATGGCTATCAACCATAAAATAATTCGTTTGATCATTTTATTGCCTCCTTGATAAGACCAGGAGTCGCAAGAACCACATCGCGTACTGCTTCATAATAGCGGACATAGCCCGTACAACGGCAAATATGGTTATTTAGAGCTTGTTTGATAGCATCTTCTAGTTCTTCTTCTGCAATAGGGTTTCGCTGAAGTTCTTCAATAAATACGGTAGCGGCATTCACAAACCCTGGGGTGCAGTAACCACACTGAAAACTGAAATGTTCAACAAAAGCTTGCTGAACCGGAGATAATTTTACCTCTCCATTTTCTTCTTTAGTGGCCGCCCCTTCGATAGTCCGAATACTTTTATTATTGAAAAAATGGGCGCCAGTAATACAGGTGCGGATCTCTTCGCTGATACCAGATGGATTATCTAAGATAACAACGCATGCATGGCAGATACCTTGACCACAGCCTAGGCGAGAACCTGTTAGGTCGACATATTCATGATCATGAAGAAAGTCGATCATCATGAGGCCTTCAGGCACGTCCATTGGTCCATACTGTTGGCCATTAATGGTTAAGGTAAGGGGAAGGAAATTTAGGCTCATGATATTACCTCTAAAATGTCTTTTGCGCGTACAGGCAAATGCAAGAAATGATGACCAGTTGCATCTGCAATGGCATTAACGATGGCTGAAACCACCGGGATCATAACAACCTCAGCAACGCCTTTCGGCGGGTCAGTGTCCGAAAGTCCTGGTAGGACTTCGTTGGTTTGTTGCCAAACAGCAACGTCACTGGCAAGAGGGAGATGATAACGGTTGAAGTTCCATGTCCCATCACCGGGGCCATCTTCGTAGAGAGGTAAATATTCATGGAGCGCATGGCCGATACCCATTGCTAATCCACCTTGAATTTGCCCTGAAACCAGCTGTGGAACAATGAGATTACCGCATTCCACCACGCTGTGATGGTTGAGTAATTCAACATGTCCCGTCGCTTTGTCGACGGAGAGCTCTGTCACCGTGGCAACGGCACTGTAGTATGTAACTCCGGCATTATTTCTTTGTGTATCAGGGTAATACGCTTTCTCGCGGTGGCAAACTTGGTATTCTTTATCGGCAAATCGTAGCGATAGCCCATCAATCGGTAAACGGCGGGTTTCTCCCTGAATAGGGAATTCCGCTTCAGCCCATTGCCAGCGGTTAAATACGTGGCACACTGCGCCGGTTACTCCGCCCATTGCAAAAGTGCGTTCAATTAAGCGCGATAAACTCAGCACCTCGAGCCCATCAGCGGTTAAGCCTTCAGCAACCCAACGTGCATCTTCACGACGAACAACGAGAGGAGCAGCTTGCCCGCCACCAATGCCTTCTTGCCAAATTGACATAGCCGCTGGCCATAACCCATGATCAAAAATAAGGCGCGCTGCCGCTTCGGTGCTATGGGTGAAATAATAGGCGGAATTACTGGCACTCGCAGGTGAGCAGTAGTTCGGTGTCCATAATGGGTTTTGAGCTAGGTGGTTTTGTTCATCTTGTGACATGGCAAATGGGTTACCTGTCGATACCATCGGTAAAATTGACCAATCAACAACAGAAAAATGAGCTTGTTCCGCAGGCTTTCCTAACCATTTAGCGCAAACCACCGATTGGGACGTGGACATGCCTGTACCAATTTCTGCACCACTATGGTAAATGGCAATTTTCCCCTCGGGGGTGAGTTCCACGCGAGCAAAGGAGGATTCCGCGCCTGTTCCGAAGTCTTTTTGCACACAAGAAATCCCTGTGCCAAATAGTTTACCGCTATTTTTCGCTTCAAAGTCGGCTTTACGTTTGGCTCTATCTGTCCACATTGGATGCGCAGCACAGCGAGTTAACACTTCATCTGCACGAATAGCGCCACCAGGGATTGCCCCTTGGGTATTTTTCATCCCAGACTTGATGATATTTTTAAGGCGGAACTCGATGGGGTCGGCTTTGAGTAGTTTTGCGGCTTCTTCCATTAACATATCGGTTGCAGCCATGGCTTGTAATGTGCCATAACCGCGAGCTGAACCTGCATCTACTGCTCGTGATGCAATACCGACCGCAGATAAATCACTGCGGGGAATATAATAGATAGCTTGAGCACCTGTAGCCCCGACCATAACAACGGAAGGCGTAAAATTACAGCGACCACCGCCGTCACCGATAAAAGAAGCTGAAAGAGCTTCAATTTTATGCGTTTTTTTATTAACCGCTAAGGTGTAATCCATATCGAAAGCATGGCGTTTGATGGTGGATTGAAATTGTTCATAACGGTCATTAGCCAGACGAATAGGGACTCCGTCTCCATATAATGTTGCCATCGCCCCATAATAGGGGAATGGAGTGTGGTCTTTAGAACCATAACCAACGGTAAAACAAGGGTGTAGGAAAATTTGCTTAATTGGGAAATGTGATTTTGCCAACATCTCTGGTAATGATGCCGCAACCTCCTGAGGGGACTGTGTCGGAATAACAAGATGGAATGACTGTGTTTTGGCGTCGTACCAACCGTTAGCATTATCAGGCTCTAAGGCGGCAGTATCTATCGATTGAGAAAAGTATTTTCGTTTGATCACTAACCAGTCTTCTGGCGGGTTTTCCAGTTGTTTGGCGAGCTCATCAGCATATAGCATGCCTTGTTGGTCTAATTTTCCACCTTCGCGGCCTTCAGGCCAAACGGGTAAGTGTTTTTTCATGCCAATAGGGGAGATTGGCATGTCTTTTAGGCTTGAGTAAATATCGGGCTCATAAGGGTTTTCATTGCCAACTCGCACGCCACGGTAGCTTCCCCATGGGTCTCGTTCTAATGGGCCAGTTAATGCGCCATATTGGATAACATCGTCACGGAATTTTAAGGTTTCTTTGGCAAAACGAAATTTAGCAAAATCATGGTAAATCAATAATGCGACGGCTTGGCCGAGGTAGGCTGGTGTTTTTCCTTCAGGAAGCAATAGATCCTCGCCATAAAATTCAGGGAAAGCGACACCATCTTTTTCTAAATCACTTGCGGTTACGATGCGGTCAGGCATCAGGCCATCTTTTAGCAGATCAAGGTTAAAGCCTTGGTAAACTTTATCGGCTTGAGTCACGCGGAGTAAAAATGCATGGCCTTGCTGTTTTGGCCAGTGAGGGATATCACGTGCACGAATGTCTCTGGCGAAGACTTTCTCCCCTTGGACTTTGGCAAAACCATCAATACGGAATTTGATTTGTTTGTCGACCGGGTTCCAGTCAGGAGATTGAAGGATTTTTTCTTCGAATAGCACATCGAAAGCACGGCTATACAAAGGGGCTAAATAAACAGATATTCCCGCTATAACGGCACATTTTAGAAAGTGTCTGCGGGAGAGTTCGACATTGCTTTTGCTCATAATACACCCTTACACTTATTATTATTACATCAGTATTTTTATTTTTATAGTCACATAGAAAAATTACTTGTATCACATTTATATTATACTTCTCTTAATAATTTTCAAATTAATGATTAAGTAGTTCTTGTGATCTTACTGAATATACTTTATTTATGAGGTATGCAATCAGTATATCGATTTAAAATAAAAACTATGAATATTGGCATTTTAATATTGGCAGCAGGAAAAAGTGAACGTTTTCAAAATGCTGGAGGTAAAGGAAGTAAATTAAACTTTGTGTTAGAGGAAAACACAGTTTTTGAAAAAACACTATGTAATTCAATTGATAGTGGACTTCCTATGCATGTGGTAACACGGCCTGAGAATGAAGGTGTCATTAATAATTGTTTACAATTTAATATTCCATACTCATTGATTAATAGTAATGGGTTAGGCGACTCAATCGCATTTGGTGTTAAAAACACTTCAAATTTAGATGGGTGGATAATTCATTTGGCGGATATGCCATACATCAATAGCCATTTATTTATCCGTGTAGCGAATAAATTAAAACAATATACATTAGTACGGCCAGTATATAATGGCTTGCCGGGACATCCTGTGGGAATATCTGCAAAATATTATTCAGATTTAATTAAATTGTCTGGAGATGAAGGGGCAAAATCAATATTACAGAATAATTTTGTCTATAAACTAGACATAAATGATGAAAATGTTGTGAAAGATATTGATTATCCAAGTGTTGATAACGAGTAAGGAACAAATATGTTGCGTGAAGATGTTTTTGTTATCTCCCAAGCTGTTGATTGGATAAAAGAGCAGCCAGTTTGGTTATGTACAGTATTGAATACTTATGGCTCTTCGCCTAGAAGTCCTGGCTCCTTGCTGGTTGCAAAACAGAATGGCCAATATGTAGGCTCGCTTTCTGGTGGCTGCATTGAAGAGGATTTTATTCAACGAATCAAAAATATTGATTATGTTAGTCGCAGCCAAGTTGTTCGCTATGGAAGAGGTGGGATTGAAACTAAAGTCAACTTGCCCTGTGATGGCAGCTTAGATGTTTTGATTGAATATTTACCCAATAATGAAAAATCGCTTCATTACCTTGTTGAGATCCAAAATGCGCTATTGGGTTATTCGGCGATTATCAAGAAAGTCACCTTGCCGCAGAGCGGTGAAATTCATATAGCTAATAAATCAGAGCAACCAACACAGATAGAACGTGATGGTGATAAAATTCAGCTATATATTGCGGCTCCTCCTCGGTTAATTATTGCAGGAATTTCTACCGTCGGAGCTTATTGCGCTAATTTTGCCTTAACATTAGGGTTTGAGGTCATTATTTGCGATCACCGAGAAGACGAACTAGCGCGGTTTGCACCACAAATTCCACCTCAAGTTGAGGTTGTTTCTTTATTTCCCGCTCGCTATTTAGAAGAACAAGGTTGTTCTCCAAATACTGCCATTGTTTCCTTAACCCATGATCCCCGAATTGATGATTTAACACTGATGGAGTCGGTTAATACAGATGCTTTTTACATTGGTGCAATGGGGTCAGTAAGAACGAGTGCTCGCCGTCGTGAACGGCTTATCGCATCCGGTGGGATGATGGAAGAGGAAATAGAGCGTATCCATGCCCCCATTGGTATTCCGATAGGTAGCAAAACACCACCTGAAATTGCTTTAGCGATAATGGCCGACATTGTTGCTTATAAAAATGGCGTGACCTCATCAGATACTGCATATAAAACTAAGAAATTGATGGGTATAAATTAAATATAACGTAATTGTATTTCTAATAGCTCACGCCATTTTAGATGGCGGAGCTAATTACAAATAATCTAGTTAATATATGGAGGTAATCGCTTCTCCCATTTTCACCAAATATTTTGATGCATCATACCGATCGGTAATTATTTCAATGTAAGCTGCGGTCTCTAGAGTTTCAATATGCAGTAAGGTGTCATTGAGTTCCTCGCAGGTTGTTACTTTTTTACAATACCAATCATCACACCCAAGTGCCGAAGGTAGTTGTGCATAATTCCATTTAGCAACATCGTTATAATAATATTCAGGTTCTCGACAAAATAGTCGCTCGATAAGGTAGCCATCGTTATTTAGAACAAAAATAATAGGTTTTAATCCGAATCGTGCAAATTGACTAATTTCTTGCATAGTTAATTGATGAGCACCTTCACCGGTTATTAAAATAATACGACGAAAGGGAGATGCTAAGGCTGCACCTAATGCAGCAGGAGTCGCCCAACCAATTGATCCCCACAAAGATTGAGTTTGAAAGGATGCACCTTTAGGTAAAAGTGCAAATGCTAAGCCCATGGTGAATGTGCCTGTATCACCAAATATCATATCGTTAGGTTTGAGCATTTTTTCTAATCGAGGGTATAAGAATGTTTCCGTTATTTCTTTTGTGGCTGAAACGATTGGCTCCCCAAGTGATTGTGCTCTTGGGAATGAATTTTGACTAAAAGGATAATGAGTAGGAGATATTAAATTATTCTTTAAGGCTAAAAGAATATCCTTCATATAAATATTATTGTAGCATTGGCCATCTATAATTACGTAGTTATCCATAATATGGATGATGTTTTCAGTTTTAATATTTGAGGTATAACAAGCCGTATTAAAATCTGACATAATTGTGCCGAAATTTAAAATACAATCACAGCTTTCTACAAATGAAGTCACTTGTGGATTGATGAAATCACCTGCATACATTCCCATATATTGTGTGTTAGTTTCATCTAACACGCTCTTATCCATAAAGAGGGTTGCATAGGGAATTTGGGTATGTTCAATAATATCTTGTAACTCTTTTTCTAGCCCTAAACGTAAAGATATAGAGCCAGCCAATAGACAGGCTTGTTTACTATTAATTAATTTATTAATTATCTGATTAACGGTGATTTTTAGCGTTTTTGAACAGCTTTTTGGCTCTAATGATAAGGGGGTATTAGTTTGTTTGATAATAGGCTGCATTGCAAAATCAGCAGGTAATCCAAAATAAACTGGGCGTCGTTCATGTAATGCACAAGCTATTAGTCGCTTTGTTTCTTCAATACAATTCTCAGGGGTAATGATGGCATGAGCACAGACAATATGCTGGCTCATTTTATAAAATGCATCATAGTTTCCATTTCCTAATGTATGATGAGCAATGCGTTGGTTTTGCTGTGATTGGCTTGGTGGCATCCCAACTAAGTGAAATATTGGTAATCGTTCTGCAAAAGAACCCGCTATCGCATTTAGCGCACTTAGTTCGCCAACGCCAAATGTTGTTGATAATGCGGCCATTCCTTTAACTCTAGCATACCCATCAGCAGCATAGGCTGCATTGAGTTCATTGCAGTTACCAACCCAACGTAAATAAGGCATTGTACAAACCGTATCATTAGTAGGAAAGGAATAATCACCCGGTACACCAAAAATATCTTCAATTCCTAAGTCATATAGTTTAGATAAAATATATTCAATCACAGTTTCGTTCATTTTATTTCTCCAATTATTAATTAATAATAGTCTTGTGATTTTTATTTTTATAAAATTAATACTAATTAATGTGGTAAATAATAAAATATTATTATTCGTAATGGGATTGAGTATATTTGTTAAATTGAAAAATAGTCATTTTCTATCTGATAGAATGAATTGAAAAATAATGAATAAAAAGCAGCAGATCTTTATTATAAGATCTCGCTGCTATTATTAAATGTAATATTAAAATTTAGCGGCTGTTACCATTATTTCAACAAGCACTTGGTCTCGAGCCATATTGGCTTCAACAGCAGCACGGGCTGGGCTGCTTTCAACTGGCATCCATTTTTCCCACACAGCGTTAAACGCTGAAAAATCCCTTGCCATATCTTTAATCCAAACTTGAGCAAATAAAATTCGAGTTTTATCACTGTCGCTTGCAGCGAGTAAGGCATCAATTTTCGCTAAAACCTCAGTTGTTTGTTGAATTATGTCGCCAGTTAGATCATTAGGTACTTGCCCTGATAAATAAACTATCCCTGCATATTCAACGCTGTCTGCTAAGCGTGGTTTCGGGGTGTTCCGTTTAATTGACATGATTACCTCGTTAATCCAGTTAAAGAAATGGGGGATGTTTGTTTTGTTATAAGCTGAGTCAATATTTCCGCGCTGCCTGCGGCAAGAGTAAACCCTAAACTACCGTGTCCAATATTAAGCCATAAATTTTTATAGGCAGTTTTTCCTAATAAAGGAGGGCCTTTGGGTGTTGAAGGGCGTAAGCCACACCAACTTTCAGCATCGTTAATTTTGGGTAATTCAGGGAAGGTATTTTTTATAATATTTTTGAGTGCTTGTATTCTATTTTCACGTAAACCTTGATTGTCATAGCCAATATCAACCATTGCAGCAATGCGTAATTGGTCATTCAGTTTGGCATAGACAATTTTATTGGCGTAGTCGGTAACATTAATTTTCGGAACAATATGTTCAGTTTGCGGGTATTCGACACTTAGGCTATACCCCTTTAACCCTAAAATAGGAACATTAATATTCAGTGGTTTTAATAATTCGTGGCTACCATTTCCTGCACAAACAATAAAATCATCAGCTTGGATCGTTCCCTGGTGAGTGGCTATTCCAGTGACTTCGTTATTTTGAGTAATGAAAGATTTAACACTGTGCTGCAAACAAAGTTTAAATTTAGGTTGTGTGAGTAAATATTGCAGTAGATTTTTACAGAATAAATAACAATCAGCGCTCTCATCATCAGGGGCATATATTGCACCTACTAGCTGAGACTGTATCTTTTTTAAAGAAGGCTCTAGTTCAACAATTTCAGCGGGTGTTAATACTTTTTGAAATTGTTTATCAACCGTTTCACTGGCTTTTTGGAAACTTTTATTATCACGGTGAATAATTAATTTCCCTGATTTTTCCCAAGCAAAATCAGCGATATCACCATTGCTACGCCATTTATTCATTATTTCTTGGCTCAGGAGTGATAAACGTAAAAGATGGGCACCATTAACTTTATTGGTTTTACGGTTACAAGCTAATGTGAATTGCGCTAACCAAGACCATTGTTGTAATGAAGGCATTATTTTTAAATTTAAAGGTGAGTCACTTTTCCCCATCCAACGTAAGCCTTGTAAAGGAACACCTGCATCAGCAAGGGGTGATACATAGCGATAGCTGAGCTGCCCACCGTTAGCAAAACTGGTTTGCATACCGACATCGGTATCTGATTCAACTAATGTTACGGTTTGGCCTGCTTTAATTAATGAATAGGCGGTGCTTAAACCAATAACACCAGCTCCAATTACCACCACATGTTTAGTCATAATAATCCGTAACCCATAATAACCAAGATGTTATTATTTAACGGCGAATAAGCTAACTAAACAATTGAGTTTTCATTACTAGAGTATAACTTTTGGTTAACTACTTTGTTTCTTTTTTCGAGTGTGGATGCCAAGGTGTTAACATAATTCTGTGCGGCTTTGGTTAATGGCTTATCTGCTCGATGAAAAACAGATACGGCAAGATGTAAACCTTCCTGTAATGGGTAAATCATCGATTCAGGTAATGTGTGTTCGGCTGAAAAAATATCGGTAATACTGCAGCCTAATCCAGCTTGGACAAATTCTGCTGCCATATGGTAGGTGTGCACACTAATACTTGATTCTGCAAACTCGTGACGCTTTTGTAATAGCTGAGATAAGGAATCAGAACCAGGGTGGATCCAACGCTCTTGGTCGATATCAGTGAGTGATACAGGGGAGTGTAATGGTAATTTGCTATCTACATAAACTAATGGGATATCAGCAATGGGGAGAACAGTAATCCCCCCTTCAATTTCAAGATTAAAGCCAATACCAATATCGAGATCTTGTTGGGTTAATAGCTGCAGAATATCCGTTGTATGATGTGTACCGATCGTGAGTTTGATATTGGGGTGCTTTTTTATAAATTGCGCGGTTACTTCAGGCACTAAGTTTAGCCCTAAGCTAGGTAAGCAGCCAATGGCTAATTTACCTTGTGGATCACGTGATAAGTTTTGCGCTAAAATTCTGAGCTTATCTAAATTATGATAAACTTCTTTGGCTTCCTCAAATAGTAGGTTTGCCTCAGCAGTCGGAATTAATTTTCCTCTTATTCTCTGGAATAAGACTAAGCCAAGTTGTTGTTCTGCATGTTTTAAGGCCTTACTTGCTGCGGGTTGTGAGATATGTAAAACCTCCGCTGCACGGGTTAAAGAACCACAGGTCATGACCGCATAAAAAATATCGAGATGCCTTAATTTCATTTTCAGAAACCTATTATTTGTCTTTACTCACAGAAACCGACTGTTGGTATTAATTCGCATATTCTACCGAATTAATACAAATTAATCTGAATAACTCTTCATTTAGTACTGAAAATGGTGAAGGAAATTAGGCGGTATAAATTAAAAAGAGATAAAAAGTGAAGGCCAGGCTATATACATAAGTTATAGCCTGGCCTTTATGATTGTGTGCTAGGTAAAGTACGTACCAATTTCGAGAAAGATTTTAATTAAGATACTATTTGAAATATCGACAATAAATGCACCTACCATTGGCACCACTAAGAAGGCTTTATGAGAAGGACTGAATGCTTTAGTGACTGTTTGCATATTTGCTATTGCGGTTGGTGTTGCTCCCATTCCAAACCCACAGTGCCCAGCACTAATAACAACTGCGTCATAATCTTTGCCCATCATTCTAAAGGTAACAAACGTTGCAAATAGAACCATAACCACCGTTTGTACGGCAATAATAATTAGAACAGGGCCTGCCATACTGGCGAGCTGACCGAATTTTAAAGACATTAGCGCCATTGCTAAGAATAAGGACAAGGCAACGCTACCTAAAACATCAACCGTTGGCTCGAAAACTTCGTGTTTAAATACATGCGTTAAGACATTACGAATTATAATGCCAACAAACAAACACCAAACAAAGGTTGGTAATTGCATGACGGTATCTTTAAAAAACTCGCTAATATAGCCGCCCACGACAATACAGATAATTAGCATTGAGATGGTTTCAATAACATTATTAGCATTAATTTTTCGTTTAACACTCGGTTGTTCGAAAGCTTCGACGATCGTTTCTTTTTCGAGTTCAGTGCTTTTAGGGATTGAAACTTTTTTCAATAAATGGCGAGCAACAGGGCCGCCAATTAACCCACCGAGTACTAAACCTAAGGTTGCACATGCCATGGCTAATTCAACGGCACCTGTCACTCCATATTTATCAGCCAGTATTGGTCCCCAAGCCCCTGCGTTGCCGTGGCCACCAGTTAGTGTGATTGAACCCGCAATTAAACCAATAAATGGGCTTTCATTAAGCATGACAGCCATTCCCATACCAACGGTATTTTGAATAGCAATTAAGATAGTCACCGCGATAGTTAATAAGACAAGTGGCTTACCACCTTTTATTAATCGCGAAAAATCTGAGCTCAATCCAATTGATGAAAAGAAGGTAATCATTAAAATGCTTTGTAGCGAGGCATCAAAAGTAAATGAGTATCCTGCTGTTTTATCAACAATTAGTAGAATGATAGCAACAATGAAACCGCCAACAACGGCTTCAGGAATATGGTTTTTTTGTAGAAAAGGTGTGTATTTTACAACAAACATACCAATCAATAGCGCCAAACAAGCGACTAATAAAGTGTAGCTGGCATCTAGGATCATTATTTTACCTCAAGTTAGTTTACCAGAACTTTCACTGTTGTTATTTAACATTAGCGATAAATTAAGTTACTTTGCGTAACTTTTATTTAACAATGAGTTTTGTTTGGGTATCTATAACTTTTAGTTAACCGCGATATTTTTACTTTTTCATTTATTGAGTCATTAAATTCTGCAATAGATTATTCATTTTTAACTTAACTAATTGTTAATTATGATGTTTATATCTGATGTGTATTTGGGGAACATTTATGTAGTGACTAATATTTGCACTGGCTTTATCTCGTGGTAATAAAACCGTATTCAATATGAATGATGAGAAGTGTGATGTGCCGCATGTAAGACGCTTAGCAAATATAAGAGAAGAGGGGTAATGCTACATGATGTAGAATGCGCTTAATAATTCAAATGAAAATTGATGTCTTGGACATGTCGTTTGGGCTCAGTATCTGAACGATTAATTGCTTTTAACCTCAGTGGAATTAATGCGAATATTATTGATTAAAATAATAGTATGATTTTATTTGAGCTATAAATATAACTTATTGATTTATTGGCTTACTTTGTTGATTGGATTACTGTTTATATGGGTATTGGCATGGTTAAATATCATAGAGCGCGACATTAATGGTGACTCCACCCCGAGCAGAAAAAGCATTGGTTATTTTGCAAAAATATTTTTTGATTCATTATACTAATTAAATAACGTTTGCCTGATATTTAATGAATTGAAAAGAAAAAGTCTTATACTGCCTCACTGTTTTATTCAAGATGGAACAAAAATGACTAAAAAATTGATAAATCCAACGTCTGTCTTCAATTCTTTGCAGTACGGCTTTAGCCAAGCCGTAGAAACAACGGGAACCCGACAATTATTTCTATCAGGCCAGGTTGGTGTGAATGCTGCGGAAGAAACTGTTGCTGGGGGAATTTACGAACAAACCGTGCAATCATTAATTAATATTGAACATGTACTGCATGAGGCCGGTGGCGATTTATCTCATGTGGCTATGCTACGTATTTATATCAAAGAGGGCTTTAATAGCCATGAGGAACAAGCTGATATTGCGAAAGCATTAAAAGAAAAATTTCCCAATATGCCACCTGCATCTTCTTGGGTTATTGTTTCAGGGCTTTCCTTGCCGGAATGGTTAATAGAAATAGAAGCTCATGCAGTTTTGAACTAAATTTATTCGAATAGAAAAGCCGACAACAGATGTATCGGCTTTTCTGGCACTCGTGGTATTAGTGTTTTACTAACGTTGAAAAATAATAAACAAGCGGTACCGCGAGGATCCACAAACTAATTGGAATTTCTCTCCATTTGCCTGCAACCGCTTTGATTAAAATATAAAATAGCAGCCCACCCGCAATGCCTGTACCAAAACTATTAGCGATTAACGTAATCATCACCATCATTAATACCGGTAAGCCATCAGTAAAATTGCCTAAGTCCACTTTTCGTAAGCCGCTGAACATATTTAGTCCAATTAAAATGAGCGCTGGAGCTGTGGCTTGGGCTGGGATCATTAATGCGATAGGCGTAAATAACAGCATTAATAAAAACATAAAGGCAGCGGCAAGGGCGGTCATACCTGTTTTCCCCCCAGCTTCTGCGGCAGCGGAGGACTCTATGAGTGCGGTTGCCGCAGGAATACCAACCCACGGGCCTAATGCAGCAGCAATAGAATCAACGATAAAAGGGCGGTTAATATTTGGCATATTACCTTCTTTATCTAATAAACCGGCTTCTCCGCCAACGGCTAATGTTGTTCCCATCGTTGAAAAAAATTCAGCGGCAAAAAAGACAAATAAGAAAGGGAGAAACGCGATATTTAGTGCGCCAATTAAATCAACATGGCCTAAGACAGGGGCAACAGAATGTGGAATACCAATAAAACTTTCAGGTAATTTTGTGACGCCAAATGGAATACCCAAAAGGGTGGCAAATAAAATTGCCCATAAAATTCCGCCTGGTATTTTGCGAGCTTGTAGAGCAATGGCAATGAAAAAGCCTGCGAGTGCGACTAACGCTCCAGGAGAAAGGAAATCACCAAGCATTAATGCATTTGTTTTTGGGTTAGCGAGGACTAATCCTGCATTTCGAAAGCCTAAAACGGCAACGAAAAGACCAATTGATGCAGTTAATCCGAGTTTAATTGATTGAGGGACAGAGCGTGTAACGACTTCACGCAAGCCAAATTTAGTTAATAGAAAAAATAAGATCCCTGACCAACAAGCAATGCCTAGCCCTATTTGCCAGTCAATACCTTCACTGCCTGCAAGAGTAATACCGACAAGAACAGAACCTCCGATACCAGGGCCAACAATAAAGGGTAAGTTTGCGTAGAATGCCATTAATAAACTGGCAATAACGAAGACAATAATCGTTCCAGTGGTTGCTGCGCCTTTATCCATCCCTCCAGCGGCAAGTAAACCGGGGATCACCACAAGAAGGTAAGCCGCGGCTAAAAAACCAGTAATTCCGGCTAAACACTCTGTTTTCACTGAACTTCCACGCTCACGTAAAGCAAAGCGTCTTTCCAGCCAACTCCCTGATGTTGGCTTATCTATTGAATTGTCAGCCATTAATTGGCTCTCCTATTATTATTTTTGATATTTATAGTTTTCTAGGCATGCTTAACAGTATGGATGATTGCGTTAACGATTTGACGCGTTGTTCCATCAGTTAATCCTAAATCAGTTAAATGCGGTCCCGCATTGCATGCAAGACAAGTTCCTTCAATGGCTTTAAAGACTCGATATGGCGGCTCCCAATCTGCGATTTGACTACTTAATTCACGTAATTGACGAAATTGAGCGGCCAGTTCAGTTGCGGGTAAATCAGATAACATACCGGCAATTGGCATTGCGACATGAGCTAAAACCTTGCCATTTTGTACTAACGCCATACCTCCACCACTTTCGATTAATAAATTAGCGGCAGTGGCCATATCATCAGGATCACGACCAAGCACAACGAGGTTATGTGAATCGTGTGAATAGCTAGTTGCAATGGCTCCGCGTAATTCCCCCCAGCCCTCAAGTAAGGCTATTTGAGGTAAAGCATCGTGACGGCCGTGACGGTGCTGAACTCGAATAAGACTGAAATTATTCGGCAGTTGTACCACGCTATTTTTGATTTGTACGTCAATTTCTCCCCACTGGGTAAAGCGTGCTCCACGAATGTGACGTAAACGCGCACTACCATTATTGATTCCATCAATTTTTAATGTGCAATCATTTGGGGTTATTGGCGAAAGTCGCATGGTATCGCGTGGTGGTAAAATATTATCAGGGATACTTAACGCATTAATAAGTTGGTTGTTTTCTGCAATTTTTTGCCCTGATACATACACCGCTTGTGCTCTTAATATTTCCAATGAATCGAAAATGACTAAATTTGCTTTTCTCCCCGCAGCAATCAGGCCAAGGTCATGGCGTTGTAGGCGTATTGCCGCATTGAATGTGGCAAAGCGCAGTACGTCAGTTGCCGGCATTCCATGCTCGATTAAAAGGTTTAGCAACGCAATAATTCCACCTTTTTCAATCAACATGTCGGGTGGCACATCATCTGTGCATACCGTAATTTGTGATGATAAATGAGGTAAAGATTTTAATGCGGCAACAATATCGGGAAGGAGATAAGGATGTGAGCCTCGAATTTCTAACGTAAGGCCTGCACGCAGCTTTTCAAGGGCATCTTCAGCCGAAGTTAATTCATGATCAGAGGTGACGCCAGCCGCCAGATAAGCTTGGAGCTCAGCCCCTTTTAAACCTCTTGCATGGCCTTCTATAAGTTTGCCTGATGTAATTCCTGCATTTAAAATCTCTTCCATTCTATCACTGCCATGGAGCACACCAAACATATCCATAACTTCAGCCACACCGCGGACTTCCGGCCAACTCAGCATAGTTGACATTTCATTCCCAGCAAAATCCGCACCAGACATTTCTAAGCCAGGTGTTGATGGCACTGATGAAGGGGCTGCAACCATAACATCTAGCGGCAAATTTCGGCTAGAATCAATAGCATAACGTACACCTTCTAAACCTAATACATTGGCAAGTTCATGGGGATCCCAAAAGACAGCTGTTGTTCCTTGGGCTAGAACTATTTCTGCATAACGAACAGGGGGTAAGTGTGAGCTTTCTAAATGGACGTGAGTGTCTATTAAGCCGGGTGAAATGAAATAGCCAGATAAATCATGGGTTTCATTTGCATCACTACGAGTTCCTGTAGGGTGAACGCTAGCAATTAGGTTGCCGGTTATCCCGATATCTGCAAGGCGAACTTCACCTGTGACCATATCGACAATATTGGCATTAGCGAGTAAAAGGTCAAAAGGCTTTTCACCTTTAGCGGATTGAATGACATGACGCCTATTTTGTTTTGTTATGCACATAAAGTTACCATTGCTACAGTTTATGACTGTTACTTTATGAGCAACGCAAACGTTTGCCAAGATGATAAAATTTATCATGCGATAAGAAATGGTTATAATGAACAGATATATTGGCTAACCCAATAAAAATAAAAGTACATTATTATGATAGAACCTTGGCAGAGACTGCCAGCACTCACGCTCAAACAACTGCAGTATTTTGTGACATTAGCAAAACTGCGTCATTTTACCGAGACAGCAAATCGTCTAGCGGTGAGCCAACCTGCTTTGAGTAGTGCTTTGCGGCAAATAGAAACGGTTATTGGAGGAAAGTTAATTAATCGCACAGCTTCATCCGTAACATTAACGGAGCTAGGCGCTGCAATTTTGCCATATGCACAGCAAATTCTGAGTGTTTCTCACCGTGCATTTAGTGAAATTCAGAAAATCATCGTAGAGGGAGGGGATGGTACATTACGTATTGGGTTAGTTCCTTCCGTAAGTTCTTTGTTATTTCCAGCAGTACCTGAATTATTAACTCAATATTTTCCGAGGCTTAATATTGAATTTTATGACCAAACGAATGACGCTTTGGTGGAAAAGCTTATCAATCATGAAATTGATTTTGGCATTGGTGTGTTAGATAGCTCAGTGCCTCAAAATTTAAATATCTTTCCATTGCAGGATGACCCTTTTGTTGCCGTTATTCATCATGATGACCCTGTATCTGTTAATGCGTTTCACTTGCCGTGGAAATTGCTAAATAATCGTGATATTGCCGTATTTTCGAAAGGAAATATTCAACGTTTAGTTGCTGCTACGGTGGAAAGTCACCGACTAAAATTAAATATTCGTTATCAAGTAGATTATATTGAAACCTTATATGGCTTAGTTCGTTCGAAATTAGCGATTGCTATTTTACCACAGCTTTATACTGTACATTTACGTGACCCTGAATTGAAAGTTTTGCAATTACAACAACCTGAGTTAACGCGTACAGTCGCTTTAATTCGCAATAGCCAGCAAACAACACCATTAATGGATGAGGTTTTTCAGGTATTGTTAAAAGTATTGCGTGAAAATAACGTATGAGATATATCCACTAAGTTTGGTTATTATCGCATTTATCGTAAAGTTATTTTATTCGAATAACTGAATAATGGTTTCTAATATCGACAATAATATGTTAAAGAGCATCATGGATAGCTCTGGTGTTTTTAGTTAATAAATTAATTTTAAAAAGCTTTGGAATAACATTATGAATACTATACTAAAATATAGCTGTATTGTCTCTGCAGTTATGTTACTTTCCGCTTGTGATGATATGGATCTTTTAAGTGGTAAAGGCAAATTTTATTATAGTAATCCAAGTGAAAACACTATTACGTTTACGCTAGATGGTAAAGATTATGACGTTTTACCAGATGATAAAGGGGTTGTTTTACTTTCTAGTGGGTTACACCAGTTAAAAAGTGATGAAGGTCATGTGACAGATTTTTTTGTTTTTGAAAATAACTCTGGTGGTATTATTAACCCAAATAATTTTGTTTATTACACATTATCTGAAGTCTATGCCGTCGATGGCCAAGAAGATAAGTTTAAGCCTGCGAGCTACCCCATTACAATTAATGGGCCTGAGCTTGAACTACCCGCTCGCAGTTCCAACGCGACGCTTATTGATACAAATATATTCAGGTGTAGCTACCCTGTGGGTGAAAGCTTTCCTGATTCAATTACACTTTATGATGATAAATTAGATGGAAATATTAAGTCTAAGTGCTTTGATAAACAAGAATTAGTTACCTATTTAGATAATGAATATGGTCAAAGCTTATTGCAGGATCCTGCTAGTCATAAAACTTTAGATTCTATCAATATGCTATTTATGTATGAAGTTCCAACAGTTATTTTTGATAATCCAGATGTACAGGTAAAAGCCGAAAAATTAATTCAGTTGGTTACACTATTAAAAAATACCGATGATGTTGATATTCATAAAGAATTAAACCAAGAATTTCACCATGCTATCACAGAATTAGTACTTGAACAGTCTCGAAGCGCTTCGTCAAGCTCTGTTGCTGAAAATATAAAGTATAATAATTTTATTCAAGAAATTAACATACTTAGAGAAAATGGTATTTGGTTGAAAGAGTAACCATTTAAGTATATTTACTTTTTTGTGTATTGATTAAAAATATTATTTTTATGTGATAGTGGTTTTTTGAAATTAATTAAGAAAATGCTTATTAAGTATACAGAGTAATCTTATTTGAAATATTTGGTGAAAAAGCGAGATTGAGGTGGTTATATTTTTATTAACCTCACCAAGGAACTCGGCGATGAATTTATCCATACAATCTGTTTTCACCGTCATATCAGCTGTATTTTTGTTTTTATTTTCTTCTATCGCTAGCAGTACAACTATTATTGATACCAAAAAAGATCCTGATGTTTTGGATTTAGTATTCATTCTTGATAAAAGTGGCTCAATGTCAGGTTTCGAGACTGATACAATCGGTGGATATAATAGTGTATTGACTGAAAATAAAGGAAAAAAAGCAAAGACCTACATTACAACTATTTTATTTAATGATAAAACAAGTTTACTCCATAATAGAGAACCCATTGAAAAAGTTTCTAATCTAACGCTTGATGATTATCCTGTTGGTGGCTATACCGCATTATTGGACGCAATAGGAGAAGGCATTGAAAAAATGCAAGAAAATAGAAAAGTTACTAAAAATAATAATGTTCTTTTTGTAATCATTACCGATGGGCAAGAAAATAGTAGCCGTAAGTATTCCCAAGCAAAAATTAAAGCGATGATTAAGTCAGCAGAAACAGAAGACAAATGGGATTTTATTTTCTTAGGTGCCAATATTGATGCCATTTCTGAAGCTGAAAATATTGGAATTAAAAGTTCAAATGCCACGGGTTATGTCCAAGATGGGACTGGATACGATAAGGCTTATCGTGCTGTAAATAAAGCGGTGGAAGCTAAACAAATGTCTGCGCCAATATCAGAGGACTGGAAGCAAGAAGTCGAAGCGGATGTGAATGAACGTAAAAAATAATAATGAATACAAATCTAGAGGGCATTTTATTAATTAACATGTTGAATAATTGATGATATCGCTCCGAGTAAAGCCCCTATAGAAAGTGTAATAGGGGCTTTATTTTATCAGTATCATCACTCGGTTTGTTTTAAAGCCGTAAACATTTTTTCAGCAAGGGTGTCTTGTGCTGATTCGACTCCTGGTAATACAAAATAGTATCCACCACCAAAAGGTTTGATATAACGTTCAAGTGGTTCGCCATTGAGACGTTTTTGAGTGTCAATAAAGCCTGTTTTTAAATTTTGCTGAAAAGAGACGAAAATCAACCCCATATCGAGGGCCCCAGTTTCGGTCAGCCCGAGTGAATAGCTGTAACTTCTACGCCTCAGTTTTGCGGTATAACGTTCAGGATTACGAGGCTCTGCACGACGCATATGGGAATCAAATAAAATACGGTCACCATGGGGATCTTCGCCAAATTTAGGATCATCATGCTCATTTTTCATGCCGATTGGAGCCCCTGAGTCTTTATGCCGACCAAAATCATTTTCTTGATCTTCTAATGGTGTTCTATCCCAAAACTCTAAATTAAAACGAATAAGACGTACTGCTTGGTATGTCCCTCCGTCGCACCAAGATGGTTCTTGGCTACCTTTTGTTATCCATATTAATTCGTTCATTAACGAATTGTCATCGGCAGGCGCATTTCCTGTTCCATCCTTAAAACCAAAAAGGTTGATAGGAGTTGAGTGGTTATCAATATCCCGTGCAGGTAAGAAGCCATCTATTTTCCAGAGAGGAAAGCTGTATGGCGAAATATGACGTAGAATGTCACGTAATGCATAGATAACGCTTTCTTGGCTATTCGCACATATTTGCAGAAGGAGATCACCACCACACCATTTTTGTTCTAGTCGATCGTTAGGGAAACTGGTCATTTCACTAAGATGTTTAGGCTTAATTTTATTTAAGCCGAACCGGTTATCAAAAAGAGAATTCCCTAAAGCAACAGTGATAGTTAGTGAGTCGGGTTGTTGTTGTGTCCCAAGAATACCTGACTCTGCAGGAGGGATCTTATCGTTATTGATTGACGGCTCTATTTGGGGTTGAGTTAAGTGAGCAATACGCTGAGTCAGTAAAGTAAAAACAGTTTGTAATTGTTCAACAGAATTCGCTGTAATATTAAATGCAATAAAGCTGGCATTTTTGGGTTCAGGCGTTAAAACACCGGCTTGGTTAAACCCAAGGTAATTGATTGCTTTGTTATAGGTGAGTTGGCAATTAGCAATTTTCCCTTGAGCTTTTAATGTTGGAGCCGCTAAAACTGCGCTACTAATAGCGAGCATTTTTAGGGCATTACGCCGAGACATTCCGTTGGTTTGCAATATACTTCTTAGTTTAGCTTGCATAAATATATGCCTTAATATTTATAGTAAACATCGACATCGAGCTCAGCACGTAATTTCGCTAAGGTTTCAGCTTGCTGAGTGAGTAATGAATAAAGCGCCATTTTGTCTTTTAATTGTAATTGGCTATAAGGTTGATATGTGGTAGTGGTATTTGGCAGTTGATATGGCTGCATTATTTGATTAATGAGTTGCTCATTCTGTTGTATTCTCTCAAGTGTTTCTGGCTTGATAAAAGGTTTAAGAACCTCAATTATTTTTTGTGATCCCTTTAAATTAGCGGCAATATCAGTTAAATCAGACAAACTGTAGATATTTTCTTTACCGCCTAATTTCGTTTCTAAGATCATTTCAATAAAATCAGCCGAGGCTTGCACGAGCTTTGGTATTTCAATAGTTTCAGTTACCACTCGTTTATGTAAGTCACGCCCTTTGAGTAATAAATCTTGGTTTGCGGTTAAAGCAAGTTTTGCATTTTTTTGCTCAAATAATTGGTACTCAACAAGATGAAACCCCGTAAAGCGATAATCAGTTTCTTTATCGAGGAAATAATCGGCTCTTGGATTAATCGTCCTATCTGTATTACCAAATAGAATAATAATCGGGCGCACTGTTTCATAATGCTGGTGAGCTTGAATATATGCAGTTTGAGCTTGTTGTAGCTTTCCTTGCTGTAAACTCTGTTGCAATAATTCCAATTGCGTGACCATTTCTGCTAGCTCAGTATTGGCAAAGGTGAGATAGGTTTGGATTGCATGTTGATATTTTTCTGGAGTGGGTATATCCCCTTTAGCAATAATGATGTTATCCCCTGTTTGCACAGGGGATCTCAGTGCTTTGCTTTGAACTAAAGTAGGCAGCGCAGCACTGAGTATTAAGCTAAAAGATATCCATTTGATATTCCGTCTCAGTGAGCTAGACATTTTTTTTGCTCCGAGCAAACAATGGGATCACAATAGCCCAATAAAGGACAAAGGTAATGACGCTGAGCCAAATAGGTTGTGAACGATAAGCAAAGAAAGAAGAGATAAAATTGCCAGCGATACCAGAATCATCGAGAAATGCAGTTGTATCCCAAGCGGGATAAATTAAAAAGTCAGGGATAGTAAAATCATATTCGATTAGTAAGTTTGCACTTTCTTCGACCCCTTTAAGCAACAGAGATAATGCAAGGAATAATAGAATAACCCCTGTAACTTTAAAGAAGATAGACCAAGAAACTAAGCGATTTGTTAATAAGAAGATATAAAGTGTAAGACCTGCAATTGCAATTCCACCACCTACCTCGATAAAGAAAGCCGATGCATTAGATGCGGTTAAAGACATAATAAAACTAGATAGGAAGACGACGATTTCGCTTCCTTCACGGGCGATGGCAATGGCAATAATTAGTGCGGCTCCCCACCAGTTATGATGAGAGGCATTACGGCTAATTCCTGATTCAATTTCTGATTTCATTGAGCTGCCATGTTTGTTCATCCAATACACCATTTGGACAATCAAAATACAGGCGAGTAATTCCATAAAAATCATGAACAGTGATTGTCCTGTATCATCAAGGACATTGAATACGCCATAAATTAGAAGTGCTAGTAAAATGGAGGTAATAACCCCTATAGCGACACCAGCCCAAAGGTATTTCATACCATTTTGTGCGTCAGGATGACGTTTAATCCACGCATAAATAATGCCAATGACAAGTAGCGCCTCAAAACTTTCACGCCAAACAACAAATAGAACTTGTCCCATATTAAATCCTTTTATTTCGCAATGATCTCGCCTTTGGGGTGAGAAAGGTGGAAGTCATCAAAAAAAGAATAAGTACCGGGTTTTAGTGGTGCGATAACAACAACTGAGCTTGCTCCAGGTGCTAAAACTTTTTCTTTTCTTAACTGAATGCTTTCAAATTCTGCGGGCTCAGTGCCTGTATTGGTAATTTTAATTCGAATAATCGTTTTTGCGGGAACTTCAAGAACACGTGGGATGAGATCACCATTTTTCATTTCTAATTCGACAGTGTATTTTTCCGCAGCAAATGAAGATAGGGGAATTATTGTACAAGCGATAACCAGTAAAAAACGCAGTAATGTTTTCATTTTGGCTTGGTTTATCCTTTAATAAGTACAAACAAATAAAATAATAAGTACAAATAATAAGTACGAACAAAAAAGGGCTCATGCAAGAAAACTTCCTTGATTAAGCCCTTAGTTAATTTCGATTAAAATTAGTAACTACCTTTACGGCCAACACCTGCATAGTCAAAGTCCCAAGAGACTTCGAAAGGTTGGAACCAAGGTGCTACGCCCGTTTCTTTGTCAATATGGCGCCCAAAGGCAACATCTTTATTGTGTGATGGTGGATAAATTTTATAAGTGACACGGTATTTACCATTGCCATCTAATTTAATGTTTTCCCCATAATGAGGACCATCACTGGCCACCATCGGCATAAACGTGCCCGTTTGAGTTTGTGGTTTATCACCGAGTTTGGTAACCGAATATTCAATGGTTAGGTAAGGGATCCAATCACCTTCTGCAAAGCCATTTGGGTTATCTTCAACCGCGTGAATATCTGCTTCTAAGTGGACATCTGCTTTATCTGCTGCTAAGTGCGACATTGCATGATGGCCTTCTTCGGTATCCATTGTAATGGGTTGTAGATAAACACCTTGGATTTCCATTCCGTTTTTGATCACAGGGTGACCGAGAGGGTACTCTTGAGCTAATGCAGAGATTGAAAACAACGCAAGACCTGAAACAGCAGCTTTGTAGGCGAGTTTCATTATTTTAGTCCTTACCATAAGTGATATAGAGCTGTAATGATAATCATTACTATTACTAAAAAACAAGTAGTAATTTACGATAAGTAAATTACTTGCCACTGAAAAGTTTGTTTTTATATAAAAATCTGAGTGTTAGAGATAGTTATTATTTTAAAAAAAATAACTTACTAATAGTGTGTTCTATTAGGCTGTTTATTATTAACTACGTGATATATTTCGAACGTAGATATTTTATTTCGAAAGAGTTCTTCATCAATTTTGTTGAAAATAAAGGTACAGCCATGCAACGACGTTATCTTGATTGTTCAGCTTCTGAAATTATAAATTTCAATAAAAAGAAACTATTAGAATCTATTAAAGCCAGTGAAGGGCGGATATTAGTTTCCGAAACCATTGGTACTATTCAACCTGTATTAATGACAGTGACGAATGCTGAATTAGCCGCGAGTCAAGGCGCAGATATCTTGCTACTAAATGTTTTTGATGTTAATCAACCAATTATGCAAGGCCTACCTGAAGGGATTGAACCCGAAGAAATCATTCGCACACTTAAGCGTTTAACAGGGCGAGCAATAGGCGTTAATTTAGAGCCCGTCCCTGATGGATTTAATAATCCGACACAAGATGAGCAATGGAAAATATCTGAAGGGCGATTAGCAACAGTAAAAAATGCCATTAAGTTAAAAGAAATGGGTGCTGACATTATTGTTTTAACGGGAAACCCTGGAAATGGAGTTACTAATCAGGAAATTAACCAAAGTCTTAAAGAGCTTAAAGCTGTTGTAGGTGAAAATATTGTGCTTATTACAGGGAAAATGCACGCTTCAGGGGTTTTGAATGCTTCAGCTGAGCAACTCATAACAGAAGATGATATTCGTACTTTTATTAACAGTGGTGCAGATATCATTTTGCTCCCAGCGCCGGGAACGGTCCCCGGGATCTCGTTAGAATTTGTGCAAAAAATGGTGAGTTATTGCCATTCCCAAGGTGTGATGACAATGACAGCGATTGGGACTTCTCAAGAAGGTGCAGATTTACAAACTATTCGACAAATAGCATTAATGTGTAAAATGGCCGGGACAGATTTACATCATATTGGTGATTCAGGGTATAACGGAATTGCATTACCTGAGAATATTTTAAATTATAGTATTGTGATCCGAGGGGTTAGGCACACTTACTCACGTATTGCTCGTTCAGTTAATCGTTGATTAACATTCTTAGGTGGTTTTTACAAAAATACTTTGCAGAAATCGCCTATTTCAAGCAAGATTTTTTTATCCTATTTCAGCTCTAAATACAGATTATTTTCGACAAAAATTTATACAATTCCCTCAATTCTTCAGGTAAAATTTCGCCCATTTTTCTAAAACAATATTTATAACACAATAAAAGAAGTGAGTTATGTCGCAAAATACTAATCCGGTGCCAAAAATTGGTTTCGTCTCTCTTGGCTGCCCAAAAAACCTAGTTGATTCAGAACGTATTTTAACTGAATTACGCACTGATGGTTACCAAGTGGTTCCAAGCTATGATAATGCTGATTTAGTTATTGTGAATACGTGTGGATTTATCGATAGTGCAGTGCAGGAATCGTTAGAAGCGATTGGGGAAGCACTGAATGAGAACGGTAAAGTGATTGTGACAGGATGCCTTGGTGCGAAAGAGAACCAAATTCGTGAAGTGCATCCGAAAGTATTGGAGATCACAGGTCCACATAGCTATGAGCAGGTACTTAACCATGTGCACCACTATGTTCCGAAGCCTGAACATGACCCTTTTTTTAGTTTAGTCCCAGAACAAGGGGTAAAACTGACACCGAAACATTATGCTTATTTAAAAATTTCCGAAGGGTGCAATCATCGTTGTACTTTTTGCATAATTCCTTCTATGCGAGGGGACTTAGATAGCCGTCCAATCGGTGATGTGTTAAATGAAGCTAAGCGTTTGGTCGCTTCAGGCGTAAAAGAGCTACTGGTTATTTCACAAGACACTTCCGCATATGGTGTTGATGTTAAAAATAAAACAGGCTTTTGGGATGGGCAACCTGTAAAAACCAGCATGGTGGGGTTATGCGAACAACTTGCTTCAATGGGCGTATGGGTGCGTTTACATTATGTTTATCCTTACCCACATGTTGATGATGTCATTCCTTTGATGGCAGAAGGTAAAGTTTTACCTTACTTAGATATTCCGTTACAGCATGCAAGTCCCAAAATTTTAAAATTAATGAAACGCCCTGGTGCTGTTGAAAGAACACTTGAACGTATTAAACGTTGGCGTGAAATTTGCCCTGAACTCACCTTACGTTCAACTTTTATTGTCGGATTTCCTGGTGAGACAGAAGAAGATTTCCAAATGCTATTAGATTTCTTGTCAGAAGCTAAGTTAGATCGAGTAGGCTGCTTTAAGTATAGTCCTGTCGAAGGTGCGAAAGCGAATGAGTTAGCTGATCAAGTTCCTGAAGAAATTAAAGAGGAACGTTATCATCGTTTTATGCAACTACAACAGCAAATTTCTACACAGCGATTACAAGATAAAATTGGTAAAGAGATTTTAGTTATTATTGATGAAGTTGATGATGAAGGTGCCATTGGCCGTAGTATGGCTGATGCACCAGAAATTGATGGCATGGTTTATCTTAATGGTGAATTTGGAGTTAGCGCTGGAGATATAGTGAAAGTATTCGTTGAGCATGCAGATGAATATGATCTGTGGGGGAATATAGTTACTTCGTAATTTGATGAAAGCGTTTTAAAAGTCTATGTGGCTAACTTAGGTAAATTAAGTTAGCCATTTTGTTTTTTAGGACACAGATATACTGCTTTTAATTATAAAATTGATGCAGATCAATGGTTTTAAATCTATCAATTAATAACTTGATCTAGAATATAAAAATTAAATGGCAAGTTGACATAATCAGATAACTCTTATCGAAGAATAAGGATAACTATGTCAACCCATTTAACATTTCCAACTACAACACCTGTAATAGAAAGTAATTATAATTCAGATGATTACGAAGACATCGTTGAGCTTGCTTATACAACTATTGAAGATGGATTAGCCTCATTACATGATGATCATATTCGTAGTTCTCTCGTTAGCACTGATGGAAAAACGTTTTGGCTTAGTAATGAGTTTAGCGGTAATTTTGAAATAGCAAACTTGTTATCAGGTAATTTAACTTGTGGATCACAAGTTAGGCTATATGCAGCTCCAATTGAACTACATGGGATCTTTTATTATTTAGCACCAGTATATTCACACACTGGTGAGCCTGTATTAGTTGTCGCTATATCTTCAACTCAGAATTGCTGCAATGTTTTGTTTGCGCTTACGCAATCTTTGGCAAGAGAAGTGAGTGAAAAATTGAAATTCCACTATTATGAACAAGAGGCTTTTAAGGTAGATAAGGAAGAGCAACGATTCACTAACTTGGATATTCACTCAGTTGAGAAAGCTTTGATTATTGAAGTTGCACAAGCTTGCAAAGGTAAAATTCAGCAAATGCATAAAGTCCTTGCTATGGGGCGGACAACGTTATGGCGCAAACTAAAGCAGTACGAAATCAACATTAAAGACTATAAATAGTTTCTTGCATGTGTTCTGATGAGTAAAAAAATAGCGCTTTCGCATGTTTTTGTGGACAACAACAAAACAAAAATAGCAAAGCGCACAAAATTTACCAATATTTTGAACGACAGCCAATAGATAAATAAAGCGTAGCTATCTGCTTGTATCGTTACTTGATGTATCGAGAAAAGAAAATGAAAACGATGCTCATTATGCAGGGATTTGGTAAGGCGGTATACTATTTTTAGCCTTGTTTTTTTAGATTTATGATGGATGAATACCGATGAGAAAGGCTATTGTCTTACTAAAAAATGGCGTGATAGAAAACATTTTATTTTAAATAGTATTTCAATAACCTAAAAAAATATTATTTTATCTTGTAAGTATTAGGGGCTGTTATTCCTATTGGAATTATCAATTTACTTGGTTTTTTAATCCATAATAGAGTGGTACTATTGTTTATCTCATGTAAAAATAAATCATTATTTCATAATTGGCAGAATTTTAATCTATATTTATCTAAATTATAGTGTCTTTAGCATTTCTCAGATAATTAATTTCTGATGGTTTAGAATAAAACCATCAGAAATAATAACGCTATAGAAAAGTAAACATATCATATGAATTAAATATATTTAGGATAAGTATTAATGTATTCGTATTCTTGAATAAGTTGTGGCAATGACTTAATACCTAATTTTGTATAAATGTTAGAGCGATGAACCTCAACAGTCCTTGGTGATAAAGACAGTTTTTCAGCCGTTTCTTTACTCGTATTGCCCTCTAATATCATATCCATAATTTCTCTTTCCCTAACCGAAAGGCGGTTAAATTTATCAGAGAGATGAGTATATTTCTTATGCTTTTCATGCGTGCTTAAAAATAATTCCGTTGCACTATTGATGGCATTTGAGATTTCAATGTCCTTGAAAGGAAAGGGAAAAAAATCAAAACTTCCAGCTTTAAAGCTCTCTCGACACAGACTGACAGAAGGCTCTTCGGCAAGCACAATGAATGGAACAATACCAAATGAATTACTTATATTGTTTAATCGATTAATACGATTTTCATCATTGTTTAAGAATAATAAAATACACTCTTTTACATTATCCTCATTAGGATAAGTATAATTACTCATAAACACTTCTTCATTATTATAAAATCTCAAGGTGAAACCAAAAGATTCTATCATTAATTTCAGTTTATTCTTAAAGACATTATCACTTTCTACAATTATATGAATGGTGTTATTCATCACCATACTCCTGTTGAACTGATTTGATATTCATATCAATCTGATAAAATACGTAGATAAATAAAGTGAAATTTAAATTTCACAATAATATTTTCTACTGATCGTTGTTTTTTTTATAATGTATAACCGACCTTAATTTATATTAAAAACATCATCTAGCTAAATTTAATATAAAAATAGAAACAATAGTTAAAGTTTGTGTCATTGAGTAATATTAGATTAATGATGTGTAACATCTTAGGTAAATTTACTTATTAAATGTATTCTTTAACATAAAGTGATTGATGGAAATATTGTTAAAGCTAATCAATAATATCTTAAATCATTAGTCAGAAAAAGTCTTAGATGTGAACTTTATGCTATTTTTTTAGGTGATAGTACTTAACTTGTGAATTGATGAAGATTAAGTGCTTTTTATATCTAACATGTTAGAATTTATTTTTATCTAGTTTCGATGAGTGAATATACGTAATGGCTTCTTTAAAAGACGTAGCTCGGCTTGCAAACGTTTCATTGATGACAGTATCACGGGCAATTAATAATCCTGAATTACTTAGGCCTGAAACCTTGAAACAGGTCCAACAAGCTATTGAGTCACTCAATTATGTTCCTGATTTTTCGGCACGAAAAATTAGAGGAAAAGGTTCTAGGGTGTCAACCGTCGGCGTTTTGGCCCTGGATACAGCAACAACCCCGTTTTCTGTCGAAATCATTCTTTCCATAGAGCAAACAGCGAGGCAATTTGGTTGGAGTAGCTTTGTTGTTAATATTACATCTAGTGAAGATAATGAAAGAGCTGTTCGGCAATTATTATCTCAGCGGCCAGATGGTATTATTTATACTACAATGGGGCTTCGAGAAGTGGCTATTCCAGAAGCATTGCATAATAATCGTTTGGTTTTAGCTAATTGCATAGATAAAAAAGGGCAATTTCCAGCTTATGTGCCAGATGATTTTAATGGTCAATTTAATGCGGTGAATCGCTTAATAGAGAAAGGGTATCGAAATCCTCTTTGTCTTTATATTCCACAAGAGACTCTAGCTGGAAAAACGCGCCGTGAAGCGGTGGAGTCTGCATGGGCAAATGCTAATTTACCACTATCATCACTTCAGCAATACCATTTAGAGTTAGGTGATGAACACTATTTAGATGTGATAGCTTTAATTAATAGTCATTTTGATAATAAAAAACCTGATTTTGATGTCATTATTTGTGGAAATGACCGTATTGCCTTTTTAGCTTATCAAGTACTGCTTAGCCATGGTTTGCGTATCCCACAAGATATTGCAGTACTTGGCTATGATAATATGATAGGGGTTGGGGAGCTGTTTTATCCACCATTAAGTACGGTTGTGTTGCCACACTATCAGTTAGGCCAATAAGCTGCTTTGCATATTATAGAAGAACGGCAGCAAAGCCGTGTTGAATATGTTGCTTGTGAGTTGTTAGAACGTGATTCTTTTTAATTTTGTCGAGAAAATCAAACCTAATAAGAAGCTATTCAATTGATTTTTTGAGTTCCCAATAAACCGCTTTTTCTAACAAGTTTTATTTTCTGCATTTTGGCGTATGATACGGAGCTAATATATTTAATCAGATTGTATTGTGGATAAATTATGTTGCTTCGCTCGGGAGTGGCCCTTGCTATTTTTTCCTATATCTTATGGGGAATAACACCATTATTTTATCGTTTACTTCCCGGCGCTGAACCTCTAGAGCTGCTTGCTGAACGTCTTATCTGGTCTATCCCTATACTTTTTTTTGTTCGCTTAATTATTAAAAACAAATCTTTGTGGTGCCAGGTATGGTCTGATAAACGATCGATAATCCTCTGTTTATTTAGTTCGTCGGTTATGGCGATATCTTGGACAACATTTACCTACGCATTAACTCATGGGCAGGTGTTAGCCGCTAGCCTTGGGTATTTTATTAACCCATTATTTTCTATTTTACTTGGCGTTTTGTTTCTTCGCGAACGGCTTGTTTTCGCAGAAAAAATGGCTGTTATTTTTATTTGTGCGGGGGTCGGTTACCAAATTTGGCAGTATGGTGAATTACCTATTTTAGCGTTAGTTATGGGTAGTGCATTTGCGATATATGGGTTAATTCGTAAATTTATTCGATTTGATGTGATTACGTCTTTATTTCTAGAGGCACTTTGGCTACTTCCTATCGCAATAGCGATCACGTGGTGGTTAGTATCTAATGGTTTAAGTGAAGTGGCACAAGGCGATTGGCAAATCAAAATTCTTTATATGTTGGCCGCTCCTGTTACGATAATTCCGTTGCTCTTTTTTACAGCAGCAATTAAAAGAACATCATTAACGGTGATCGGGTTGGCACAATATATAGAACCAACAATTCAATTTTTATTAGCCGTATTTTTATTTAATGAGCTATTTGATTGGGTTAAAGGCATCAGTTTTTCACTCATCTGGGTTGGTTTAATGTTTTGTGTATTCGCTATTTTACGCAAACAGTATATTAAATTTTCACATAAAGACCCCTTTATTACAGGGCGTGATAAAACACCGCTAGATTAATTTATTGATATTATTATCAAATGGTTATGAGGTTTTTGTTTTGTGACTTTTTATCCTTGATAGTAAAAGCAATCGATTGCGTATATAATTGATATTAACTTTTTGTCGGTAGGGTTATCAATTATGAATCAATTAGGTACTGCGCTGTGTAAATCAGCAACAAAAGTGATGTTGTTAGGCGCTGGAGAGTTAGGCAAGGAAGTGGCGATTGAATGTCAACGGTTGGGTATCGAAGTTATTGCAGTTGATCGCTATGATAATGCGCCGGCGATGCATATTGCACACCGCAGTTATACGATAAATATGCTTGATGGCGAAGCGCTGAAGCAAATCGTTTCAATTGAAAAACCCGACATTATTGTGCCTGAAATTGAAGCGATTGCGACACAGGTATTAATGGAGCTTGAACAGCAAGGGCAAAAAGTGGTTCCGTCAGCGAAAGCCATTGTGCTTACTATGGACAGAGAAGGGATCCGCCGATTAGCCGCAGAAGAGTTGAAGCTGCCAACATCAGAGTACCAATTTGTGGATAGCAAACCCGATTTTGTCACAGCGGCAGAAAAAATTGGTTTTCCTTGTATTGTTAAACCGGTGATGAGTTCGTCAGGGAAGGGGCAAAGTGTGATCCGCTCTCAAGATGAATTAGAGCAGGCTTGGGATTACTCACAGCTAGGTGGGCGAGCAGGGCAGGGACGTGTGATTGTTGAAAAAATGGTTAATTTTGATTTTGAAATTACATTGTTAACGGTCAGTGCGATAGATGGTATTCACTTTTGTGCACCCGTGGGGCATCGGCAAGAAAAAGGCGATTATCGTGAGTCTTGGCAACCACAGTACATGAGTGAGGTTGCATTGAAAAAAGCGCAGGACGTTGCTGAGAAAATTGTTACCTCTCTAGGGGGCTACGGAATATTCGGTGTTGAATTATTCGTGTGTGGTGATGATATCATCTTTAATGAAGTTTCACCTCGCCCTCATGATACGGGGATGGTGACACTTATTTCACAGAGTTTATCTGAATTTGCCTTACATGTGCGTGCATTTCTTGGTTTCCCAATCGGTGTGATCCGCCAATATGGGCCAAGCGCTTCAGCCGTTATTTTACCCAATTTACACAGTCAAAATGTGGTTTTTTCACATATAGGTTCAGCGTTGGGGTCTGATACCCAATTACGATTATTTGGTAAACCTGAAATTGCAGGTACTCGCCGATTAGGTGTTGCTTTGGCTATTGCGGATTCTATTGAAAGTGCATTAGATATAGCCAAAAAAACCGCTAGTACAGTGTGTGTTTCTGGTTGACTTAGATGAGATCTGCGCTCATCCACTTTAAGTGAGTGAGCGCTTGTATATTGCCGCGATAGCTGCCTGCTTTGATTGTTTCAAAATGGTCGTTGTGACCGTTTTATGAAGGGCCAAAACGGAATCGAGTCATCCCCTAGCGCCAATTACTGACACTGTAAATTTCATCCCTTTCACTGCATCACCTTTTGTTATTTATTGTTGTGAGTTATTTTTCAACCGGAATATATTTTATTAACGCTGTAGCCCAATATTACTAGTTGAAGAGGAGTTAATATTATTTTAACGTTGCCATTTATATTAAAATAATTTGGCTCATTTAAAATAATCAAATATCAAAAAACGATATAATTATTTATCTATATAGGTTATTTTTGAACAAAGTGAATTATTTAACTTTTTATTTATTATCGCTTTATAATAATTATTAATCGGCGTAATAACCAATCGTTAAGG
>NZ_JAMPRR010000025.1:0-35544 GCF_028483405.1 Providencia sp. PROV076 | reverse complement strand
CATTACTAGCTAAACTAACGGACGACTGTTATTAGTCGTAAGCAACACTGAAGGTTACTGGTACGTTTAAGTTTTGAGCGACAGCATCAGTTGTTGTTGCATAAAGACCTGCAACCATTGGGATGATGTAATCACTTTGACCAGTAACTTTCAGGTCTGCAACTTCAGTTGTTGTGTTAGGCTTAACCGCAACTTTATCTTTACCAGCTGCTAACTTAACACTGATTTGTGATGCTTGAGCATCTGCAAACATGTCTGAATGGCCAGTTAATGCTTCACCTGTTGCTAAGATAGAAACAGTAGTTGCTTTTCCAGCTTCGTTATCGCTACCAGCGGCAGCGTCATAGACTTTAGTACAGTTATTTAAAACTAAATTAAAGTTTGCTTCTGATAATGCTTTAGCTGTATCAATTTTTTCGTTTGAGTGAGTTCCTAAGCTGATTAAGTCTTTAGAAGTGCTAATATTACAAGTTGCAGCAACTAAACGTGCATTAAAGTTAACAGTTGTATCTTGAGCAGCAAAAGCTTGAGAAGAAAGAGTTGCAACAGTGAAGCACCAATCAGAGCAAGTTTATTTAATTTCATAATCATAGTTCCTAAGTATATGGAAAAATTTTAATTTTGTTTTTAAATTAATATATATTTAAAGTTTCATATTTCAGATTAAGTTTTTATTCTATTAATAAATATTAACAACCCGACAATCATTATTTAAGAATCTATTAATAAAACGAGTTTATTAATATTAGATATTTAATAAACAATTTACTTCTTCATAAAAACTTAATTTTAAATGTCTTAGTATTTATTTAGTGAACACAGGTTCACCGGAGAACGTGATTAACATTAATTCTACTCACGTAGGTTGTCAAACAGGCAGAAAATGCATTTTTCTGTTTTTTTAATTGATTTCTAATTGTTAATTCTTATTTGTTTCAATTGGTTATGTGGTTTTTCATTGTCTTAAGTGATATCGATAGTTGGTTTTTGGTCTTATATGTTATATGGGTGAATAGGTTTGATAAATAAGCATGGTATGTTACCCCATCATTTCTAGTTGATGACTCAATTTCAGTCTTGAGATTATTCTTATATAAGACTTTGTTTACCGTTATTCCTAGTTTCATTGAAAGGGATATCAGCTATCTTTATTAAGTGAGTATTCAATAGAACAAATCAGATAAGCTTGGTTTCTTATCACCTATTAGGCGTAAAAGTAGAGCAAGGAAAGTTATGAAGATTCATTATGTAGTGGGTTTAATGTCTCTAGGATTAATATCTGTTTTATCAACAGCGCAAAATCTTGAACAACAATTTAGTTTATGGGTAGAGAACGAAAAAGATAAAATTGCGTGTTTTGAGCAACAATCTTCATTTAAGTATTGCTTAGGAAAATCACCTAATAAAGGTTTGGCTGTTTTTAACCAAAAAGGAGAAGAGATTTACCAACTTTACTATTTTGATAATTGGCCTGATGAAGCACAAGACGGGGTATATCGAATACGCAAAGAAGATAAAATTGGTTTTGCAGACGCAATAACAGGAGAAATTGTGATTGATGCAATTTATGATTGCGCGTATCCATTTGAAGCAGGAAAAGCAAAAGTCGGTATCGGATGTGAAACACAAACAGACGGTGAACACAGTTGGTGGGTTGGTGGTAAATGGACAACGATTACACGCTAATAGTAAATAGGTATTATACAGTTTTAGATAAACCACTTTTGAATTTTACGTTATTAATGAGATTTATTCACAATAACTCTCATTTTACTCATATTAAACTTAGTTTTTAACTTATTGAAAACAAATTAAAATAGTTATATAGATCACATTTTTGGCCGTATCTAGCCCTCCTAAAAACCATTCAAAGTAAAAAACAAACCGCTTAATTCCTTATGTCACCACTTAGCCTAACTTTAGTCATTTGTAGAGTGTAATTTCATACCATATACACCATGGCAGAGCTCAATTTTTTAATGTAATACAGTTCAACCACTGCCAATTAAAAAGCCATCAACGATAAATGGTAAGCAATGAAAACACAGCGATATCGTTTTTTATGGTGGTTAATACAAAATCAATGGCATGTTCGTTTTACCTCAGAAGGGTGTTCTATGAACAAAAATGGTATTTTAAAGCACATTCCGTGGATGATCCTAGGAATAATCGGCGCGGTCTGCTTGGGGGTAGTCGCACTCAGACGTGGTGAGCACATCAGTGCTCTGTGGATTGTCGTCGCTTCTGTGGCGGTGTATCTCATCGCATATCGGTATTACAGCTTATATATTGCTAAGAAAGTGATGAAGCTGGACGAAACACGTGCGACTCCTGCCGTCATTAATAATGATGGGTTAAACTATGTTCCGACAAATAAAAATGTCCTATTTGGTCACCACTTTGCCGCGATTGCAGGGGCAGGGCCATTAGTCGGACCGGTTCTTGCGGCTCAAGTCGGCTATTTACCCGGCACCTTATGGTTGCTTGCGGGGGTTGTGTTAGCCGGTGCGGTGCAAGATTTCATGGTGTTATTTATTTCATCACGCCGTAATGGTGCATCATTAGGGGAAATCGTTAAAGAGGAGCTTGGCCCAATTCCGGGAACGCTGGCGCTCTTTGGGTGCTTCCTAATTATGATCATTATCCTTGCTGTATTAGCATTGATAGTGGTGAAAGCCTTGGCAGAAAGCCCATGGGGTGTCTTCACCGTTGTGTCAACGGTGCCTATCGCATTGTTTATGGGGATATATATGCGATATATCCGGCCGGGACGCGTAGGTGAAGTTTCTGTTATCGGTATTGTTCTGTTAGTGGCTTCTATTTGGTTTGGTGGCGTGATTGCTCACGACCCATACTGGGGCCCAGCACTGACATTCAAAGACACGACAATTACTTATGCATTAGTGGGTTATGCGTTTATCTCAGCATTATTACCTGTATGGTTGATTTTAGCGCCTCGTGACTACTTAGCGACCTTCCTGAAAATTGGGGTTATCGTTGGTTTAGCGATTGGTATCGTTATTCTAAACCCTGAATTAAAAATGCCAGCAGTCACACAATTTGTTGATGGCTCCGGCCCTGTTTGGAAAGGTACTCTATTCCCATTCTTATTTATTACCATCGCTTGTGGTGCGGTATCCGGTTTCCATGCGTTAATTTCTTCAGGTACTACACCTAAGTTATTAGCAAACGAAAAAGATGCGCGTTACATCGGTTATGGTGCAATGTTAATGGAGTCATTTGTTGCGATTATGGCACTGGTAGCGGCTTCTATTATCGAACCAGGTCTGTATTTTGCAATGAATACACCACCGGCAGCGTTGGGTATTACAATGCCTAACTTGCATGAGTTGGGTGGCCCAGATGGCGCAGCTATCATGGCTCAGCTCAAAGATGTATCTGTTCATGCAGCTGCTACAGTGAGTTCATGGGGCTTTGTGATTTCACCTGAACAAATCATGCAAACAGCTAAAGATATTGGTGAGCCGTCGGTGTTAAACCGTGCAGGTGGTGCGCCGACATTAGCAGTAGGTATTGCGTATGTTTTCCATGAAATCATGCCTGCGGCAAATATGGGCTTCTGGTATCACTTTGGTATTCTGTTTGAAGCTCTGTTTATCTTAACAGCATTGGATGCAGGAACCCGTTCTGGCCGCTTTATGCTGCAAGATTTATTAGGTAACTTTGTTCCGTTCTTGAAGAAAACTGATTCACTGGTTGCGGGTATCATCGGTACAGCGGGATGTGTTGGCCTGTGGGGTTACTTATTGTATCAAGGCGTTGTTGACCCACTGGGCGGTGTTAAGAGCCTATGGCCTCTGTTCGGTATCTCGAACCAAATGTTAGCCGCGGTTGCTTTAATCTTAAGTACAGTTGTATTGATTAAGATGAAACGCAGTAAATACATTATGGTGACCGTCTTACCTGCGGTATGGCTATTAATCTGTACAACTTGGGCATTAGGACTGAAATTATTCAGTGATAACCCACAACTGGAAGGGTTCCTATACTTAGCGAAATCTTATAAAGATAAGATTGCGGCAGGTGGTGCAGAATTAACTGCACAAGAAATTACTAATATGAATCACATTATTATTAATAACTACACCAACGCAGGCCTGAGTATTCTATTCTTAGTGGTTGTCTACGGTATCATTTTCTACGGTATCCGTGTTGGGATGAAAGCATACAAAAACCCAGAGCGTACAGACAAAGAAACACCTTATGTTCCTGTACCTGAAGAGGGCGTGAAAGTTTCATCTTCACATTAAGTTACCCTTCAACGAATTTGAACATCGAAAGGTGTTTGATAAATGAAAGGTCGCCCTACATTGTGTACTCATGATGTAGGGCATTTGTATTGGAGAGGCTGATGTTTGGAAATCTCGGCAAAACAGGAAAATACCTCGGGCAAGCCGCACGAATGTTAATTGGTATTCCTGATTATGATACCTATGTACAGCATATGAGTGATAATCACCCAGATAAACCCGTGATGACATATAAAGAGTTTTTTCGCGAAAGACAAGATGCACGGTATGGTGGTAGTGGTAAAGGCGGATTTCGCTGCTGTTAATCAATGAAGTGTGAGGGCAATAATGAAACCTATTAGCGTAACAATTTTAACCGGTTTTCTCGGTGCAGGTAAGACGACTCTCCTTAGCCATATTCTTCATGCTGAGCATGGTCATAAAATCGCAGTGATTGAAAATGAGTTCGGTGAAGTCCCCATTGATAACGCAATAATTGGTGATCGTGCGACACAAATTACTACATTAAGTAATGGGTGTATTTGTTGTAGCCGTTCGAATGAATTAGAAAATGCCTTATTAGACCTATTAGATGGCCTTGATAGTGGAAAATTAGACTTTGACCGTCTAGTCATCGAGTGCACTGGCATGGCAGATCCAGGCCCGATCACTCAAACTTTTTTTTCCCATGAAGTCTTATGTGAACGTTATGTATTAGACGGCATTATTACCTTAGTGGATGCTGTCCACGCTGATAAACAATTGAATGACTTCGCCATTGCCCAAGCGCAGATTGGCTATGCAGACCGTATTTTATTGACCAAAACCGATATTGAGCCAAATAATGAAGCTTTAATTGAACGTTTACAACGTATTAATGCCAGGGCACCGATTTACCCCGTTATTCACGGTGATATCGACCTGAATTTATTATTGGACATCGAAGGCTTTTTATTGGATTCACAATTGAATGTCAAACAGCCGACATTCCGTTTCGCCCCTAAACAACAAAATGAAGTGGGCTCAATTGTCCTTGAATTTAATTACCCTGTTGAACTGATGGCAGTTTCTCAGGTAATGGAAGAATTATTACTTGGTTTTGCTGATAATTTACTGCGTTATAAAGGAATACTTTCCATTGTGGATGAGCCAAAGCGGTTGCTATTCCAAGGTGTTCAGCGCCTTTACAGTGCGGATTGGGATAGAGACTGGGACGTTGATGAACAACGCCGCAGTGTATTAGTGTTTATTGGTATTGACCTACCAGAAGAGATGATCCGCGAAAAATTCGCAGCCCTAGAAGTTAATTCTAAATAGAACAATTCAAAAAAAGAAATTCAAAGTCATTAGCGGCGTAGCAAGGCGGCAAAAGAGCCAATCCCTAGGAGCATACACAAGTATGTGACTAGGGTTGGCGAATGTAGCCAACAACGCTACGGCGTTAAGGGCGAAGAATTAGCGACGTAGCAAGACGGCAAAAGAGCCAATCCCTAGGAGCATACACAAGTATGTGACTAGGGTTGGCGAATGCAGCCAACAACGCTACGGCGTTAAGGGCGCGCTTTAGCGGCCATAATTTCAATAATCTGCACGTCAGTATGCTTCATAGACCCCGCTGCTAGAGAACATAAGTTGGCAATGGACTGGTCGACATCATCAGAAACGATACCATCCGACCCTCTAACACAGCTATTATCTAATGCCATCAACACGGCTTTATAAGCGGCACTCGCACTGGTTGACACCTTCATGGCACAACTGTTTGACGCACCATCACAAATCATACCGCTAACATCACCAATCATACTGGAAATTGCCATTGCAACGACTTCATATCGGGACTCGAGTAACCAGGCGATGCCTGCCGCAGCCCCCATCGCTGCGGTTGTCGCGGCACACAGTGCCGATAATGCAGGGAGCTGATTATGAATATAAATCGCCATTAGGTGCGACAACATTAAGGCGCGAGCCAGTTGTTCTTCGGAAGATTGTAAATAATCAGCCGTGACAACCACTGGCATGGTTGCAGCGATACCTTGGTTACCTGATCCTGAATTACTCATGGCTGGCAATACAGCCCCTCCCATTCGAGCATCAGAGGCCGCAGAGGTACGGATCATAATTTCTGACATTAAGTCTTTTGAAAGCAGGCCACGATCTCGCTGGGTTTGCAATGTTTTACCAATATGTAAACCATAAACATTGCGTAAACCTTCTTGAGATAAGGCTTCGTTTAAATGGGCCGCTTCAAGAATAAAACGAATATCTTCTAATGGCGCTTCGGTAGCAAATTGATAAACAGATTTAGCGGTGACTGGCGGCAGTGGGACGTCTGCCGCACAGTCAACAGGAGATTCATGATGAGGTTGAGCTGTCGTGGCATCAAATACGGTATGACTGTTGTGGATCATTTTAACAATATTCGTATGAGACCCCGCAATGATAACGGTTGCGGATCCAGTTTGTGTGTATACCGTGGCTTCGGAGTATATGACATCATCACAAGGGTGCTTGATATTAACGGTAATAGCCCCTTGAGCTAACATGCTTTTACTCAATGCAATAGCATCCGTAGATGCTGATTTTAATACTTCTAAACCCGCTTCAGGATCACCGCCAATTGCGCCAAGGGCTGCGGCAATAGGTAAACCAACCATACCTGTTCCGGGTACAGTTACACCCATGCCATTTTTCATGAGGTTAGGGGAGACAAAAGCACAGACACGGATCACGGCTCCATCAAGTAATGAAGCGGCTTTGGCGGCAGCATATGCCAATGAAATCGGCTCAGTACAACCTAAGGCAGGTTTTACTTCTTGTTTTACTGCGTTGATAAAATATTGCCAAAGTAGTGGTTGTGATTGAGCATGCATGGCAAATCCCCTTAATAAAATCTTTTTCAATTTTATTATTTTAAACAACAGTCTGGAGAAAAACTTCACTAAGTTAGGGGATTTAAAGAGAGTGGGGAGAAATATTATCTCTAATTTGAACTATAAAAATGAAATATTTCTAACTTTGAGCTTTGTCACAAAAGTCCTGCCTATGAAATTCGACAGGACCAAGTGATAATTGAAAAGGTTAGTTTTCTACATCAAGGCGTTTACTTTGCCACTTACGTGAGCGCCAGCGCCATGCATTGGTTAAGCCGCGCAGCCATTCATCAGCAAAGAAACCTAGCCAAATGCCTAAGAGACCCATCTCCATTTTTATGCCTAAGAAGTAGCCTAATGGGATAGCAACGCCCCACATAAAAATAATGGCAGTACATAGCGGAAAGCGAGCATCGCCAGAAGCACGCAAGGCATTTACCATCACGATATTAATTGTCCTGCCAGGCTCTAAGAACACCGAAAGTAAAAATAATGGCAGCAGTACCTTAATAATACCTTGGTCATCCGTAATATTATTTAAAATAGGATCGCGGAATAACCAAAAGGCGATAACGACACCAATTGTTACGTAAAAACCCATTTTAAGGCTTTTTACACCGCGCCTATAGGCATCTTCAAAGCGCTTTGCGCCAACAAGGTGACCAACCATAATTTCATTACCAATGCTGATAGAGATCCCAAACAGCATGATAAACAATGACAATTGGAAATAGAGCGTTTGTGCCGCGAGGGACGTTTCCCCCATTAAACCGATAAATGCAGATGCGGTCATGAAATGGAGGATCCACACGAGATTTTCCCCCGCAGAGGGTAATCCAATGTGTAAAATTTTCCCCAATATTTTCCGTGACCAGTGTATTAACATCATTGGGACAAATTTAATTCTCAGCCCATAAAACAGTAGGCAGAAAAGTAAAATAACGGCAACAATACGCCCTACGACAGTTGACCAAGCAACGCCTTCCAGCCCATATTGAGGTAAGCCGAAGAAACCATAAAGCACAATGATGTTACCAAATACGGTAATTACATTAGCGATTAATGTGACCCACATTGCAGGCTGCGCTTTACCATAAACCCGCAAGCATGCTGCTAAAATAATTGAGATTGCTTCTGGAATTAAACAAATCCCTAATATACGTAAATAAGTATAACCATCAGCCATTAAATGTGATGGCATATTCATGATAGTTAGAATGCTATAGCCAAAAAATAACGCAACTAATGCGCTGGAAAAGCCAAGAATAAAGTTAAAAGCGATTGAAATATGAATTGCTTGGCTGGCTTTTTCTCTACGCCCTGCCCCAAGGTACTGGGCAATAACAACGCTACACCCCACACTAATAAAGTTAAAAATAGTGATAAATAGATCAAATACTTGGTTTCCCACCCCCATAGCAGCAAGGTAGGCAGTAGAAACGTGACTGACCATATAGGTATTAATTAATAATGTGGCCAAATGAAGAAAAATATCGATAAAAATTGGCCAGCTGAGCGAAAAGAGTGACCGCTCAGTCACATCGGATTGATGCATTGAGAACCTTTATATATTCATGAATGTTAGGGAAAGCTTTCTGAGTGGCTAATTCTACATGGATTTCAATAATGAAAATAGGGTTAAAATGCGTCTGATTTAATTAGGCTAATGTTTTGTTTACTTTTAATTATTCTGTTAAATTCAATTTCGCTATAAATAATTTAATAAGCAACATCAGAACTGTATAGGAGCAAAAATGACAAAAATTAAAGCAGCAATAGTGGGCTACGGTAACATTGGTCGCTATGCACTAGAAGCTGTTCTGGCCGCTGAAGATTTTGAGTTAGTCGGGGTAGTTCGTCGTAATACACAAGATATTCCTGCAGAACTTTCAGCCTACAAAGTGGTTGATGATATTGAAAAATTAGGAAAAGTTGATGTTGCGCTACTCTGTTCACCTACGCGTGCAATCGGCCCATTAGCAGCAAAAATTTTAAGTTTGGGAATTAATACGGTTGATAGCTTTGACGTACATTCGGATATTGTGGCTTTAAAACGTAGCTTAGATGATATCGCGAAGCAGCATAATAGCGTGGCGGTTGTTTCTGCCGGATGGGATCCCGGTTCTGATTCGATTATGCGTACATTGATGTTAGCAATGGCACCAAAAGGGGTAACTTATACGAATTTTGGTCCGGGGATGAGTATGGGGCACAGTGTGGCCGCTAAGGCTATCAATGGCGTAAAAGATGCACTTTCTGTCACAATTCCATTAGGAACAGGGGTTCATCGTCGTATGGTTTATGTTGAATTAGACGGTGGCGCTAAGTTCGATGAAGTGGCTCAAGCGATTAAAGCAGACAGCTACTTTTCTTCTGATGAAACACATATTCGTCAGGTGGATAGCATTGATGCACTAAAAGATGTTGGGCACGGTGTGCACATGACTCATAAAGGCGTTTCAGGGGCAACACATAACCAGTTGTTCGAATATTCAATGCGCATTAATAACCCTGCACTGACGTCTCAATTTATGGTTTCTGCCGCACGAGCGACGATGAAACAAGCCGCAGGCGCCTATACTGTGATTGAAATTCCACCGGTAAATTTCTTACAAGGTGACTTAGATACGCTGATCGCCAAACTGGTTTAATTTCCATTTAGTCTATCTGTGGCATGGCGTTTCTACGTTCATGCCATCTTGTCGATATGTTTTACACTTTATCCTGTCTCGAGTCTATCATTCAGACTTTAACCACTGTTTATTTTTTGTATTATCAAGTAGCTTATTAATAAAGTGGTATTGATGGCATGGAGTGAGGTAATGGTAAAGCCACCAAGGAGTGGGAAAGATAAAAGCCAAGGTTTTTTCCCAAAACAATCTTCAGTAAAAAGTGTGAAGGAGAATTCGCACTCTTTCAGTATTCTTCGTGCTTTTTCTAAAATAATAAACTACGGTTTTTCATTATTTTATGTTGGTTTTATTTTATCGGTATGGTTTTTTCCTGAATACTATACGGTAGAAATTATTTATAACCTGACATTGATCCTGATTTTTGAATTTATTTTAGTTCACTCGGGCGTCTTTATGGCGGTATTTCGTGATTGGAGAATATTAACGTTATTTGCTCTTTTCTATGGTCTTTTTGCACTGGCCATTAATATGTCAGTATTAGGTGATTCCCCATTAATTTTATATTTATACAGTGCCACTGTTGCAAATCGAATGCTTTTTGGTTTAACCAGCCGAACAGAGCAAGAACGTTCAGAAAATATGGGCTATTCAGCATTAATGGCACTTAATTTTATGTTCTGTATTTTCTCAGTGTTAATTTTATCTTTCCTCGTGCCTTATGGCGGGTTAACGCCTGAATATTTAAGGTCTATTGGCTATTATTCGAGTATCTCTAGCGGTGGTGAATTCCCAGATAAACCCCATGTGGCTTTTGCCTTTGGCGTGCTCTACTTTGGTATGCCTGTATTTATGGCTTGCTTAATGCATTTTTTATGCAAAGGGCATTCTATTTACCAGGAAAAAGGGAAATAACTTTGTGGCTAGAAAGATAAAAAAAAGGAAAACTCCTCGCAAAAATACGTCGACTATAGGGACGAACAAAAAACATTATTTTCTTGAATCAGAAGAACCGCAAGGAATAATGGGGACGTTGCCAACATTGGTTGAGCACGGGCTCACTATTTTTTATATTGTATTTTTGTTGTCACTTTGGTTTTCACCTCAATGGTCTGGGGTGGCTGTTATTTACAACATGGTATTGATTTTATTATTTGAATTTATTTTGATTCATATGAGCACCATGATGGCTGTTGTGGCGAAAGGTTTTTTCTTTATTGTGATTGCCGCGATTTTAGGTGGCGTTGCGTATATTTTTCATACCACACAAATTAACTCCTCTGCGATCCTCTATATTTATGCCGCAACATTAATTAATCGTATTATTATTGGACGAAAACAGGCTAATGATATGAATAGCCATTTTAATGCTTTTGATGAAGGCATTGCCAAATTACGTCATTATGTCGCGTATTTTATTATTATCATGCTGCTTGGTCGTTATTTACCGCAAGGTGGGTTAACGGAACAGTATTTGGAGCAAAATAACTATTATGGCATGCTCAAGATGACTGGAGCGACAGAAAACCCATTAATGGTTATCCAATTTGGGGTTTTATATTATTCGACATCATTACTCTGGGTGTTATGGCGCTATTTAAACCCAGCTAAAAAATAAAAAAAACGCCTACCGAAGTAGGCGCCTGGTGTTGGCAAAACATAAAGTAAAAAAACTAACGTGTAATTGATTTAAATTTTTGTGTGGTGGCAGTTAATGCTACTTCTGTTGGTAAACGCTCCATTGAGCTGGCACCATAGAAACCATGGCAATCAGGGCAGTTGGCTAAAATGTATTCAGCATCTTCAGGGGTGGCTATCGGGCCACCGTGGCACAGAACAATCACATCTTCGCGTACTGCTTTTGCCGCTTTTGCCCATTCATTGATTAGTGGAACGCAATCCTTGAGCGTCAGTGCGGTTTCAGCTCCAATATTTCCCCCGGTCGTTAACCCCATATGTGGCACAATAATGTCAGCCCCGGCTTTAGTCATTGCAATTGCATCTTCAGCACTAAAAACGTAAGGCGTAGTGAGTAAATCTTTCTCATGAGCGAGGCGGATCATCTCAACTTCTAACCCATAGCCCATTCCTGTTTCTTCTAAATTGGCGCGGAAGTTACCATCAATTAGCCCGACGGTAGGGAAATTTTGTACCCCTGCGAAGCCTGTTGCTTTGATGTCATCGAGGAATTTATCGAATTGGCAGAATGGGTCTGTTCCATTCACACCGGCAAGGACAGGAGTATGTTTCACCACGGGCAAAACTTCTTTTGCCATATCCATAACGATTTCATTTGCATTGCCATAGGCTAATAAGCCTGCAAGTGAACCTCTACCTGCCATGCGATAACGGCCTGAGTTATAGATAACGATTAAATCGATACCGCCCGCTTCTTCACACTTAGCTGATAGCCCTGTTCCTGCGCCACCACCGATGATTGGTTCTCCCCGAGCAATCATGTCTCTAAATTTTTTTAATAAATCTGCGCGGTTATGTTTCATAGTTAACCTCTATTATTTGTTCAAAATTTCCTGGTGAAGCTGAATAACCTGGTCACAAAACTCGGAGGAGTTAATATGATAAGGACTCAAAATAAGCTGTCTTTTCTCTGTTATGATTAGATTTTCGGTTAAAGCATCAATGAAGGCTTGGTCTGCGATAGGATCCCAAAATGGAGCACCGTCAATATCTAATGCCGAAAACCCTGCTGTTGGAATAATAAAGCGCACTTCACCGTGACAACGATTTAATTTTTCTGCAATCCAACGACCCATTTGTTGGTTTTCTTCTTTGGTCGTTCTCATTAAAGTGACTTGAGCATTGTGGTGATAAAACAAGCGATCTTGACAGTGTTCAGGCACGCTGGAAGGACGGCCGAAATTCACCATATCCAAGGCTCCACAAGACATCACACAAGGGGTCTGAGTACGCTCAATAGCACCGAAACGGTCTTCATCACAAGCCAATACGCCACCAAATAAGTGGTCACACACTTCGGTGGTTGTAATGTCTAAAACTGAATGCAGTAATTGGCTATCAATCAGTTTTTCCATGGCTTTACCACCACTGCCTGTCGCATGGAAAACTAGACAGTCATATTGCGCCTCTAACTGTGTTGTAAGTTGTTGTACGCATGGGGTCGTTACCCCGAACATGGTGAGTGCAATTGCTGGTTTTAAGTCATGCGGTTGTTCTTCGTCATCAAACCAAACAGCTCCTGCGATTTGATTGGCTGCATTTTTTAATACTTTGCGAGAAATGATATTCAAACCTGATACATCAGTGACGGAATACATCATTGAAATATCACTCGCACCGATATAACCAGAAATGTCCCCTGAAGCCATAGTGGAAACCATTAATTTTGGAATACCCACAGGCAATACTTGCATGGCCGGTGTGATGAGAGCTGTTCCTCCTGACCCGCCTAAGCCAAGAATAGCGGCAACATCTGTTTGTGCGGCAAGATAAAGGCTGAAAGCATGTGCCATGGCTTCAATGGCTTTACCACGGTCACCGCAGAAAACGGCTTCAGTGCCGAGCGGATGAAAACTAGCAACGGTATGTGCGCTGATATCTGCGTTTTTTTCTAATTGCGTTGGCTGTGTTGTCAGGTCAACGGTACGTACCGCTAATCCGGCGTTTTTGATTAATTCACTGACATAAAATAGTTCAGCACTTTTAGTGTCAAGCGTCGTTACAACATAAATAAAACCCGGATGTTTTTTTATAGAACAACCCTTTCAGAGTAAAACGAGCGTTGAATTTTCCATCATAATGAGACCATGGTATCATTTGGTTTAGTTTTAAAATGAGACCGTAGTCTCATTTTTTGTTTTATTGTGAAAGACATTGGTTGCTAGTATTCATATCCTATTGATAAAATGTAATAAATACTTATTAATAATCTTGAATTACTTCGAATACATGTAGAAGATTAAAAGATTTAAATGTGATTGTTATGATTTTTGCTATTATCGTTGAAATCACCTCCATAGATAAATCTTTTCAAATTATCAATTAAGTATATTTACCTGTTTACACTTATGTGTTTTCATTAACGCTAACTGGCCTTATAGTAAGTGACAGTATTTTAAGGATAAATTAATGTCTAAAACTCACTCACTCTCAGAATACAAAGGGACACGAAAACGGACCTATGTATTATTGGTTACGACAGCTTTAGATTTATTTGAAAAAGGGGCGATGCCTTCTGTTTCTGAATTGGCAGTTGAGGCGGGAGTTTCTCGTGCGACAGCATATCGTTATTTTCCGACACAAGCCGATTTAATTACCGCAACGGTTAATGAAAGTTTAGGTCCTATTTTAACTTGGCGGCCACAAAGTGAGCAAACCGAAGAGCGTATTGGCGAGCTATTAACCTATGCTTTTCCACGTATGTTTGAACATGAAGGTGTTTTGCGCGCCGCACTGCAAGTATCACTACAGCAATGGGCACAGGGGCGAGCTGCTCCACAAAATATTAAAGATAAGCCTCTAGAACGCGGAAATCGTAAAGAAATTCTTGCGATGGTGACATCGCCAATGAAATCAGAATATCCGCAAGAAATTATAGACAGAGTCATTCGAGCTTTTTCTGTTATTTATGGTTCTGAAATATTTTTAGTATTAAAAGATATTTGGAAAATGGATGATGCTCAAGTAACAGAATTAGCCCAATGGATGTCCAAAGCGATTATGAATCAAGCTCGCGCTGATAATATAAAATGAAGAAAACAGTTAAAGTGAAAAATAGTTTTGTTACTATGCTATGTTAATTTGTGTTAGAGAGATTTTTTCAGACTAAGTTAAAATAACTAGATCAAAACCTAATAAATGAATAAATACTGGTAGATGTCACTAAGGGGATAAATAATTAAAAACTAAAGCCATATTGCTTAAATAATGTGATATAAATTAGGGCTATAAAAAGACTTAATGGTTAATACCATATGATGAAATTATTAAAAATGATAGGTGGAATTTCCATCTGTGCTTTAATCGGTGGTGGGCTTACTTATCTTGGAATTCCCCTTGCATTGATGTTTGGCCCGATCATTGCGATTATCATTTTTCATCGTTTTGGTATTTCGTTCGCAATTCCTAAACATACCATTACCTTTGTTCAAGTCACACTGGGAACCTCTGTCGGCTTGATGTTCAATCAAGTATCTCTTAATGAAGCAGACAATTTATTTCTTTTACTATTAATGCTAGTTGTCTGTTTGGCCGTGCAATTTTCGTTCAGCTTTTTTTGGTTTTACCGAAAAGTCGGTTGGACAAAACAAGAGGCAATGCTAGGCTCTGTCCCCGGTGCGATGGCTGCAATTCTCGCATTAACTGACCATACCCATACACCACCCCAAAAAATTGTTATTTCCCATACAATTCGCTTAATTATTCTTATTTTATTAGCAGGTATTGTTGTTGGTAGTGATGGTGATCCGCAACCGATAATCGAATTTCCAGAACTCACATTAGTTTCAACGGGATGGCTACTGCTTATTATTGTTGTTGGTGTTATTTCAGGGATAATTTTACAGCGTTTAAGAGTCCCTGCGCCTTTTATGTTAACGTCATTAGCAGCGGCAACACTCATTCAAGGTTGGGTTGATATCCCATTGAATTTCCCACTGATGTTGACTGAACTCAGTATGGTATTGATCGGGATGAATATTGGTAACCATTTCATTGTTTTTCCACTTTCATCGTTGATTAAAAATATATATTCTTCAGCCCAAGTTGTGGTGGTAAATATCGTGCTGACTTTTCTTATCACGGTATTTGCATCTTGGATGACAGGCTATGATATTTCAGTATTATTGTTAGCTTGGGCGCCGGGGAGTATGGAAGCAATGACATTCGCAGCAATTACCATGAATTTAGATGCGGGCTTTGTGATGTCAAATCATATTATCAGAATGGTGATTATTCAAAGTATTCCATCGATAGCCCTGTTTTGGCAAGAACGAAGGCAAAAAAGGAATAATAATTTAGAGTAAAGAAAGAAAACATGCAGACTATATTTGGGCATGTTTTCTTGATGGGCTTTATCCTCCGCTTATTTTACGTAAGCAAAAAGGCCTAGCGAATCGCGAGCAAGGGACTGACATTTAAACTCGGTGGTAAGTGGTATTCCTTTTAGGTCACTATAACTTTCTTTGTTAAGAGCGGTCATTTTTTCCGCATTATAGTTACTAAGATCCCATTTGTTGCTTTTAGCAAAGTAAACGATAGCACGTTCAATTTCTCTATCAGGGATTTGTGAATACCCACAATCATATTTTAGATAAATAAAAACGGCCGTAAGATCAGCAAGATCTTCAGCTTCGTTGGTAGAAAGAGCTCTGGCAGAATTGGTTATCCCTAACAGAGTCATTAAGCATGACATCAATATAAATTTGCGCATTCGTTATTCTATCTGTTTTCTATGTCAAGTTACGTTAGCATAAGAATAGAATTGTTAGTCAACTATATTTTTCTTAAATCCATGTAATAAACCCACATTTATAGAGTGGCTTTATTGACCTTCCTGTAAGGGGAGGCTTTATCATACCTTCATTAAACCATGTTTTGCTTCGAAAGTGTAATTTGCCATAAATTACCCCTCTGATGATTATTAATTTGATAAATAAAAGGAAGGTTATCAATGCTACGTCGCGATTTTTTGAAATTAAGTGCTATCACATATGCTGCAAGTGCGCTGCCTATTTGGAGCCGCATCGCGGTCGCAGCGGGAAACTACCCTGAACTGGCAATCCCTCCGCTAGTTGAGCCAGATGCACAAGGCAATATTCAGCTAGCTATCCAACAAGGTATTTCGCAGTTTATTCCAGGAAAGAAAACAACGACATGGGGTTATAACGGAAATTTATTGGGCCCTGCGATTAGCTTAAAGAATGGGCAAAGCGTTAATATCAATATTGTGAATCAATTGGCTGAAGATACAACCGTTCACTGGCATGGCTTAGAAATTTCAGGTGAACAAGATGGTGGGCCTCAAGCGATAATTCAGCCGGGAGCAAGCCGTAAAGTGAATTTTACGGTAAACCAAAGTGAAGCGACATGTTGGTTTCATCCACATACTCATGGAAAAACGGGTTATCAAGTCGCAATGGGCTTAGCTGGTCTTGTATTAATTAAAGATGAAGACAGCACAAAGCACGGCTTACCAAGTGATTGGGGCGTTGATGATATTCCTGTCATTTTGCAGGACAAACGCTTAAAAGATGATGGTCAAATTGACTACCAGCTTGATGTGATGAGCGCGGCAGTGGGGTGGTTCGGAGACATCATGTTGACGAACGGAGCTGTTTACCCTAAACATGTTGCTCCAAAAGGTTGGCTACGCTTAAGGTTATTAAATGGCTGCAATGCGAGAAGTTTAAACATTTCCACCAGTGATGGACGTAAAATGTATGTCGTTGCGAGTGATGGTGGTTTACTAGCCGAGCCAGTTGCCGTAACAGAATTACCTATCTTGATGGGAGAGCGCTTTGAAGTCTTAATTGATGCCTCCGATGGTCGCGCATTCGATTTGGTTACGCTACCCGTCGGGCAAATGGGCATGACGATCGCACCATTTGACCAGCCTTTGCCTGTATTGCGTATCGAAACAACGTTGACGAAGGGAGAAGGTGACTTACCATCAACACTTGCAGCAATGTCTGCTATTCCTTCTCTTGCTGGCTTAAACCGTCGTCGTTTCCACTTAATGATGGATATGCGTTTGGACATGCAAGGCATGATGATGTTACGTGAAAAATATGGCGACCAGGCCATGGGTAACATGGGCGGTCATGGTGCAATGATGGGCAATATGAACCACGGTAACATGAATGCAGGCAATATGAACCATGGAAATATGAACCATGGAAATATGAATGGCAAAATGGGAAGTGGCGGCCACTGTGGTTCAGGTTCTGATGGTTTAGATATTCATAACGCGAATACCATTAATGGACAGGTTTTTTCAATGACTCATCCTGCATTCAATGCTCCTATGAATCAACAAGAAATATGGGTCGTTTCAGGGCGTGGCGATATGATGTTGCACCCATTCCACGTTCATGGAACACGTTTTCGTATCCTAAAAGAAAATGGCCAAGCCGTAGAGCCTCATCGCCAAGGTTGGAAAGATATTGTTAAAGTGGAAGGGCAGGTGAGTGAAATTTTAGTCGAATTTAAACACCCTGCAACTCAACAACATCCTTATATGGCTCACTGCCATCTCTTAGAGCATGAAGATACCGGAATGATGTTGGGCTTCACTGTAAGTTAACAGCCACATTTATTTTCAGATAAAATGCAGTGTGAAATTTTAGCACTGCATTTTCCTTTATTAGTATATGCGTGCTGCCTATGTTAAAATTACGTGCTTTCCATTCCCATAGATGCGTAATAGACGATGAAACATACCCTTGAAGTAATGATCTCTGAAGAAGAGATTGCTCAACGAATCAGTGAATTAGCCGATAAAATTAGCGCTCATTATCAAACACTTGATGGTGAATTAGTCCTTGTTGGTTTGCTGAAAGGTTCATTTATTTTTATGGCTGATTTATGTCGTAAGATTGATGTTCCTCATGAAGTCGATTTTATGACCGTTTCAAGCTACGGCAATGCAATGACATCAAGCCGTGATGTTAAAATTGTCAAAGACTTGGACGAAGATATCCGTGATAAACACGTATTAATCGTTGAAGATATTATCGACTCTGGCAATACCTTAAATAAAGTTCGTGAAATTTTCGAATTACGCGGCCCTAAATCTGTTGCTATTTGTACATTGCTGGATAAACCTTCACGCCGAGAAGTACAGGTTCCTGTTGAATGGATTGGTTATTCGATTGAAGACAAATTTGTGGTGGGTTACGGTATTGACTACGCTCAGCAATATCGTCATCTGCCTTATATTGGGCACGTAACGTTATTAGAAGACTAGATCTTCTGAATAAAACGACCAAAAAAGGACAGCATTGCTGTCCTTTTTTGTTGTGCATAGAAGCTCTTATGTCTAAGAGCTTCGAATTAATAATTTAATTTATTTTTTTTGAGTTAATGTTGAAATAGCTTCACGGTAACATAACTCAAGTTTTTCTCGGCTGTCAGCAGTAATATGTAAGTCGTGTAACCGGCCATTATTAATCCCATATACCCAACCGTGGATCATCACTTTCTGGCCTCGTTTCCATGCAGATTGCATGATGGTTGAATGCCCTAAATTATAAACTTGCTCAACGACATTTAATTCACATAAACGGTTAAGACGCTCGCAAGGTTTTAGCTCACCTAACATAGAGCTATGTCTGTACCAAATATCTCTTATGTGTAATAGCCAGTTATTAATTAAGCCAAGTTCGGTGTTATCAACCGCTGCTTCAATACCACCGCAGCCGTAGTGGCCACAAATAATGATGTGCTCAACTTGTAAGACATCAACGGCATATTGAATGACTGATAAACAGTTTAGGTCAGTGTGAATAACTAAGTTGGCAACATTACGGTGCACAAAAAGGTCGCCAGGTGCCGCGTTAATTAATTTTTCTGCAGGTACTCGGCTGTCAGAGCAGCCTATCCATAAGAATCTCGGCTTTTGCGCTTTTGATAATTCTTTGAAGAATTCGGGATCTTGTTCATTGACTGATGCTGACCATGCTTCATTGTTAGCAAACAGCTCTTCGATTTTTCTCATCATGACTTATAGCCTAGTTGTGTTACTTTGCGATAAAATCTTATACAACATTTATTGATTAATTAATAATTAGTTATACTAATTTCAACATCCTTATGATGAACCTGTCTTTTAGTCAAGACAACCCTAAATTCATAACGTATTGAATTATATTGTATAAACTAATTATCTCTTTTCTGCATAACATAGTGCAGAAAAAAGTGGCATCATGGTGATATATTGCCTTCAAATCGTCCTAAGAATAAAGGTTTTTTTTACATATGACATATGCACTTGAGTTATCGCAATTAACCAAAACCTACCCAGGTGGTGTAAAAGCCCTGAAAGGGATTGACCTGAGCGTTGAAGACGGTGACTTTTACGCATTGTTGGGGCCAAATGGCGCGGGTAAATCAACCACGATCGGGATCATTAGCTCGCTGGTGAATAAAACGAGCGGTTCTGTAAAAGTATTTGGTTATGATTTAGAAAAGCAAGTTGTGCAAGCAAAGCAGCAACTTGGATTAGTGCCTCAAGAGTTTAATTTCAACCCATTTGAAACGGTATTACAAATCGTTCTTAACCAAGCCGGTTATTATGGGGTCACGCGCTCTGTTGCTGTACAACGTGCAGAGCAGTACCTGACCCAACTTGATTTATGGGAAAAGCGTGATGAGCGGGCTCGTAATTTGTCCGGTGGTATGAAACGCCGCTTAATGATAGCCCGTGCGTTGATGCACCAACCAAAGCTATTAATTTTGGATGAACCCACCGCGGGTGTTGATATTGAACTTCGCCGTTCAATGTGGACATTCTTAAAGAATCTTAACGCTCAGGGAACGACAATCATTTTAACCACTCACTATTTGGAAGAAGCTGAAATGTTATGCCGTAATATTGGTATTATTCAACACGGTGAATTAGTTGAAAATACAAGTATGAAGCAATTACTGAGTCAATTAGAATCAGAAACCTTTATTTTTGATTTAATGCCAAAAAGTCCGATCCCTCAATTATTAGGGTATGAATCACGTTTGATAGACACCTCAACACTTGAGGTAGATGTCAAAAGAGAGCAAGGTCTAAATAGTGTTTTTAGCCAATTCAGTGAGCAAGGTGTTCAGATTTTAAGTATGCGAAATAAAGCAAATCGGTTAGAAGAGTTATTTGTTAACTTAGTCAAAAGAGAAAGTAATGCAACCGAGAAGGAGATTGCAAGATGATCTCACTATATTGGGTCGCATTAAAAACCATTTGGATAAAAGAAGTCACGCGGTTCGGCCGTATTTGGATACAAACATTATTACCACCTGTGATCACCATGTCGCTCTATTTTGTGATTTTTGGTAACTTAATTGGTTCAAGAATTGGTGATATGGGCGGTGTGGATTATATGCAGTTTATCGTCCCCGGGCTGATCATGATGGCGGTGATCACTAATTCATATTCAAATGTTTGTTCTTCTTTCTTTGGCTCTAAATTTCAGAAAAATATTGAAGAATTACTCGTTGCCCCTGTTCCGACGCATATTATTATCGCAGGTTTTGTTGGTGGTGGTGTTGCTAGAGGGATTTTAGTCGGCTTTCTCGTCACATTGGTATCGTTATTTTTTATTCCATTGCAAGTGCATTCATGGGCAATGGTAGTTATAACGTTATTACTAACCGCAATTGTGTTTTCCCTTGCTGGTTTATTAAATGCCATCTTCGCTAAGACATTTGATGATATTAGTATTGTTCCTACCTTTGTATTAACACCATTAACGTATTTAGGCGGTGTGTTTTATTCGTTGTCACTGCTCCCCCCGTTTTGGCAAGCCGTCTCTAAACTAAACCCAATTGTGTATATGATCAGCGGCTTTCGTTATGGCTTTCTGGGAATAGCTGATGTTTCTATCGCGATTACATTAGGCGTCTTAATGATTTTTTTAGTCGTCTTTTATGCATTAACATGGTTCCTAATTGAGCAGGGTCGAGGCCTCAGAAGCTAAATTTTAGGGATGAAATTGTGTTAAAAAAACGGCTTTTGATACTGAATGTAATCAAAAGCCGTTTTTTATTGAAATGTATATAAATGGTGTTATTAATCAATTTATTGGGTAAGCAAAGACCCAAATTATGCCACTTGGACTGGAACCGCTTTTGCTAGGCGACTCATTTTATTATTTTCATCAAAGTAAGCTACTTTTGGTTTATGTAAGCGAGCGTCTTCATCTTCTATTTGCACATAAGAGCAAATAATCAGTTTATCACCAACCGCAGCGCGGCGTGCAGCAGCACCATTAACCGAAATAATTTTTGAACCACGTTCGCCCGAAATTGCATAAGTTGAAAAACGTTCACCGTTATCAACGTTGTAAATATCAATGGCTTCGTATTCAATGATCCCAGCGGCATCCATGAAGTCCTGATCTATTGCACATGAGCCCTCGTAGTGTAGGTCTGCTTGTGTAACAGTGACTCGGTGGAGTTTGCCTTGTAACATTCTTCTTAACATTTTTTCTTCCTCATTTGGCTCACAGCGTTGTTGGTGGCGCTCACTCACCCTCGTCACATACTTATGTATGCTCCTAGGGACTCGTTTACTTACCGCCTAGCTGTGAACCAAATGAGTTTGAAAAAAATAAAAGCCATTCGGAACACAGCGTTGTTGGTGGCGCTCACTCACCCTAGTCACATACTTATGTATGCTCCTAGAGACTCGCTTACTTACCGCCTAGCTGTGAACCAAATGAGTTTGAAAAAATAAAAGCCATTCGGAACACAGACATTGAATTAACGCTATAAACACTGTAATTGCAGTGTGTTATTTCATTTTTATAATTGATTTATTTTTATGCAATATCGCGTTGCAGGTCAACTTGTAAATTGTCAATAAGACGCGTTTGACCTAACCATGCAGCCATTAAAATAACCGCACGTTTACTCGGCTCACCAAGTGGTAATAATGTATCTGCATCGCGAATAAATAGCTCATCAGGGGTAAAACCGGCTTCACGTAAGCTATTATTCATCTCTTCGATAATAACCTCAGATGCGTTAGGCTCAGCGACTAATTTTTCACCCGCTTGTTGCATAATTTGATACAGTTTAGGCGCTGTTTTTAGCTCTTCCGCTGACAAATTGTTGTTGCGTGAACTCAATGCTAAGCCATTTTTGGCTCTAACCGTTGGGACACTAACAATTTGAGTATCAAATGATAAGTCAGCGACTAATTTGCGAATTAATTGCAACTGTTGGTAATCTTTTTCACCAAACAAAGCAATATCGGGCTGTACTAAGTTGAACAGCTTAGTGATAACCGTTGCGACACCTCTAAAATGACCGGGACGGCTTGCGCCTTCTAACATCGTCGATAACTCGGGAACGTCAACAAAAGTCTGTTTTTCCATCCCTTCTGGATAGAATTCTTGCGGGGAAGGGGCAAAAACTAAATTGATATCACGACGCTTTAATTTTTCGCAATCTTCTTGCAAAGTCCGTGGGTAATTGGCTAAATCAGATTGCCTATCAAATTGCATTGGGTTTACGAATACACTGGCAATCACAATATCAGCTTGTTTTTTCGCTTGGTCAATGAGTGTTAAGTGACCATCGTGTAAATTACCCATCGTAGGGACAAGTGCAATACGTTTACCTTCTTGTTTCCAGCGGCGAATTTCACGGCGTAAGATAAGTGCCGTTTCAACGATAAGCATACGTGAGTTCCTTATAATTACTGGCATCAATTAAGAAAAAGAATGTGCTTCACTTGGGTAAATGCCATCTTCCACTTCTTGGATATACATACGAATAGCATCATGAAGGTTGCCTGCTTGAGCTAAAAAGTTTTTAGCAAATTTAGGCGCTCGTGCGGTAATACCCAGTGCATCATGCATAACAAGGATTTGTCCATCAGTTCCATTTCCTGCGCCAATACCAATCACCGGTAATAGCAACTCTTCAGAAACATGGCTCGCTAATGCGGTTGGAACACATTCGAGAACCAATAATTGGATACCTGCATTTTCTAGTGCAATCGCATCTTTGAGTAATTGATTTGCCGTGACCTCATCGCGTCCTTGGACTTTATAGCCGCCAAGAACGTTGACGGCTTGTGGTGTTAAACCGAGATGACCACACACAGGAACAGAGCGTTCTCCTAGCATTCTTACGGTATCACATAACCAACTGCCACCCTCAATTTTCACCATGTTTGCACCGGCTTGCATCAAAATTGCTGCATTAGCACAAGCTTGTTCTGGTGTGGCGTAACTCATAAATGGCATATCTGCAATAATGAAGGCGTTTGGTGCACCTTTGCGAACGCATCGGGTGTGGTAAGCAATTTGCTCGACAGTAACTGGTAAAGTAGATGATTCACCTTGGATCGTCATTCCCAGTGAGTCTCCAACGAGCATCACTTGAATACCTTGCTCATAAAATAATTGAGCAAAGCTTGCGTCATAGGCAGTCATAGTTGCAAATTTGTGTTTGTCTTTTTTAAACTGACATAAATCAGCCAGAGAAATTGGTTTCATTATAATAACCTCCGGAAATGATCTCCCTGCGACCATACCTCATAAGAGGTTGAACATTTTAGGCTGGAATATCCCAAAATGTTAGGCCATTTCGAGGGACTTGTGTGAGTCTTTCTGAAAGCTTTTCGCCATCAGGAAAAACAAGGGAAGGGGCGATTTCACTAAGCGGATACAACATAAACTCACGCTCTTTTAGCCCATAATGTGGAACAATTAACCGTTCAGTATTGATAATACGGTTACCAAAAAGCATGATATCGAGGTCAAGAGTTCGTGGACCCCAACGTTCCTCTTTGCGAACACGACCAAGCTCAAGCTCGATTTTTTGTGTGTGGTTGAGGAGTATTTCTGGCTCAAGACTTGTTTCGAGTAGTACAGCCAGATTCAGAAAATCTGGCTGGTTTTGTGGACCTAGTGGTTTAGTTCGGTACACAGAAGAGGTAGAAACAACACGGCTATTGGGAATCGCATCTAATGCTGCAATAGCTTGTTGTGCCTGTAATAGCGGCTCACCAAGGTTACTTCCTACAGCAATATAGACTTGTTCCATTGTATTCTCTCTATCAATTATGACTTATTCGACCGGCGTGCACCTGTTCCACCTTGTGATGAACGTGGGCGATGGCGACGGCGAGTGGGTGCGTTGCCTAATTCCGAAATCATTTCACGCTGTTTGGTATTATTCGCTTGTTGAAAATCAGCCCACCATAATGCTAACTCTTGTAGCTCGTTGCGGTGCTCAACATTGGCCCTTAATTCTAATAAATCAAACGCGGCACGGAATTTCGGGTGCTCCATTAATTTATTGGCACGACGACCTTGGCGACGAGGTAAACGTAATTGCAACAACCAAATATCACGCATCGTGGTTGTAATGCGTTTTGGGATCGCAATCGAACGGCACTGTTCATCTAAAATATCATTCATCGCAAGGGCAAAGGCATCATAATAGGCTAGCCCGCCTTCTTGAGAGAGCTTTTCAGCATGCTCTGTAACTGGGTACCATAACATAGCCGCAAATAAAAAAGCAGGGTTAACACGCTTATCATTTTTTAATCGGAAGTCAGTATTTTTAAGGACTTGCTCAATGATTTTTTCCATTGGCGAATCACTGTTATCCGTAAAGCGGCTTGCGACAACAGGGAAAAGCTGCTCAAACAAACCATATTTTTTGAGCATTTTATAGGTATCGTAACCTTGGCCTGCTTGTAGTAATTTGAGTGACTCTTCAAATAACCGAGCAGATGGAATTTCTCTCAATAAATGAGCAAGTTGGTAAATTGGCTCTGCAGTTTTTGGTTCGATGCTCATATTTAATTTGCAGGCGAAACGTACCGCTCTTAGCATTCTGACTGGGTCTTCACGATAGCGTGTTTCTGGGTCACCAATTAGACGAATAATGCCAGCTTTGAGGTCAGTTAAGCCATTAACGTAGTCACGTAATGTGAAGTCTTCAATATTGTAATATAGGCTGTTAACGGTGAAGTCCCGACGGATCGCATCTTCCTCAATGGAACCAAAGATGTTATCGCGTAACAACATGCCATTTTGTGCTTGTGCAGATAAGTTTTTGTCATCTGATGCACTTTGGTCATGGTGGCCACGGAAAGTTGCAACTTCAATAATTTCGGGGCCAAACATAATGTGTGCTAGGCGGAAACGGCGACCAACTAGACGGCAATTACGAAATAATTTGCGGATCTGTTCTGGTGTTGCGTTTGTCGTAATATCGAAGTCTTTAGGTTTTTGGCCTAAAAGCAAATCACGCACACCCCCACCCACTAAATAGGCTTCAAAGCCACTTTTATTTAAGCGATACAGCACTTTTAACGCATTATCACTGATATCACTGCGTGAAATAGGGTGTTCGGAACGCGGGATAACAGTAATGTTTTCTTCGTTTACGGTTGTCATTGTAGGGCGCTTCTCAGGTGTTGAATCGGCACGTTGAGATTGACGAACCGTTTTTCTAATAGGGGTTGTTTTATGGGGTTGAACGGTGTTCTGCTCTTTAGATGCGGTTTGCGCATGAGCAGAATGAGTGACTGGCCTTTTACCGGCTGCCTGACTATCTCGCGAAGGATCACGATGTTTTACTACATCTTCAGGAGATGCATCTGTATTGCGAGATAAAATATTACGGCAGAAATTTGCTACTCGGTTAAAAATAGTACACCTCGATGTCATTACCAATATTCATTAAACAAAATAAGCGGCTAATCATAGCTCACAGAAGTTTCTTTGAGAATGGTTAAACGAATAAAAGTCGTCTCTAATTATAAACGTTACCAATAAAATTTACGCAAAATAATAGCGCAAAAAGCTTTCTTGCTATAGGTGTATAGGGTTAGAAGCCTTATTTTAAGCGTTTTTCTGTTATTAGATTATCGTTCAAATTCACACTATGGGGTTAAAAGATAGCATAAGCTATTTCCGTAAAAAATTACGCGAAAGTAAATATTTATCTTATTTAAAGGAACATGATAGGACGTTATCGCCAGCCAATTGGCAAAAAGATGCGAGAAGGATAGATTTTACGTGATAGCTAACGCAAGGAATAGGCTCTGAGCGGAACATAACAGAATGTGGAGTTCCCTTGTAACGGCGCAGTAATATGCGCCGTTTAGGACTCCATACAGACACTAGCCAGCCATTTGCTTTTCGCGAATTTCAGCTAATGTTTTACAGTCGATACATAAATCAGCGGTAGGACGGGCTTCCAAACGACGGATACCAATTTCTACACCACATGATTCACAATAGCCAAAGTCGTCATCTTCAACTTTTTTCAGCGTTTTTTCGATTTTCTTAATCAGTTTACGTTCACGGTCCCGGTTACGTAATTCAAGGCTGAATTCTTCTTCCTGAGCGGCTCTATCAACGGGGTCTGGAAAGTTAGCTGCCTCATCTTGCATATGAGTAACAGTCCGGTCCACTTCATCTCTGAGTTGATTGCGCCATGCTTCGAGAATGAGCTTAAAATGCGCCAACTGGGCCTCGTTCATATACTCTTCGCCAGCTTTTTCATGATAGGGTTCAACCCCAGCAATGGCGAGAATGCTTAAGGACGATGTCTTACGTTTTTGCCCTTCTTGCATAATGCTTCTCCTACACACGCAAATTTTACAAAAACCCCAAGGGGGAAAAATTAAGGTCGCTATAAATAGCAGAAGACTGCTCTCTTGGCAATCGTTCCTGCAATGAGTTTTGTAATGCTGTGAGGGCGAGCGTGTTTATTCCCTTTTTAGCGCCCAGAACTCTGCGGCCTCGTATAAAAATCGGTTAAAAAAACTTTATTTAATAGAGTTAAAGTGAATCTGCTTACTTAACACCATTTGTTGAACAGTTATATCAGCTTGATAACAAAGCACTTCAACACCACTTTGTCTCGCTTCCTCCAATAATAGCGCATATTGTTTATCAATATGTGCCGCTGCAGATGCTACGTGAATACCTGTATGTAAAGCAACAAACAATAGTATGGCTCTTTTTCCTTCTTTCGCAATATACATTAGTTCTCTTAAATGTTTTTGGCCCCTAAGTGTCACAGCGTCAGGAAAAAAACCTTGATTATTTTCGAGTAAAGTTACTGATTTTACTTCGATAAAGCAATCGGGTAATCCATTTTGCGTGAGATAGAAATCGATTCGGCTATTTTCTGTGCCATATTTGACTTCAGGTTTTATTACGCTGTATTCGGATAATTCTGGAATGTGTTTTTCGGTTAAGGCTTGCGCAACTAATTGGTTCGCACGAAGGGTATTAATGCAAATAAAATGACCATTTGCTGTTTGGGTTAACTCCCAGCTATACGGGTATTTGCGTTTTTTATTATCGGACGTTGAATACCAGATGGTATCACCCGGGGTTGCACAACCTGTCATAGCGCCCGTATTCGCACAGTGAATTGTTATTTCTTCACCGCTCGGTAAAGTCACATCAGCCAAAAAGCGCTTGTACCGCTTAATTAAAGTGGCAGGTTGTAAGGCGGGTTCAAATTCCATGGGATCTCCGCTAGGGTATCGGTAATATGCTTACTGGCAAAAGAGGCTAATGCTACAATGTCTGACAGCAAAAGTTAAATATATGGAGTGATAGCCCCAGTGTTACCGATATTCGAAGTTTGTGAGGACATACTTACCGCGTTAATGGCTTCACCTCAGGTATTGCTTCATGCACCTACAGGTGCAGGTAAATCAACCGTTTTGCCGCTAGAAATATTAAAGAGTGGGGTTATTAATGGACGGGTTATCATGTTGGAGCCTCGTCGCTTAGCAGCACGTTCAGTGGCGGCTCGTCTTGCACAGCAACTTGGCGAAGAAGTCGGTCATACCATTGGTTTACGCATGCGCTCTGAAACTAAAGTTAGCCGCCACACTCGTCTTGAAGTGGTGACCGAAGGCGTACTGACCCGCTTACTGCAAAATGATCCCATGCTTGAAGGGGTTGGTTTAGTCATTCTAGATGAGTTTCATGAACGAAATTTACAGGCAGACCTCGGCCTAGCCTTGTTAATTGATTCACAACAAGCCTTACGTGAGGATTTACGTATTCTGTTGATGTCAGCGACACTAGATAATCAAGGGCTGTCCCAGCTGTTTCCTGATGCTCCGGTTATCACTTCTCAAGGACGTACATTTCCCGTCATACGTGAGTATCATCCAATTAACCCAAATAAACTCTTTCATAAAGAAGTCGCATTGGCGGCTTGGCAATTATTACAGCAAGAGCATGGGTCTTTACTATTATTTCTTCCAGGTATGGGGGAAATCGAGAAAGTAAGAGCAGAACTCGCTTCGATGGTAAGTGAGGACATACTTTTATGTCCTTTATACGGAGCATTAACCCTACAAGCCCAGCAACAGGCGATACAGCTGGCACTAGAAGGAATGCGGAAGGTCGTATTAGCCACTAATATTGCGGAAACCAGTTTAACGATTGAAGGCATCCGCCTTGTGATGGACAGTGGTTTTGAACGTGTGGGTCAATTCAACCCAAGAACAGGACTGACAAAGCTAATTAAACAGCGAATCAGCCAAGCATCGATGGCGCAGCGAGCTGGTCGAGCTGGCCGTTTAGAAACGGGTGTTTGTTGGCACTTATTGAGTGAAGAGCAGGCTGAGCGTGCGGCACAATTTAGCGAGGCCGAAATTGCGCAAAGTGACCTGAGCAGCTTATGGTTATCTTTATTACAGTGGGGGTGCTACGATGCAGCCCAGCTGAATTGGCTGACTTTACCCCCGAAGCCTGCAATATCTGCGGCAAAAAATTTACTGGGTAAATTAGGTGCTATTGATGCAGCTGGTAAGTTAACGCCTTTTGGGCAGCAGATGGCGGAGTTAGGTAGTTCAGTACGAACAGCGGCAATGTTATGCAAAGCACAACAAAGCCAAAATCAGCATGTTATTCAATTAGCTGCACTACTGGTGGCGATTATCGAAGAACCTCCTCGTCAACAAGATGCGGATCTTCGCTATTGCATAGAAAGGCCAACAGAGGGGTGGTGTAAGAGAGCATCAGCACTTTGCGAACAAAAAGTGCCGAGTACCATTGGTCAGCGAGATGCGCTCATTAGTGAGTGGTTACCAACGTTGCTGGCTACAGGGTTTCCCGACTACATAGCAAAATCTCGAGATAACCAACAACGTTACCAATTAGCGAGTGGCTTAGGGGCGACGTTGGGTGAGTCAGATAGACTAATGGGGACTCCGTGGTTAATAGTGGTGTCTTTATGGCAACCTGAAAATACAGCGGATGCGCGTATTTCTTTGGCTTACCCTGTAGAGATTGACAGGTTACAAGCAGATTGCCCATCACTGTTTAACAAGCAAGAAACGGTCGAATGGGATGAACAAAAAGGGACATTATTAGCTTGGAAGCGCTTGCAATGCGGTCAATTAGTGGTGAAATCAGAACGTTTAAGCAACCCAGATAAGACTGAGGTTCGCCAAGCGTTGGTGTATTGGTTGAAGCAAAATGGCTTACAGCAGCTAAATTGGCAGGAAGATGCATTACAATTATGTGTCCGTTGTACGTTAGCTAAGCAGTATTTTCCCGATGTTGACTTGCCAGATTTTGATGATACAGCTCTATTGGATTCGCTGGGTGAATGGCTTGAACCCTATCTTGATGGCATAACAAATAAGCAAAAACTACAGCAAATTGATTTAGCTTCTTTATTAATCAATCGATTGGATTGGCAGCAACAGCAGTGGTTAGAAAGTATGTTTCCGAAAACTTATCGAGCGCCATCTTTACATGATGTAAGTATTTACTACGCGTTAGATAAGCCACCAGTGGTAGCGATTCGTATGCAAGAGATGTACGGGGAAAAAACGAACCCGACAATAGCACAAGGAAAAATAGCAGTAACGATATCTCTACTGTCTCCTGCCATGCGGCCGTTGCAGATCACGCAAGACCTTGGTGCGTTTTGGCAAGGCAGCTATAAAGAGATACAAAAAGAGATGAAAGGGCGTTATCCAAAACATTTATGGCCGGATGACCCCGCAAATACTGCGCCAACAAGGCAAACAAAAAAAGCGATGATGGGTGCGAAATAGCCTATTTTTATGCTCTAATAGCGAGTTTCCTTATTCAGCCAATTGATAGGCTAAACTGAGTAAGGAAATGTAATTAAGAGCTTTCTTTGGTGAAATCTCTGAGGTTATGGGCCAAAATTAACCACTAAACTGGCATAACGAGTGAGTTATTAAGATATTTTGTAAGGTGATATGGAGCGACCATGTCAGGTAAAGATTTTGAACCAATCGGCAGACGTAACAAAAAAACTGCTGGGAAAAAACAATCTTCATCCCGCCGTCGTAGAGACCGCGATGACTATGATGATGAAGATTTATTCGAACATGATGATATTGATGAACAATATCTCGATGATGAAGATGAAGAAGAAGAGCAAATGGCTAAAAAAGGCTCAAGAAATAACAAGCCTCGAAAGGTAAAAAGTAAATGGCGTTGGTTTTGGCTGCTCGTCAAACTGATGATCGTGTTTGCTGTTCTACTCGCGGCATATGGTTTTTATTTAAATCAACAAATTAAAGAACGTCTTGATGGTAAGGTGTGGGATTTACCCGCAGCCGTATACGGCCGAATGGTTAACCTCGAGCCAGGTATGGACTACAGCCAGGCAGAAATGGTTCGCCTACTTGAAGGCATGCAGTACCGTAAAGTGAGTAAGATAACAACGTCAGGCGAATTTGTGGTGCGCGGTAATAGCATCGAAATCTTACGCCGGCCGTTTAATTTCCCTGATCAAAAAGAGGGGCAAATACTTGCTCGAATGGTGTTTGAAAATAATGCCTTGAGCAAAATTGAAAATATGGAGAACGGTCGCTCATTTGGCTTTTTCCGTTTAGACCCGAAACTGATCACGATGATGCAGTCGGCGAATAATGAGCAACGGTTAGTTTTACCGATATCTGACTTCCCCGAATCTCTAGTTAAAATCTTACTAGAAACCGAAGATCGCAACTTTTATGAGCATGATGGCGTCAGTTTGTACTCTATTGGCCGTGCTGTTGTTGCTAACTTAAGTGCAGGACGCTCCGTTCAAGGGGGAAGTACATTAACCCAACAGTTAGTCAAAAACTTATTTTTAACTAATGAACGCACATTAAAGCGTAAAGCTAATGAAGCGTATATGGCGATTTTACTGGACTACAACTACAGTAAAGAACGTATTTTAGAGCTGTATTTAAACGAAGTCTTTTTAGGTCAAAATGGTAATGACGAAATTCGTGGTTTCCCATTAGCAAGTTTGTATTACTTTGGTCGACCAATCAATGAGTTAAGTTTTGACCAACAGGCTTTATTAGTGGGGATGGTGCAGGGGGCATCAACATATAACCCTTGGACTAAGCCACAAAATGCGATTAAACGCCGTAATATCGTGCTGAAAATCTTGGAAACACGTGGCGTGATTGACCAAGAAATGTATCAGGTACTCAGCGCAAGGCCTCTTGGGGTGAAAAACAAAGAAGGGCTGGTGGCTTCTCAACCTGCCTTTATGCAAATGGTTCGTTTAGAACTCAATGAGAAATTGGGCGATAAAGTTAAAGAACTCTCGGGCGCGAAAATTTTTACTACCCTAGACCCAGTTGCTCAAACTGCGGCTGAAAATGCAGTTGAAAATGGTGTCGCTGATTTACGTAAATCTCGTAAATTGGATGATATCGAAGGGGCAATCGTGGTGGTTGATCGCATTAATGGCGAAGTTCGCGCGATGGTTGGTGGTTCTCAACCGCAGTTTTCAGGTTTTAACCGCGCGTTAAATGCACGACGTAGTATTGGTTCCCTAGCAAAACCACCTGTCTACCTCGCGGCATTAAGTGAACCAGACCGCTACCGTTTAAACACATGGCTAAAAGACGAGCCACTAACAGTGAAGGTTGGGAATCAAAACTGGAGCCCAAGAAACTACAGCCGCAATTTCAACGGCCGGATGATGTTAGTAGACGCTTTGGCTAAATCACAGAATATCCCAACGGTAAATCTAGGTTTAGAAGTTGGCTTAGACCAAGTGTTTAACACCTTTGTACGCTTAGGGGCTCCTGCAGCGGCTATGGAAAAGGTTCCCGCTATGTTCTTAGGTGCGGTTAATTTAACACCAGCGGAAGTTGCCCAAGTATTCCAAACCATTGGCGGTAATGGTAATCGTGCGAAATTGTCGGCATTACGTTCAGTCATTGACGGAGATGGTAAAGAGATTTACCAAAGCTACCCATCTGCTGAGCGAGCAGTACCTTCTCAAGCGGCATACCTCACACTGTATGGTATGCAACAAGTGGTTAAACAAGGTACGGGCAGAGTCTTGTTGTCTAAATATGCGAAGTATAATTTAGCCGGTAAAACAGGGACAACTAACGACCTACGTGATAGCTGGTATGCAGGGATTGACGGCAAAGAGGTCGCAATTGTGTGGGTTGGCCGTGACAATAATGGCCCAACACAATTAACAGGAGCAACAGGCGCACTGAAAGTGTACCAACGCTACTTAGATAACCAAGCACCATTAGCACTTATCAACCGCGCACCAGAGGGCATTGTTGATATGCAAGTCACAGCTGATGGCCAATTAAGTTGCTCAAACTTTGGCGGCGGTAGAATGTTGCCGATTTGGACGGATAACCCAGAAGGGTTATGCCAAGCGTCTGAAAGTGAAGCTCCAGTTTGGGATCTAAATGGCAATAATGGCGAGCAGCAAGGTGATGCGCCGGATTGGGTTAAGGATATGTTTGGCAATAACCCCTAAATTCTCGTCATATTTCAAGTTGTGACTGTGTTGGCTTCATTCGTCAACCCTAGTCACATACTTGTGTATGCTCCTAGAGATTTCCTTATTTGCCGCCTTGCCACAACTCGAACTATTTAGAGAATTAATTAGTTGGTGAGTTGCTTATTTGAAAGGCTAATTATTTGAGTGCTAATTAGTTAGGGCGTTGTGGTGTCAGGCTCTTCTCGTCATATTTCAAGTTGTGACTGTGTTGGCTTCATTCGTCAACCCTAGTCACATACTTGTGTATGTTCCTAGAGATTTCCTTATTTGCCTCTTACGACAACTCGAACTATTTAGAGAATTAGCTGGTGAATTAATTATTTTAAAGGCTAGTTAGGGAACTGTGGTGTCGAACCTAGAGTTATCTATTCTTAGCTATAAAAAAATAGAGGTGAAATTGGATAAATTTCACCTCTATAACATCAATGTGAATTAATTCTTTTTAATTTTCATCAATGCAGTTTCTGCGGCTTTGATCGTTTTCTCAATGTCTTCATCGCTGTGTGCGATAGACATAAAACCTGCTTCAAAAGCAGAAGGCGCGAGGTAAATACCTTGCTCTAACATGTAATGGAAAAATTTCTTAAAGCGCTCAACGTCGCATTTCATCACATCTTGGTAGCAAGTTACGGTTGGGGCGTCGGTGAAGAAAATACCAAACATGCCACCGACGTGATTGATAACCATCGGGATACCTTGCTCTGCGGAAACACGTTTTAAACCACGAGCTAACTTTTCTGTTAATTCATTTAAACGTGAGTGAACACCCGGTTGAGAGACTTCTTTTAAGCAAGCAAGACCTGCAGCCATCGCGACAGGGTTACCAGATAAGGTCCCTGCTTGGTAAACAGGCCCAATTGGTGCTAGTTTTTCCATAATTTCAAGGCGGCCACCGAAGGCACCAACAGGCATACCACCACCGATGATTTTACCTAAACAGGTTAAATCAGGCTGAACGTCATAGTAATCTTGTGCTCCACCTAATGCGACACGAAAACCTGTCATAACTTCATCAATGATGAGTACGGCATTGAATTCATCACATAATGCACGTAAACCGGGTAAAAATTCAGCTGTTGGTGGTACGCAATTCATATTTCCAGCAACTGGTTCAACAATCACGCATGCAATATCTTCTGGGTAATTTTCAAATGCTTTGCGAACTGAAGCTAGGTCATTATAGGTACAAGTTAATGTGTGTTTTACAAAATCTTCAGGTACACCCGGGGAGTTAGGTTCACCCATAGTAAGTGCGCCAGAGCCCGCTTTGACTAATAAGCAGTCTGCATGGCCGTGGTAACAACCTTCAAATTTGATGATTTTGTCACGGCCGGTGTAACCGCGCGCCAGACGAATTGCGCTCATGGTGGCTTCAGTACCTGAATTCACCATACGTACCATATCCATAGAGGGTACTAATTCACAAACTAATTCAGCCATTTCAACTTCGGCGGCAGTCGGTGCACCAAAACTTAACCCTTTATGAACAGCTTTGATCACGGCATCGCGGATCTCAGGATGGTTATGGCCTAATACCATCGGTCCCCATGAGCCAACGTAATCCACATAGGCTTTACCATCAACGTCATAAATATAAGCGCCATCCGCTTTTTCAATAAATAATGGGGTTCCACCAACACCATTAAAAGCACGAACAGGGGAGTTTACACCCCCAGGAATTTGTTCTTTTGCTTGTGCGTAAAGTTTTTCAGATTGTGACATCGCAGGGCTCCAGAAAGAGGCTAAGAAAAAAATTGCTCTCATTCTAAAGCACCACACCAATTAAACCAAATGTTGAAACGAAGATATGCACAATGTGTCTAATTGCGTAACAACACTTGAACGATTTAGTCAAGTGACGGATAATTAGGTTAATTGATCTGAGTAGGCTTTTGCCTACACATGAATTTACCGGTCACCGGTTTGGAGTAAAAAATGAGTGATGATGCAGCTCTGCCATTGCAATTTACTGATGCGGCAGCAATTAAAGTTAAAGATTTAGTCTCTGATGAGGACAACCCAAATCTGCGTCTGCGTGTTTATATCACTGGTGGCGGATGCAGCGGTTTCCAATATGGTTTCACCTTCGATGACCAAATCAACGAAGGCGATATGACCATTGAAAAGCAAGGTGTTGCTCTGGTTGTAGATCCAATGAGCCTACAGTATTTGGTAGGTGGAAGTGTTGATTATACTGAAGGCTTGGAAGGTTCGCGTTTTATTGTCACTAACCCGAATGCTAAGTCTACTTGTGGGTGCGGTTCGTCCTTTAGCGTCTAATTTTCGTCATATTTCAAGTTGTGA
>NZ_JAMPRR010000024.1:0-120753 GCF_028483405.1 Providencia sp. PROV076 | reverse complement strand
AAAGTGCCCGTTCTGCGAAGATAAGGCTCATTAATGCAAACGCGAACTTTGATTGGAATATTCACAGCGTTAGCTTTGCAGGGATGCACTTTTCATACGTTGCCTGGCAGCCAGTTGGTTGCTCCCGGTTATATGCGCGTGAATCTGTGCCAAAAGCTGGACTCGCCCGAGCTTTGCAAGTCGAAGTTTGGCGAGTTCAAGAAACGGCTGATCGTGAAAGACATTTCCTCCACGGCGGGGTATATCATTCCAGATTCTGTTGGTTGGGGATGGGTGGTAAACAAAGTGAATGCACCTTTTGTTTTCTACGACCCGGAACTGAAGACAGAAATCCCCCCTCTGGAAGGGGAATTTATTCCGGGAAATTTCGAACCAGCCCTTAAAGTACCTTGCACGAAAGATGCGACATGCAGCCACCAGCAAGTGCTAACCGCTTGGAAAGATTCAATTTAAATCAAATTCACAGTGTTAGATCCCTTATTTAAACAATAGGGGATTTTTTTTAGCCAGATTTCTTCGTCAGCTGTCATGGCGGGGTTACTATGCTCTCAACACGAAAAACTACTTACCTGCAACTCTACGAATAAGGTACCGAACATGAAAAAGATTCTGACCGCTTCTTTGATTACTCTGGCAATGGCAATGACGGGCTGTGCTTCTAAACCTGTTCCGATGCCGGTGGATACCAATCCGTCGGAGGCTTTACAGTTTGCCCGTGCAATGGAGATGCGCCAAATTACAGATGCAGGTGATAATTATGTCATCTATAACAAGCTGGTTGACGGCGGGCGTATTCTCCCACTTGAGAATCCAGTAAGAGCAGGAGAGGTTGCCAAAACTCAACGGTCAGGTGCCGGTACGGCAGATGTTGTTGGTGGGTTGGCTATTAAAGATCCATTCATTGCTTTAACAGGTTTTTTAACCGCGAAAAGACCTCAGCCTTATACTGATGGGGTTGTTTTATTCGGTTCCTGGGCAGGGGGAGACCGGGAAGTAGATCAGTCTCAAATGTTTGAAGCCTTTAAAACCTTCGCCCCTAAAATGGCAGGTTTTAATGAATATGAACTATGCGGGCAGGACAAGAGCTGGAGTTGGTTCTCGTTAAGTAAAGCTAAAGAAACCGGGCACCTACCAAAACCGCCTGTTTTAGTCAGCCCTGAAGAGTATCGCTCTGGGTACGCATCGGCCTGTTTCTTCTATCTTGCGGCGAAAAAAGAAAACATGCCATTGATGAAGGAACTATCTGTGGCCCTTGGTGCAAAACGAGCTCTGTTTGTGCCAGCCTCCCAAGAGCATGCTCCGTATGTGTTTTACAACGGTAAGGTTCTTGAATTCAAAAACTCATATTACAGACGAAAGTAGAAACCCCGCCAAAACTGAGCGGGGTTTTTTATGATTAACGCACTTGTATTGAAGCGCCTGCTTTATCCTTCAGGTCATTTATATCAACGCTATCAACGCCATCCTTGAAACGGTCGAGGCTGTTTTTACGTTTACCGTCAACGTTGAGAATGCTGCCTGAACCGGTAATGCTGTCGAGATTGACTGATTCGGGCGTTGGCAGTAAATCGGCTGAGTAAAGTGAACCAATCCATTCCGACAGATCGACTTTTTGGAAGTCAATTCGACCAAACTCTTCCAACGTTAAGCCACGGCAATCCGGATTCTTGTTATCACCCCAACCAATGCCCAACTGGGCGCGCCCTTGTTCTTGGAAAATTCGCCCAATCTGTGAGTTGAACGTGCAGTAACTTGACCGTTTTTCAATGCACTGCCCTAACACTTTGGATTGGCACCAGCTATCGATGAAGGTCGCAAGTTTGGTTTCTTTTTTCACAGCAAGCTTAAATTCATCTGCTGTACAAGCCCAGATGATGTTTACCAAGATGTTTGCAACCTGATATGCCATGTAGGCATAACCGACAACGGAAATAGCGGAAGTAAGGGTGGAAGACAGCTCTACAGAACTGGCTAATGCGCCGTCGGACCCGACCGCAGCAACCGATTCTGACCCAGCAGCTGTGCCCCCGGCCTGGAATAACGCATTTGTTACGCTCGAACCAAAGGTGTCCAAAGTCCATTGAGCAACTTGTTTAGTTAAAGTGCCCACCGCCTGATCCATCATTTCTCCGATACCGAGATCTGCAATTTTATCTGCAACCGCTGACCCTGCATTACCAGTTAAGCTATCCAGTGCAGACATTGCAGGTTTAGTGATTGCATCAATAGCACTGTTAGCCAATTCAGAACCCATGTCGAACATGCCTTTACCTTGCTCGAACATGCCCGCTTTAACGGCCAGCGCATCTGAAACTTTCAGGGTGTAGTAGGTTAGCTGAAGATACTCAATCCAGCTGACATCAACAGGCTGGTTGCAGCAATCGACCCAGCCACCCAGTGCTGATTTACAAGTAGCAGCTTCACCTTTGAATAAGGTGCAAGTGCGATTGACGTTGATAGTTTCATCACCGCAGGTCATTTCGTTAACCGCGTAAGTCGCCGCTTGAAGCATTGCGACTGCCGTTTGGAAGTCTCCACTAGGTTCCGATTCTGGCGTTAAACAGGTACCGTTGATGCACTGCACCGCTCCAGCACACTGGTAAGTCTCGGTTTGTGTAGTGCTTGGCACTGTAACATCTTGACCGCAGTCCCAGGTCTCAGAAGCTTGCCAACAACCGCTTTGCCCACCAGCTGCGCCTGTGATGCAGGAAGACTTAATAAATTTGCAGGCATTGTTATTATCAAAGTCTTTGCATGAGTTATTCACTCCGGCATCAGTACCACAGTTAGATACAACGGTTGCACTACGGCAGAATGGGGAAAGCCCGCCGATCGGTGGTGTTTTAAGATCCTTTTCGCACACAGTAACCCCATTGATATAAGCGCAGCCATTCGCGTCAGGTGTGACTGTTTCATTGCAGGTGACCGAATAGTTTTGGCAATAACCCTGATTGACTGCATCCAGAAAAGTATTGAACCCTTCTTGGTTGTCGGCAATCCATTCATCTTTGCTAACGGCCTTAGATGGGTCGTAGCGAACTTCCAATTTCGCATAGCCTTCACCATTGCCATAAACTGAAACGCGTGTTTTGAAAATCAGTTCATCGCCGTCTTGTACTTCCTGGAAGTTCTGAGTCACGTCAGCCTGTGGATCAACACGCCAACTGGTATCCAACTCGCAAGGCCCTTCGGTTTCTGGTGGGAATAACTCACCTTTGCTGTAGTTCCAAGGTCGGTATTTCCCATCAGTACCTGCATCCTTCATTCCTGCAACAGGGCCCGCAAATACTTTTTTCTCACCAAGGTAGATCTGCATATAATCATCCCAGGTTGCGTAAGTCAGTTTTGCACTGGAAATGGCTTGCGGGTTGTAAACGCGAACACCTGTATATTCTTCATATATTTTACAACGACCATCCCAGTAGTTATCGCCGACTCTACCCACCCAAAGAGTTACGCAGGCTTCACCGCAACCTTCAATGTTGGCAGAACCGGAGCTATGGCTCAGGAAGCCTGCCACGTAAGGGTGGGTTAAACGATAGGTGCCACTGACGCTGGTGGTGCGAGTGCACTCTTTATAATCAGGAATGTGTTGCTTAACACCGTCCGTATTCAGTTCGGAGGTCATTGAGCAGTCATCCAGATCCTGCATGTATTTATCCTGGTTCGCCAAGAAATCTTTGTGTTTGTCAAAGATAGAATCCGTGGCTTTCAGTTTTGCAGTCGTTTTCGTTGAGCCTGAAACGGCGCGATAGGCTTCGCCTCGCAATGACGATTCAGAGGCAAGTGCAGAACCAGTATCAAAGCCTAACTTTTGGGTTTCACCATCATTACCATACACGGATTTCAGCTGATCCAGGGAGGTGGATGACGCCTCGCCAGGATACACGTTATTTAAGTTAACGGCCTCACCATCCCCATACTGAACAGTGCCGTTACTATTTGCAGAAAGACCGGGTAGAGACTTATAGAATTCAACCGCTGACTGAGCATTTGCTGCCGAGTTTGCCGAGTAAGCGTAGGGGGCATACATCGCTACACCCAAGTGGCTCATCGTGAACAACGTGCAGACCGTTTTTGAAAACCAATTTTTCCTAAAAAGGGTTATCATTCGTAATCACCTTGTAGATTGCAGGCATTGATGGCTAGGCGTATCACAGAAAATTTCGTCACCTGAAAGAACTGTGAGAGAATCAATGCATAGAGACGCCATTGAGCAAGCATAAATCAATGACGTATACGGGCAACAAAGAAGGGCAGCAAAACGAGGTGCTTTTCTTTTACTGATATTTGGGAGTAAAACATGAGTACATTTGGCGCACACGGCGTAGCCTATCTACCCCCCATTGTGGTTCACAGAGTTCCAATAAGCACGAAAAAGTCACCACCCAAACCACCGGGGATCCAAAGAGACATTGCGCTTTGCATGTTTTGGCTGGTACTCAGCGTTCCCGCTGCTTATATGCTCTATATCGGTTGAGTTTTTTAGGCCAAAAAAAAGCCTCCGACTGGAGGCTTTTGTATGTTAAGGGTTATTTCTTCTCGTTATCAGACATCAGCGCCTCGACAGATTCTTTTACGACATGAGCATCAGTACGATGCATGTTGCTCTTCGTGGATTCTACCTTGCCAATAATCGCCATTGCTAGCTGCTGATCGCCGCCTTCAAGCCTACCGTTCACATATTCACCGCCGGTTGCGAGGGTGACAGCGTGGAAGGCCTGAATACGAGCGTGTTCCATTTGCTCTGGCGTATTGTCTTTGTCTTTGACGGTACCGTACAAGTGTGAGATGGCATTTTTAGCGTATTCGCCTCTTTCACCTCCAACACCAGTTACTTGAGAAGCCATTTCCTGTCCCTGACCGTAACCTTCCTGATAAGAGAACCCCCCCGGCTTAATGCCGTTTGAAACCTTGTCTAAGGCGCTTTGAACCTTAGGCATCGCATCCCCCGTCATTCCATAATTTGATTTGTTCACCAGTTCATATCGTGCAGCATTGCCTCTCATAGTGTTGAGTTCTTGGGTTGAACGGGATTCATGATTCTCAACCTGTCCTTTATTATCGAAATGCTGATCAATAACGTGCCCCTGGGCTGTGCCTGGTGCTGATTGGGCATAATTACCAGCTATGCCTGCTGCTGCCTGACCCTGGGTAGAACTTGAACCATTATTAACACCACCAGCAATACTATCGATATGCGCTTCGGCTTGCTCTGCGTTAGCTGCGATCCCTTGGTTTGCCCTGGCAGCATCAGCGCTGACCTCTGGTTGTTGCGAACCTCCACTAACGAAACCTGACAGTTTAGCTACTTCGCCAGCTTGACCTATTGAAGCCGCTGCGCTGAACTGAGCGAATGTATGCGCATCTTCCTGTGCCATCCCTAGTGAAGAGAGGCGTGCTGTATCTTCGTTGATCCGCTGAGATAAGTCTTCGCGACCAGCCAATACCTGAGTTAGTGCGGCTTGAGCTTCGTTGCTACCTCCAATGGATTGCGCAATCTGTGCTGAGTTCATGTTTTGGCCCAGAGAGCTACTCATCGAATACTGTTGTGCTTCAGAATAGGATTTTTGAGCCGACTCCTGTTTTTTATAAGCTTCACCGTATTGTTGGGTTGCCGCAGTGCTTTGTCCTGCTGCCTGCATGCTGCTGTAATAAGCCATTGAAGACTGTGACCTGATTTGACTGAGTTGCGAGCTTAGCGCGTCACTGTTTGAAGCGTTATCACTGCTTGAGTAGCTCGCGTCCGCCGTGTGAGTTTTACCTTTTGAAGCTGACTCATTACGCTGTAAGGATGCCGACCCAGAAACTGAGGCACCAGACCCTCCAATTTTCAAACCAGCAGATGCCTCAGCGCTACCTTGAACAGAGCCCATATTCAAAGCTGTCAATGCTTCAGCTTCGGAAGTCCCGTTACGCGAAGCGACATCTTGAACAAACGAACGCTGGGAAGAGGTTAGAGAACCCAAAGCAGCTTGCATGGCATCCTGGCTTTGTTGAGACTGGGTTCCATTTCGCATGTTGGAAGCAACCTCTTGGAACATTTTCCCTTCTGATGCAGAGCGTTCAACCGAGGCTGACTCGACGTTCTGTTTAGCGCTGGCGAGGTTAGTAGAAGCAGATTGCTTCATATCAAATTTAGGCAATGCGGAAGATGCACCACCCATGACAGACCCACTGGAGCGATCGAAGTTCACATCAGCGCTTCGGTTGTTCATGGCTGGCGCGTTCGATACATCAGGAGCCATCTGCTTGGTATCAGCTGCGTGAGGCGCAGCGGCGGAGTTTGCCAGTGAGTTAAAGGCGACCGAACTACCCCATACGATAAAGCCACCCAATGCAGGGATCATCGCATATAAATTCCCAGCAAGGCCGATGCTTTTTTGAGTTTCAAATAGCATCAGATATAGCTTATCGAATGAAATCGGATCTATACCATTGAAAATGGCAGACAAGTTAGTTTGAGTGTGAACAAGCACGTACATGTTTACAACTGCTGCCAGTGGCATCCAAGTCTGAGTCCAGATAATGACCAGAAAATATTTCATAACCAAGCGAACACCCATAATGCCCAGACCGAATAAAAAGGCCATGAATGGCGTAAGAGCATAGATTAGCCCTTGGAAAATTGGCATAAACGCCGCCATCCAAGACAGGAAAGACGCGCCGGAGGATGCCCACTGGAAGGCTTGTTGGGTTTGCGTTTGAGTTCGGGTGATAGCAGCGGCACCTCGGAAGGAGGCTTCATATCCATACTTAGGCACATCACGAAGGTAGGGGTACATGATCATCGTCATTTGGAAATCACGCATCGTTGTACCGCTTAGGTTGTAAAAATTCATGATCTCCTGAACTTTTCTGCTCGTATTACAGACGTCACCATCGCCCTGACAAGTCCGGCCCAAAGCGGCATAAGAACGCTGGTAGGCTTTACGGAACATGTCAGAAGAGGATGCATGTTGCATGATCAATTTATCAAAAGCATCTGCACAAGAATATTGTGAAGATACACCTTTCATATCTTCCATTCCTGGAGCCCAGCCCACCATATTGCCATCATAAAGCACGACGTGCTGGAAGCGGTCATCAGATCTCAGCCCTTGCACGCCTTGAGTGCCTCTATAAAGAGTTGAGTAGGTTTTCGCCCCCCGAATAACATCTTTAGTCACGCAGGTTTTCATATAACTTTCCACGCTTCTGGCGAAATCTACACGCGGTTTTTCGTTGGCTAAAAACCAGCGCATTGGGTTTTTTAATGTGTCATAAAGAGACGTCATTGCCACCAATGGATCCAATGCACCATACTCAGTCATTGAAGGAGTGGAGAATGCTTGCTCCATTTTTTCTGTAATTGAATACCCGACAGTGGATATGATGGAGGCCGATGCTGCAAGGCCTGCCGGAACGTTATCAACTGCACGGAAACGTCCGCTAGTAACATCTTCGATGTTGACACGAGCCGAAACCTGGAAGAACACCATATACATGACAATACAGACGGCCATGTTTTGGAAGGAGACGGTTTTACCTGCTGAAATAGCCGATGAAATAACAATCCCGATCACCCCTAACAATGCAGCAATGCGAAATAGATCTGAGAACATCCCACTATTCATTAGCATTGCAACTGCGTTGAAAACATTATGCATAAATTCAATGTCACCAACGGTATATACGTTCCACTGAGTCATTTACTCATATCCTCTTAGAGTGCGCCGTCTACCGACCCTTCACCTTGATATTCAGTTAAAGGCAGGGATTGCATGTAGGACTGGAAGGTTTCCTGGATCTTCTCTTCACCGCCGTATCTGGCCGCTAATGTGCTATAGGAAATTGCCAAATTACGTCGCGCATCTTCTATCAACTTATACATCTCTTCGTAGTAAGCTGAAGCAGAATCATCGTTAGACTGCGCCATACGGGCCCCTGTTGCTGCGGCCGTTAGTAGATCACTGAGGTATTGATTCGCAGCCGAGTAGGATAGGACAGGTGAGATGGCTCGAATATACGAATGACTGGCGTTCAGGTCATGCCTTGCCAAAATGATAGCTTTATTACCAGCGCCACCAACGTTGTAATACCCAGCCTGTTCATGCCGCTCTCTAGATACTTCACCACCCGATTTTGCCGAAACCAGATACCCATCATCAATGAAGAATTTATTAATGGTGTTAGCAACGCCATTCAAGCCAATTTGCTGTTGCACTGGGTTTTCGCACGTTTCGGTTTGGTTTACGCAACTCCACATATGGAAGGCGGGGTCACCATGAATAATAGAATCCAACACGGAGCTAGTTGCCAGAGGGCCAAGTCGAACAACGCTTTTTTTAATGGATCCGTCTTTGTCTGTACTGATATCTTTTCCAACAATAATCGTACCAGTGAGAGACATAACCAATTCTTTCTGTTGTTGCTCAGAGCCTTCGAATTGAGATGAGAACTGTCCATTTTGCAGCAAGCACCACATGAGGTTGCCATAGTCGCCACAAGGCTTACGTTTCCCTGTATCACCTTTGACTTTCTCTGGGGCTTCACCACCACCTGAGTTACCCCACATTGCCTTGAACTGGTCAACAACACCATCAGACGAGAGTTGGGATGACACGGACATTTTGGCATTTTCACCAAATGCGGAAGCTGTATCTACCAGTAATCCTTTTGCTAATTGGCAGGAGTTAACGGTCAGATCGTTCATTTGCTGAACAACAGCCTGCATTTTTGAAATGGCATTATCCAGAACTGCATCCATTGCGTTAAGTGCCAGCTGAAAAGCCAGACCAGCCGCGTTAGCGGCGATGTTACGTAGCATCTGAACAAACTGCTCGGCATTGATAAATGAGAAAGACCCACCAAAAAGGTCGATCCCTCCACAGCCGCCCGACGCGGCAGGAAGATCGATTGTGACTGGCGTAAGAGTTCTTAGTTTATTTCGGAGAACAAAGCCCCCACCAGTGTACCCATCACGAGTAATGCTGTGATAATCTCCCGCGCCAGTTACATTGGACATTGAACCGAACATACTATCGAGCTGGGTACTGATATCCGCAGCATTGGAAGAAGACGTGAACACACCCGACAGAGCAATCGATATTGCTAAGATAGTGCGTTTGAGCCCTTTAGATTTTTGATGTTGTAAAACCATTTTTTGTTACTCCCGCTACTGTTATTTCGCCTTTGTAGATGCTGCGTAACCAGATTTCTTCTGAATGTATTTGATAAAGTCGTCCGAGTTCTCCAGGTACTCTTCCGGCATATCTTTCAGGATGCTCGAATCGATATACCCATTGTCGTTATATGGAAGCGTGCTTTTGTACTGCTCGTTGGTGATGAGCCCCGAGTCATGTGCAATCATGATTGTGCGGGATATCAACTGATCGGCACTGAGAGGCCCGAATGAAAGAATCCGCGTTGCCTCTGGAGGAATAGCCAGTGCGAGCGCAGGAGTGTTGGTGATCTGCAATTTTGCTGCTTGACCAGTATCTGCACGCCAGTTCTCCATGATGTTTCCAGGCATTGGTTTACCATCAATCGAAATTGGAATAACTTTCATACCGGTCATGTAAGTGAACGTATTCATGATCGCCGCTTGTTTCACACAGATTGAGCAATCTTCGCCACGGAAGAAAAAGAAAACCCCAGCGCGTGTGGCAATGTCTTTTATAACAAGCCGTGAGTTTTTTTCAGCCTCCGCAGACTGGTCCATAGCGCCGAAGGTAGACGTAGAGCGACGACTGCTTTCATCAATCAATGGATCTGTAGATGTCACTAAGCGCGCCATATCAGTAAACCGGCTCGCCTTGTCCAACATAATGCGCTGCGCAAGGTAATAGGCCCGGACGTTTTCCTGGGTTGGCTCGTCAATTGCGCGGTCACGTAATTTCTGTACGTTTTCACGGTACCAGGCCACGGTAAAGGCTTCAGGCCCCTCTTCAGGAGTAACCGCAACGGAAGGTTCAGGGACAGGCATTTGCTTGTCCTGCTCTACGGTTTTGTCCGCTTTAGCAACAGTAGTCTCAGGTTCGATTTCTTTCGGCGGTTCAGGAGGCATTTTTTTCCAGAACCAGCCTTCTTCTTTTCCATCCAGAAACGAGGTACCTCCAGCGGTAACCTGCCCGTTGGAAGCCTTTGGTTTATTATCTTTGCCACCCTCTGCTACCGCATGAGCAGAGAGCACCCCAAATACCAGGGTAGCGATGACTGTTTTATTGAAACTTTGGAATTTCATCTTCATTACCTTTGGTAAGAATTGCCGCTATCCTGTCAGTCCAAAAAAAGGAGTTTTTCCCCTTAAAAACCCTGGCTTTTTCAAGCTGTTGGCACAGTTGATAGTGTCTATATCTTTGTTGCCCGATCTTCTTAATGATGCTTTCGGGTTTTATACCAATTTCCTTACAGGCCTCATCGAGGGTCATGCGTCCGCCGTACTTACGTTCAAGTTCACGCTGCAAGCTGAGACGGTTAGAGTCAGTGCAGAGTATGGCTGGCAGCTTAAAAACAGGCATGAGCATCGAACGGCTGTGAGCACATACGAGAAGTTTCATCAAATCCCTCATCTGATGAATCAATGAGCGGTCATTTTGTCATACACAGGCAAGGAAAACGGCAAAAAAGGCCAGCAAAATGAGGCCAAAAACCGGTGTTCTCAAAGGGTTGAAGGAATCGCATGTGCTTGCGTTTTGTTTACCATCCTTCCGTTGTCTGTGAATGCAGCTCCGGTTATGGCTGGTAAAAAAAAGCAAAAAAAAACCCTGTCCGAAGACAGGGTTTTGGGTGGTTACCCTAGGCTGGAATTACGATTTGCTCTTGTTGCGAGTAAACGCGATCGGCATCGAGACAATCAAAAGAACTTTGATGACAAAGTCCTCTGTCACCTTGATGCCAAAGTGACTACCGAAAACAATCACCATGACAGCAATTGCAACAGTAAAAACAAGAGAGAAGAAGCGAAGGGTATTAAGTTTCATTTTAGGGCTCACTGAGGGAAGTTAAGCACAACGAGGATGTTGTGCGGAGGGGAAGTTAAATCGAAGTTATAGAGAGTGACGCAGTTTCATAATTTTACCGTAGACATCCTGAAGGATGAGCACGATGAAATAAGCGGCCAATGCAACACAACCGGCAGCAATGACAGACATGACAACAATAACAACTACCATAGTCATGACATCAAAGCTGAAAAATACCGTTGCAGCTACAATGATTACCGCAGGAATCAGCGGCAGGAATTTAAATATGTTTTTCATACATCACCAGTGAAAGAGAGTTTGTGGACAGCAAAAAAGCAATTAGTGAAACAGGTGTGCTTTTAAACCGATGGTGTAACGAGAGTAGATACCACCAAAGAGAGAATCTTTGAAAACATCCGGTTCTTCATTATCAGACAAAACAGCCTCAGCCATCTCCACGATACTCACCAACATCTGCGCGCAGAATGAGTTTTTCTTAAACAAATCCCGGTACAAACTGGTATGAATCACCCCATTCAAGTCCATCGCCAAGTTAATCAATAATGCTTGATTAACAGACAGCGAAGGGCAGTCAGGGTCATTGAACGATTCCGTACCAACACCAATTCGGTTCATTGCAAGCAATGTCCGAACCTCGCCTTCCAAATCAGCAAAGCGATGATTGATGTCAATATAGGTTTCTTCATTAATCACCACACCGAGATCATCGCGTAAATCAGAACCGCGCGAGTAATCTTCTTCATCAACGGGCACAATTTCCAAAAGGATGTTGCGAACAGCGATAGGGAAAGTTGTGGTGTAGCTATTGTCAGAGGTAACGTAACGCATGAGAAATACTCCTGTAGATAAAAATGAAGGGTAAGGATTACCAAACACATTGTTCTTTCATGAACTCGGGCTCATGTGCCACGAAACGAACAGCCTCAGCCATCGTTGAGTCGAAGAACCTGGAACACAAACTCCGGCCAAGCATGACTATCTCTTTTTTGAGAAGGTCAAGGCTAGGGTCGGAGAAACGGCCACATGCACAACAATACGCAAAACGAGTCGCCAGCTTTAATACCTGGGATTCGTTCTGATTAATACCAAACGCAGTATTGGCAATGCCAAGTCCACGATCGTTAAGCAATTTCACAGTTAACATATCGGAATGAATTAACGCCAAGTCAGCTTGCTCCTGAACATCAGAAGTGGGCCAAAGGCGCATCTTTTCAGATACGAATCCGTAAATGCTCAATTCGACAGAATGAGACATACGTACCTCTTTAATAGATTTATGAATTTAGAAAATTAAAAGATACCGGGCTTGCAACGAGCCAATGCGGCCAGAATGCGTTCGCGAGCAGGGGAGGGGCTAACAGTTGCCTGAATGCCTTCCATCCAATCCTCAACCGGTATGCGGGTGAATTTGTCGTCTGTATTGCGGATACGAAATGCAATCACTGCCCAACGTGATAAAGCATATTTAATACAAGCTTCATCACCCGGAACGACAACGCCACGCAGTTTCGCGGAAGCGTTATTGTATTCAATCAATGCACAAGCACTCATACAGTTCACCAAAACGAAAGGCCCGCTACGGGGCCTTTGCTTTTCAGAAGTTAATATTATCGTTTACTGTGACAGGAATAGGATCCTGATGTGCAGCAATATCGATGAAGTTAAAACGTTTAATGTTGGTGGCGCGAAGCACTTTGCCAGTAGAGAGCACAAAGGTCTCAACATCAGCATGGCGACTATCAGGCCAGGACTGAGAAATTGAGGTTTCGCGGATTAAATATGACCGTTTATTTGATGTGAAAGACACATAAGGTATCAGCATTGCTTAACCCTCTGAGCCCATCAGACCGTAGCCGTATGTCGTTAACGTATGCACTAAACACAGTGCATCAACGGTCATGTACGGCCACCAATTACCTGTCTCATCACGGAAGAAGTGTATTTCTAGTGAATCCGGGGCCATTGGGTGGTACGTATTGATCACGAAAGACTCTTCAAAAACGGGTAGGTTTTCAAACAAACTAACACTACGCTTTGGTGAATTGCCATGCACGTAACCAATGAGGTCATCAATCATTTCAACGGTAAAGCCGCTTTGTGGTTCAACGACAGAAGTATCAAAATTAATATATTTAGCCATGATGAATATCTCCAAGAGAAAGTAAAACGCTGACAAATGCCAGCGTTATTCTTTAAGCGGTTATGCACACTTCCGAGCAGCTTCGTTCGGGTAGTAGTGATAGAACGCCTTCTTGTATTTTTCGAAACCGCGACGCTGTGATTCAACGAAGTCCATATTTGATGGCGCATCGTAGTGGTTCGACTGAATTAAACGATCTTGTTCAGCCAGGTCATGCTTCCAGCGATGCAGAACACTCATACGAGTCTCTTCTGGGTCCAGTTTGGCGAAGAAGCAGCAGCTAGTGAAAGAGCACAGATCCGACTGATTTTTATCAGAGAAGATCCAGAGAATTTCATCAACACGCTGTTCAACGTTGCTTCTGGGGGCCGTCATGATGTACAGAGAGTCACGAATAATTTCGTAAGCCATCTGTTGCGAATAACGCAATTCATAACGATCATCTTTGGCAGCGCAAATTGCTTCATAAGTCCGGTCGTCAGCTTCAAACAGTTCGTTGAAGGACAGCTGATTTTCATGAGCAAATGCATTTTTGGACATAGTCATTTTGATCACCTTTAATAGATTTAAAATAAATTTAGGAATTAAAAACCCGGCCTCATGCAAAGCAGGAGGCTAAGGATTTGTTTAGGAAGGTTTTAAAATTAACGAGTTAAAGCTTTGCGGGAGACTTCGAGAAGCTTTCCGCGAAGGGCAGAGACAGAACCTACAGCAACACCAGTATCATCGAATAGAGAAGTCATAATGTTTGAATTAGCACCGCCGAAGCCAATACCAATAACAATCACACCTTCTTTTTTCGCGTCATTAACCATCTGAATAACAGGCCCGGAGTTATCGGGCTTACCATCAGTGACCACGACCATGACATGGCGATCAGCGCGCGCATTTAGCAAGTCACTGAACGCAGGCCATAAAGCTTGTTCCAGTGGCGTACAACCATTTGCGCTAATACCAAATTGCTTAGCGTTAACCGCAGCCCGGAAGCTTTGTTCACGCGCTTTTAGCAAGCCAACGTTATTTGCGGTGGCATGTGGGAAATGATAGGCCGAAGTCGAAACACCTTTGATGCCGTCCAACGCAAAGAGCAAGGAGACAACAGCGGCTTCAGCTTCAACCATGTCAGAACCCAATGAACTGCTTGAATCAAGCAGAACAGTAAAGGCAGAGTTGAACTCAACAGCTTTAGATTTGTGTCGGAATAACTTGGTTTCTCCTAAAAGAGCCGAAGTCAGCCGACGCGTATCCATAACACGACCCGTTTCTTTGTGTGTACGACGAGTTTGTTGCATACCTTGTAGTAGCCCGTGCATTGACTGACGAAGGCCAGACGCAGCCTGAACACCTCGGAGAACCGAAGCTTCTCTGGTTGCGTGACGCTTAGCCGGAGCAATACCGAACGGGGTAGCAGCAGGTGTGCGTTCACTTGGAGAAACGTTGTCTTTAATACAGTCATTCAAGCGTTCACCAGCACCTTTAATAACCTCGTTGAGATTATCATCAGTGACATTGGCAAAAGGGTCTGAATGGTCTGATTTAGACGGTGTTGAGCTGGTAGAAACGCTGGTGGAAACATCACTGCCAGAAGCAGGGCTGTCACCATTTTCAGGTTCATTACCAGGCTGAGCGGAAGTACCTTGAGACGATTGACCGTCAGAAGAGCCATCGCCAGCATCTACATTAGAGTCAGCACTATCATTATCTTCGCCAGGCTGTGAGTTATCACTGCTTGGTTCGGATTGTGAATCGTCACCGGTCTCAGGAGGCAGATCATGTTGGTCTTGTTGATTATCGTTAAAAGCATCTACTGCAAGATCGTAAAGACGACAGGAAATATCCAGACAGTCGGCAATGGAAGGCGCGTTAATCGCCAAACCGAGAATGTCCATCGCTGTATCAAACATGTTTTGTCCGAATAAGCGAATGAAGTCTGATTGGGCTTGATCAACAGGAATGTTAAGTGCGTGATACCGTTTGAAACCACACAAGAGTAAACCGTTGATAAATGCTACAGCAGGATCATCAGTTGGTTTCGTGTCCTCATTAAAAACAAAGTGATTTAACGCTTTGAGAAATGAAGGCACTCCGGGAAAGCGACGACCTATCGCACGTTCAATACGAAGATCTTCGGTTATGTTTACCAACTTACCAAGAACACTTGGGTTGTAGCCTTGTTTGGCACGAGCAGGAATGTCTTCTTTCAGAATCGGAAATTCTGTGTATTTGACATGCGCAGCTTCGTGAACCAAATAACCCAGAAGGACGTCAGACAATTTTTCAGCATCCTTATAGAAAGGAATGTTGATAGTGAATGAAGAACCTTGCTGAGAAGCACAAGCCGTAGAACCACCAACAGTTACATTCACTCCGAGCTGATCGCTCAGGGCGCGTGCAACGACGGGCAGAGAGTTATAAATACCCATACTTACCTCACAATAGATTTAATATAAATTTAAAAGGACGAAAACGAGTCGTTAAGGACGTTTCAAACAGGTGCGAAGGTCACCGTTGTCAGCCAAACGTAAAAAAAACGTTTTGCTATCCAAAGTCACCGAGGCGTTTTGCAGTACCTGTTGCCAGGTAAAGCGGTAGAGAGAGTGAGACGGGCCTAAACGGAGGATGTCGAAATCAGTTTCAGAAACACCAAGCCAGGGCAGGGTATTACCAAACAACACAGCAAAAGCCATAGGAAGCTGCTCACCGTATTTACTAAACTCAACAAGTAACTCGTTGTTGCACAAAAGATACTTTTGCATAACCAAGTCCATATTTAGGAAATTAAAAAAGGCCCGTAAAGGGGCCTTAGATTTAGAACATCATGATCCCATCGTCTGAATCGGTATCAGCAAAATCCAGATTAACTGGAGTAGCAGAAGCCGGGGCATTCAAATCGACAGCGGCAGCAGGAACGACGAAAGAACTCAGCAGCGCGCTATCATCAACAACTTCAACAGAACCAGCAGGCTGATTAACTTCAACAGTGCTTGACGTATCAGCCACTGTAACAACCGGGTCTGCAACAGGACCGGCCGGAGGCAAGTCGAGTGGCAGGTCGGCCAAGAAGCTATCATCAATCGTTTCAGCAACAGCGAATGCGTTCGTGTGTGGAACCACGTCAGCAGGAGTGGCTGGTGTTGTTTCCAAAGCAGGTTGTGCTGGTGGAGAAACCAAATCGGTAGTCGGCAACTCAAAAGAGGCGTCGAGAACCAAAGAGGCATCCAAACCAGAATCAGCTTGCGGATTTGAAAGCAACGATACAAACGACTTAGCAGCTTGTGGATCGCGGAGGTTGTTTAGAAGGGATAATGCATTGTTGTAGTCTTGACCGGTAACTTTGCCTGTCAAAGGTAAGTTATCAAGCACTTGAGACATGTACTCGCACAGACCTTCAACACTGGGGTCAATAAACGCCAGAGTACGAAGTTTTTCAGCAGAACGACGTAGCGGATTCAGTGTGTGTTGACTGATTGCATCTTTGCTATTCAGGTTCTTTAAGAACTTGTCAGCAACGGAGGCAACGTCTTCATAGACTTCATCTGCTAGACTTTTTACCTGACTTGCAAAACCATCTTGAATGATGGCATTGCCATAAGGAGTGATATGAATCGCAGTAAACCCAAATTGAATTTGGGAATCCATATAGCCGATATCAATCGCGGCATCGCGCACAAGGATTGCACGATACTTTTCCTCAAATGAATTAATCCAGCCATTAAAATCAGCCTTCAAAAATTCTTTTTTGTAGTCATAAAACTCTTGCTTCACATCCTTCAGTTCATCGATGAGTGCATTGACCTTATCCGTTGGGACAGCATAGCCGCCCATGAAAGCAACACCGTAGGACAAACAAGCTTTCTTAGCCTTGTTCTTAAAGCGTTCAAACGGGTTAATCAACTGCGGGTCAATCACTTTCTTAGAACCAAGAGACACCATGACTTCTGGTGGCAGTTCGGCATTTTCACCTAAGTCTTGACGTTGCAGCTTTTTACGGCCGCTAATGCAGGAAATCTCAGAAAGAGAAACCAGGATTAATTGGTCTAAAACTTGAGTGTGAGTTTGGTTATTCGTAGACATATTAGTTACCTTTTATTTATAAATTTAAAATATTAAAAAGGCCCAGAAATGGGCCATTATTTATTTAGAGAATTGCATTTAGAGAGGTGTTAACAAGGTTTAACCGAATACCGCTTTGAGGATGGCATGCAGAGCACGCTTATCATCAGCACCGGCACGGTTACCGATTTGTAAGTCGAAGGAAACTTGCAGAGCTTCAGGCATTTTGGCCTTATTCATCAGCGAGAAACGTTCAACCCAGGCAATCAGCGAGCGAGTAGAGCACGTAACAGACAATCGCGTGTCTGGCGAAACAGCGGATACCTTGACAGAAGAACTGTCATTGGACTGATTAAAATCACCAGCGATATCACTGCCGACAAACAACTTACGAATGATGTTAGCGATTTCAACAAACTTACCTGCGAGCACTTCATCTGAAATGAACTTCTTGATTAACGAGGTTTCAACGTCTTTTGGCATGTAATTCGCGTTGATGAACATATAGCGATCGAGGTTCGCGACGTTCAGCACTTTTACACCACCATAGACACCCGTTAAATCACCTTGGCCGATCGAGTTGGCTGTAGCGACAAAACGGAAGTTAGGATGCTTTTTGATCACTTCGTTGGTTTCAGGAATAACAAGATTCCCACCTTCTAAGATCGCGTTAAAAGCGTTAGCACAGCTTGGGTCAAGTTGGTCGTATTCATCCAAAAGGAAAATGAGGCCAAATTTGTAAGCAAGTGCCAGAGGACCATAAAGGAAGTCTGTACGGGTATCACCGGTCATTGTGTCGCAAACGAGACGAAGACCACCGACAAGACTATTAATGTCCAAATCCTGAGAAGCTGTTGTTTTCATCAAAGGCCAGTTCAGTCGAGCGGCAACTTGCTCAACAATACTGGTTTTACCGCAGCCTGTAGGGCCGGAGATCCACAGCGACTGACCCTGAGGGTAGTTAATCCACATCAGGACAGACGCACGCAGAGACGGCTCAAACACGTAATGATCATTTCGGCTAGGGATGGCAGCACTGAATGCATTATCCGCAGCGAAACCAGCATACGGTTTAACCTGCGCTTTCATGTGTTCTGGAATGACAACGCCGAATAATTCCGGAGAGATTGCGACGTTACGAACCAGGGTATCAGCAGCTAGAGTAGTGTTAAAAGTAGACATGTATTACCTCAATAATTTAGATAGATTTAAAAGAGTTAGGGAATTTAAAAGTGAAGAGTCGTCGAATTAAGCAGCAGGAGAACAGCAAACCAGATTGGAATGTGTATACCGGCTACTCATTTGTCCTTGTTCACAGACAATCGACTTAGGTGCATAAGTGGCAAACGCCGTAATACCACGCTCGGAAAGCGCGGTGATCAGGGTTGGCATAAAGTAGGTTTTGGCATAAACCAAAACACCTTCAGCCTGGTGACGGGAACACAGCAGCAAAGCGATATCTGCTAGTTCGTCGGCACGTTGCTGCATTAACGAAACGGTGGGGCAGTCATTGAACGAGAGTTTTTCACGAATGATTTGTGAAATGTCACGTTCAACATCAATCACACCCATTTCGCGTTGTGCGTCGGATGCTTTATATGCAGTCAGATTAACGATGGACATGGAGAGACTCCTAAAATTAATAGATTTAAAAGGTTTAAGGCCTCAGAAAAGAGGCGAGATTTAAGGTATTGCAAAGTTCCAGTAGAGTGACTGGAGGCACTTGTTGTTCTCAGCTTGAGAACGAAACACCGTTTTCGACGCATAAAAAAACCCGCTGCTTAAAAAGCAACGGGCTATCGAATTTGGTACAGATATGCGTGTGCCGTGTGAATGAGAGTAAACGCATTCAGAATGGCGATATGGCCGAAATTAGGTGTTTAGGGGCAGGTTGCCAGAAGTTAGGCGGTGTGTACCGCACCGCTACAATAATCAATTCTTACAGCTGGGTCAACAAGAAAAAACCCGACCGAAGTCGGGTGTGAGAGAGTTAAAACAACAACAAGGCATTGTCTTCAACACCGGTGAGTGCATCTCCTTCTGCCACAACAGGTTTGATGGCTTCAGGTGGAATATAAACGCTGTCCTCTGGGGAAGCTTCATACTCATAGACAGACAGGCTGGAGCGAAGAGACTCCTGAGTCACACAGTCCGGATATTGCTCAGCAGTCACATTAAGACGCTCAGCGATCATTTTCCAGTTAGTGCGACCTTTGACTTTACTTTCCAGATAGCGAAAACCAAACCCATCAATACGGACAGGGTCTGTGCTTTTGAAACCAAGACCTGTTGCAAGACCTTGAATCGACGCCTTAAGCGTTTCTTCAAGATTAGACAACTGGGCTTTCACGGCTTCAAACTCGGCTTCTTTGGCGCGGACATTCGCAACTTGACGGCGGATGTCAGCGATACGAGCAGAGAGATCATCTGGAGCAGTAAATTCACTGGTTTGGGCCAGAATATCGGCATCAGAAACCAGCAGGATGTCTTGCTGTTTATCAAAAGCCGGAGCTACCTTTTGATTTAAACGTTCCCAGAACTCTTTGCATGCAGCAAACAAACGTGTGAAAGCGCCCTGGTTAGGTTTGATAAGGAAAATCTTCGGCTGATCTTTAGCGGACCAGAAAACAAGATAAGCTTGCGGGGCACCTGTTACGAATAACTGATGCTGCACCTGCCAGAAGTAATATTTAAATTCCGGCGAGGCTGAACCTTGTTCGAGGATAGCTAAATGTTTTTTCTCTGAGAGATTCTTGATCTCCAGTACAGAACGGTCATCGAGCTGTCCATCAAGCGAAGCTATCATGAACGGGTACTTGGCATGTCGAACGCAAAAGGGTGAGGCTATTTGCCCCAATTCACTTTCGCAGTAAGACCGCGCAAGCGCTTCGAGTTTGTTACCGGCATCCACCTGCTTAATCGCAGATAGATCTTCAGAAGCAAGCAAGCCTGCATACTGAAGGTATAACTGATAAGGCGTTTTCATAGCTCCAGGCGCACCCAAGAGAATTGGGGAGCATGTTGCCGTAACACCTGTTCTACGCCATTTGTGCCACTCTGGAGTTCCTTGTTCAATATCGACAATTTCACAGATTGAATCAGACATACGATCACCATTAATAAATTTATAAAATTAAAAAACCGGCAATAAATGCCGGTTATGTTTTATGCTGCTTTAGCTGTTGAAATCAGGTTGCACAACATCTCTTTGAGACCTTTGTGTTTGACTGAATTCAAGGCAGATTCAAGTTCGTCGAATTGACCGGACTGAAGAGCTTGAGAGTAGAGCACTTGCATGGAGTTAGTTTCAGCTTCAACAGAAGAAACCCACTGGGCTGCACTGGCTTTAAACTCCCCGTCAGCAAGACGATTAACAAAGTCATTTGCGATCCCAAAATCACACATGTGAACTGACTCAGAAACTTTCGTACTGAGCAGGTCACGGCGCGATTGTTCCAATTGACGTTTTGCGTAAGCCAATTCGCTGTCGTTGAAAGAAAATGCGTCTTTCAGTTCGGCGATCATGGTTTCGTAAGCCAGCGTTTTTTCTGCGCGGGTAACGAGTTTCGCAATTCGTTTGAAACTGCTTTGACGAACACCTGGAATTTCAGACATCGGAACTTGAAGTTCTTCTGGCTGAGATCCACCCGCATCAGACTTGGGTTGAACATCAACTGGAGCTGACTGAGCTTCCTGTGACGCAGGCTGAGATGCCTTCTCAACGGGTTGGGCCGATTGCGCAGGGGGAGCGACGTCATCATGAGCAACAATTTCACCCTCAATAACACTGTCGTCAGCAACAATAGGCTGAGATGAAGCAACATCATTGTTAGCAGCCTGAGCAGCTTGACGTTGAGCCATTTCAGCAGCAGCAGCTTCAACAGGGACATGAGCGGAAGACTTGAACCCTTCTTCACCGTAGGTATTGAGATAATCAATCACTGCGCTGATTCGAGTTCGGTTGCCTGGGATTAAATGAACGGTTTGTTTAAGGGCGGATTTCAGAACCATTTTCCACGGGAATGTTGTCCACGGAGATAATGCTCTTTTATCAACTTTTTTCCAAGATTCAGAAACTGCGCGAGCAGCGGCTAAATCTTCAACAGTTACAAAGTAAACGAGGTTGCGGCCATCTCGCATGAGAAAGTCCACATAGACACCACGGAAGTTACCGCGAGCGCCTAAGGTACCTTTATCCGTCACCGTCAGAATCAAATCCCCTTTGCTAGCAAATGGGTCAAACTCATGGATCGGACTATTACGACGACCTTGTGGCTTAAATACTGCATCATTCTCAAACACCAATTCAGCAACAATGTCTTGGCAGAGTCCTTCATCTGTAGCCATTTTGATCAGGCCGAGATAAGAGACATCCAAGATCACCCGATTATTGCGTGGAACCAGATATGCCTGTTTCTGTGCAGGGTCGAGTGTCAAACCGGAACTCGCTAACTGTAAAAACGCAGTCTCGAAAGAACGCGGGTTAGTTAACGCAATACCAGTGAGATAGTCACTGTTGTTAATGATGTGCTTGGCAAACACACACTCTCTCTGGAAAGAGATATGTGGGTGCATTGCAGCCTTTTCAAACTGACTACCTAGAGTCATCATGTGACGGGTCACTGTGTCAACTCTGACCGTGATGTCAGTGTTGGCTCTTTTCGCGTTATTGTTGTCATAAGCGCGACGGGCATTGTTCGAATAAGACATGGTAGTACCTCATATTTAATAGATTTAAAAATTGACCAAACAGATATGAAAACGCCACTCAACGAGTGGCGTTTACTGCGGAGTATTAACCGCGCATATCGGAATAACTGCCATTACTAACCATTGCACGAGCTGCAATGAGTTGGTCTGTGACGGTAGGCTTTGTAGAAGGTACGAAGATCGCACTGCTACGAGCTGTCACAGTTTGCTTAACGGTAGGTTGTTGAGCGGGCGGCTGTTGTTTGGCTTCTCTCTTGGCTGCGGCACTTTTCTGTGCTTGCTGGAGTGCTGCACGGAACTTGTTACCGATCGTTTTCACTTCGTCATAACTCATCTTCTGAACAACTAACTCAGCATCCAGACGCGCCTGTAATTCAGGCGAACGCAGTGGTTGTTGAGTTGGTGTCGAAGCAGTGATTGGAGCAACGTAAGACTGAGGATTAGCATCATTAATTCGCGTATCAACGACCAGGTTGGTCGCAATATCGTGAACGGAGAATGCATGGAACTCAGTACGCTGAACATCGGAACCATCTTTCACATAGCGAGCTGTGCGAGCGATAGCTTCGATAGAGATCTCAGAGTCTTTCTTGATGGTATTGTGGAGAAAATCAGCAACTTTACCGAAAGCCTTGATAGGGAAAAACTCAATCACTTTTTGCGAGTTGATCTTCATTTCACAACCCAAACGGAAAAAAATGACAGAGTCATTACCGTTTTTAGCGGGAGTATAACGAGGGTCGATCGCTACTTTACCTTTAGCTTTGGAGAACATAGTTAATACCTCAATTAATAGATTTAAAATATTTAGAAAGTTTATGCCTGGAAAGGCCTGACTAGCCTGAGGTTAAATCTCAGGTACAGTCTGTTTAGGAAGGGAAGTTAAGGGTATTGCAATGGCCAGTAGAGTGACTGGACGCACTGATATTCCTCAGCGTGAGGAAAAACACCGGTTCGACGAGCAGCAAAAAGCCCGGAGCCTTATAGGGCACCGGGCTGTCGAATTCTGTTTTGTAGGCATGAAAAAGCCGTGAGAATGAATGCGGGATTCATTCGTAGAGGCGCTGGTGGCCGAAATTAGGTGTTTTGGTTAAGGGCTATTGCCGGAAGTTATGCGATGTAATCGCCAGAACAGAGTAAGCGATAGGAGCGTAAGGGTCAATCGAAAGGCAAAAAAAACCCAGCATAGGCTGGGTTTCTTGGGAGGTTAAGATGAAAAATGATAGAAGAACATTCGAAACTCAATGATACGCAGCAGCTAATTGAAGGTATCGACGATGAATGAAGTCCAGGGTGGCGCGATAGGTAAAGCTATTGGAGTAGCTCGTTCCATCCAGATGGACAAAGATCATGAATGCGTCTTCTAGACGTGAACGATCTTTTTTTCTCAATCGATTCTTACCAATATTGCATGCTACTGAAGCCAACATGAATTTAACTTTGGCCATCAACTTGATAGCTTCAGTCCGGTTTTTAACGCCGCATTCACGAAGTGCAATATCATCATTTTGACTGATACAAAGAGGGCAATCATCAGCACCTTCATGGTGACAGCAATGCCATCCACAATCATTACAATTGAGGGTATAGGTATTGCGGGAAGCATCAAAGCCTTCCAACTGACAAGGACTACCACAACGAATACAGTTTTCGAACGTGGAAGCATTAATGATAATCATAAATCACCTTGAAATTAATAGATTTAAAATAGTTAAAAGCCCAGGAATCTGGGCTTGTTTAAGAGAGATTAGTGAATATCAGCTAACAACTTCCATGATCCAGAGACCACGACGTTTGTCAGTTTCAAGGTCGCGATAACCAGTCACATTACCCTTGCGATCAAGAACCTGAGCTTTACTGGTGCGCACTTCGGAGTCTTTCCAGAAAACAACAGTGTCACCAATTTTAGCACCAGAATTCTCGACAGCTTTTTTAAGACCAATAGCCCAAACTTTATTTTGCCCTTCGATTTCAACATAGAAGGACATATCGTTTGAACGGTCATTTTTCCAATGAGCCATACCAAAAGAAACCAACTTACCTTCGTGCTCAGTGATAACAGTGCGAGAAGGACGCTTGGCGCTTGAAGTGGTGGAATCATCAGAATCGTCAGACTCATCAAGTTCGTCATCTTCAGTAGAGAAACGAGACATGATTTGAACAGCCAGAACAACAGCTGACAGAGTCAGACAGCCACAGGCAATGATTAAAGGAATAGTGGATTGCACAAATCCAGCCGTGAAAATATAAAAAGCAATGCCAGCTGGCACTACGAACGAAGCGTTCTTAGGACGCCAGAACAACGAGAGGAACATGCCAATATAAACAAAGCCTTGCAATTCGAAAGAAGACATAATATTCACCATAAATTTATATGCGAAGTCCGGCCACAGAGAAACACCCTGAAATGTGAGGATTCAATGGATGTAAACAAAGCGACAGACATCGTAAAAACGAAGTCCGGACACAGACAAAACGCAGGAGTTGAGATAAGAGGAAGTTAACAATTTTTTTGGTTTGGATTGAGATCCAAAAATACCCTTTGCTAGGGCGGCAAGGTGACATGTTTTGTTCAAAGAACAAGAACACGTCAGAGATGCTCTGGCCTGATTTAGGCGTGCGAAACCCGTGAGGAAAGCCAGTTAGGCTACCAGGGGGCGGTGGTATATTCACACCGAAGTTACGGGTTCGCGTTTGAAGTTATGCTGAGAAGAGAGTAGGCCATCAGCTAGGCTGTTACAAAAGCCTACTTCAGATAACCAGTCAAATCAAGAACTGTTTTTCTTCCGCGAAATGCTGGCCTTTTCCCATGACTTGACCGTTTTCGTATGACTAAATAGTCAGGCTTAAATGCGACTAAATGTGAGGATAAATCATGGCAACTACAGAGAAGGCTAAAGTGACTGATAACGCAAAGCAGGGTCAAATCAAACGTAACAACCGTGGCAACCGTACACGTTCGCCGGAGCCTACGCAAAACAAAGGGCAGGCACCTACACGCGAACGCCGCGAATACTCTAACCCGGAGATCACCGTACCGTTCCAGCTGCAAACGCAAGAAGGTATTCGCATGCAGCAACGCCACTACAATTTGATGTCAAAGGCGCTGTTTAATCTGACCATTAACAGCACCGGACTGGAACGCCTCGGTGTAAAAGGGGCGATTGACCGCACCAAAAAAGCCGTGAGTGAAATCCTGGCGGGACCAGAAAAAGAAATTAGCTTCGGCATTTCAACGCTGACTAAAGTTCTTGAAGAGGCCGAGGCTTCTGGAACGAGTCGTATTGAAGAGGTTTCGTATACGGCCCCGCGCGACTACAGCATTCGAGTACGTACTCCTGATGCCATGCGTGTAGTGCGTTTGTTCCGTAGCTTCGATGAGCTGATAACGCTGCTTGATCGCTTGTGGTTGAACAACCTGTTTAATCAGGATGAAGTGGATGACTATAAAACCCGCTTGCGCGACAGTATTCGCAACATGGTTAACACCCTTGACCGGCACGCATCGGCCACTGTCGAAGAACTGAACGACAATAATGGCAAGAATGCAGATGTTGCGAGCCCAGCGAACAAAGAGCAAAGCGAAGCTGAAGCCACGCAAACCGAAAGCCATACCGAAGCGTAATTACCCTCTCATCAAGCCCCCTCACCAAGGCAGGCCACCCACCTGCCTTTTCTGTATGCGCTTGCTTGCAATTAGTGAAATATTTGTTAACGTTCTTCGCATCCTCTGTTTGATTTAATTAATAAAATAACAAATAGGTTTCTATGAAGAAGACAGCCATTGCTCTGCTAACTTTTTCCTTGTGCCTTCCTGCCCTAGGTGCAAATACACAGCAACAAAATACAAATCCCCCCCACACGCAAATCACGAACGATCTTGAAAATCTGTATCAAGAAGGTTGGCGGTATTCGAACGAGGGTAAGTTCGACCTCGCAGAACAATCATTTCTTAAAGCTGCCAAACAAAACCATCTTAAATCCCAGGAATCCCTTGCGTTACATTATTACTTCGGAAAAAACGGTAAGGTTAACTATCGGTTAGCAGGATATTGGTTTCACCAGGCCGCAGGTCAAGGCTCTGCCAGGGCGGAATTTACATTAGGAACAATGTATATAGATGGTGCTGGATTTCCCAAAGATGTTGATTTCGGTATTTTTCTGATTAATAAAGCAAAGGTTAAAGGGTATAAGCCAGCTGAAGAATACATAATCGCTTTTGAAAAATTGAAAGATTCATGCAGACAAAGTTCTTCAAAAGAATGTGATATTACGGTAACTCCACAAATAGGGTGGTAATAAAAAACCCTTGTAGATATACAAGGGTCTGATTCAATCAAAACTGCGAGTTAAATAGTTCGGCAGCAATCCATCCATTGATAGATCATGTATGTTGAATCTTGGCCTTTTCCTGTGGGGTAGCGATACATTCCACCTTGCCACTGATATGGGGATTCACCGACTTCATGGCCTTCTTTGGTTTCAGGTGTCGGACTGAACATATTCAGTTTGTATTGCTGCTTAGGTAAGGTCGGGTAGATCTTTGACCGGCAGACTGTATCATTCCCCATAGTCCGGTAAGCCAAACCACGACGGTGTTCAACAGCAAGCTCGCGAATACCGGCCAAGCTGGTTGTTCGAGTCGTGTCCATACTGCGCACCGATCCCGTCAATGGGTATTGCCCTCCCCAAGAGCCCGCACACCACCAAAGCGAGTCCATTGGTTGTTTCCCCGCGAATTGAGCCGCTGCCTCTAATGCACAAGCTTGCTGTGCCACGACGTTTGCAACCGCAGCCGATTCCGGGTTCTGGAAGAAAGCCAAAGCTGTGTTGTTCCAGGTTGGGTCAATCTCAGAGAAACTAACCACATCAAAGTCACTGTACGGGTCAGCAGTACATTGCCCCGGCAAATACAGGTCAAGCATACGCAACAGAGGAAGAGCGTACATGTGGGCGTTATAGAAGCTGATTGAAAACTTATTACGTCGCTCTTCATCACCGCCGTCGGTTTGGATGCCGTACTGAAGGTTATTGCCGAGGTTAAGGTTAACCCCTCCCAGCGAAGACATGCAGCCTGGCGTGCGTGTCAGTTCGATGATTTTGCGGGGCTCCCACATAGCTGTCAGCACGCCTGGGTGATACACCCCAAGACCGTCTTGGCAAGCACACGCCATACCACTAGCGGCATTGTCTGGCACTTTACCGGAGGGGCCCATTGTAATTCCTGCAACCTTGATTGGGAAAATACACCCCCAGCATACGTCGGTAAAAAGCTTGAAGGAAAGAAGTTGATTATCACGGCATACCTCATTCACCGCAGGCGCAGTCTCGGCTGTTTTATCAGCCATTGCATTGCCTGCAAAGCATAAGGAAACAGCCGTGGCAGCGATTAGGTGCAAACTGAATGATTTTAATTTTTTGTGTAAGGATTTCATTTTGCCACCTTATTAGCATAGTTGGCTTCAGGGTACTCATTGATGATGAATACTTTTCTGTCAGCAGTGACGATACTGGGTACCGCTTCAATACCAAAGCGCTCAGACATACCTGGCTGGATCATGTAGAGTCGGGCTTTCTCACCGTAATGCTGCGCTGCATCTTTGAACGTATCCCAGCCATCACCGTATACGTTCGTTGTGATCAGAATGGGATTGATGCCTGGCTCCGTGTTTTCGTACTCATGGCGCGCAAAGTCACGCTGCCACGGCACGCTGGCATCAAACACTATCAGCTTCTGGCCGAACGGAATCACATCTAACGGATTCACCTTTCCTTTTTTAGCGACGACAACCCCTTCAGGCGTGACAATATCTTGGGGAATGATTACCGTAGGATCGATGGTGTGGGTTGCGCGCTTCTTAACTGTCGGGAACACTTCAAATTCCTGGCGCTGGCGAGGCCAATAGTTGTTCAAAGCGTCTTTTTTCATTTGCTCAAAGTCGAGATTTTTAACCCCTTCTTCAATCATGTCCAGCAGGCTGCGCTCCACGACTTCTTTCGTAGGGCCTGCGGTACCCAGCTTACCGGTTTTACCCTTCAGGAAGTCGATATTCGAGATGCCAGATACGCTGGCTACAAACTCACCATCTTTCTCATGGATGATGGTTGGAACTGCGGTAACGGCATTATCTTTGAAGATGACCGGATCCAGATTAACTGTCACTTCTGCACCGGAGTCGAGCACCAGCTGTTGCCAGCGAGTGAGTTCGTCCATTAATTTTGCTTTATCAGTAACGCCACGAATAACCAACGAGACATCCCTGCGGCCATCGTAGTCGGTCATCATGTCTTTAATTTCCTTATCAGACAGTGATGCAGAAACTAGCACATAGTAAAAATCACCGGCCATTTTGTTTTGTTTACCGTCCGCAACGTCAGCATCTGCAATTGCGCCAGTGACAGTGTCACTTATCATTTCATTGTCAGTACGCGTTTCTGGCATTTTTCGAAGCATTTCGCGGTTATTTTCACGCGCTGACTTTGCATTAGCTTCTTCATTTTTTTGTTGCTCTCTTGCTACACGGATGAGGCTATCAATATCGGCCTTCTCATTATCCGTTACCTCAGCAGGGCGAGAGGGTAAATCCGTCAAAGGCAGTGATGCCGCACTGACAGAATAGGCCATGCTACTAAACACGGCCAATGCGATGAGAGCTTTGCGAAACTTCGTGACTTTTAGTTGGATTACCATATCGGGTAGGCCCTTCCTATGATTTGTGTTTCCGGCACCGATCCCCAGTAGCGAGAGTCGAAGCTGAGTTTTGTTCGGCCCATAAGCCAGATCCGACCCTCAGGGATAACTCCATTGCGAGTAAGTTCTTGAGGGGTGTGACCTGATTCTGTGGCAAGCGCTAGGCCTTCACCGACCATCGAACCATTTACTGTGGTCTCTTCATCATTCACAGAGATGGCATCCCCACCGACCCCGTCCACCATTTTGATGCCTTTCCCTGACTCACCCATGTATTTCGAACTGAAAGCAAAGGTAGTGCCTTTAACGGGGGTAGTGTCGTGCTTATCTACCAGATAAATACGGTAAGGGGGTAAGCACTGGTTATTTTGAGGGTCAATACCAATTTCGAAACGATGCAACACGTAATAACTTGATGGCGCAGAGATCGCCCCCACCAGCAACATCAGCAAAGCATGTTTTTTCCACGGTCGCTTTTGCTTATAAATCTTCTTCCAAAGTGAGTTCGCTGCGGCCATGACCACGATACCCCCGGTTAGTTGCCTGACGAAGAAACTGTTTGCGGGATCTGCATATAGGCAGGATATTTGTATAGAGCGGACTCATTGAGGACCATGTAGCCAGCTTTCGCCATTGCCTCGGCGCGCGCATGAACCAGTTTGATTTGAGGGTCGCTGAGAACCTTTCCATTTGCCCCGGTATAACTAACCACAGCAATGTAGTCAGTTGGTGCAGCGGGAGGGACGAACCGCCCATAAAGGGCGGCTCCCAGAAACCCGCAGAGTAATGAAACAGCTGCGGTCTTAATCATGCGGCTATACCTCGTTGTCGTTCTTCAAGAATTGAATTGATGGCATCCTGGGTGGACATGCCCTGTGCTTTACGTTTTCTGATAGCTGCCACGTCATCCGGCGCTGTCGAGTACAGCAGCATGGAGAACGGATCCACAATCAACCGGCTAATCCCCTGACCGGATTTGGAGATAACGTAAATTTCGGAGTAAACCCCTCGGCTTGAACGCACCGTTTTCAAGAAACGGTACCCTGCATCATCCAGTGCTAAGCGCTGGTGGTGCTGAGCTTCGTTGATCGCAGATTCACTCTGACCCAGTAACAGCATAAACGCAGAGTTGTCGGCGATAGATTTTCCGACGCTATCTTTGTAAATATCGTTAATGGATTGCGTGATCGTAATGGCAGCGCCGTTGTATTTACGGAAGCGGCGGTAACCTTTTTCAATGAACGCGCCGATGTTTCCTTTGAGTAAAGCCCAGGCTTCATCGATAACCACGATTTTCATCTGGCCGCGATCGCCCATAAACATGTCTTGCTGGATTTGGTAAATCAGCTGTAACAGCACAACCTGCTTCAGGTGCTCAGAGCTTTCCAGGCGCGACAGTTCCAGAACCGTAAACGGGTTACGGAAGTCAATGTTGTTTTTGCCTACGAAGAACTTGCCGTACTGACCCCGGCTGGTGAATGGGTACAATTGGTGCCCCAAACGTTTAATGTCGTTCTCTTCATCCGCCAGAAGTGATTCCGCAACCATATCAACGGTAGTCTCTTTACCGTGCTTGCGAACGAGATTGGCAACGTGTTCTTTCATACGAGCTTCTTCGAAGTCGTTCAGACCAGCCTTAGGCGCAGCCATCACAGATAGGAGACCGATAATCAGGTCTTCTTCACCGCCGTCTTCGTTATCCGGGTTTTCACCGAAGTAGTCTTCAATCAGTTCAAAGAAGTTGAGACATGGCTTCTTATCCGGATGGAAGTCCAGGTAGTCCCCGTTGTAGGTCTCACAAATGTTTTTGTACGAGTCCCCTACGTCGATACACCACACCTTCGCTCCCAGACTGCGATAAGCGGTAATAATGTAGTTGGTTAAGAACGACTTACCAGAACCGGACTCTGCCGCAATACAGGCGTTGTAGTTTGTATCAGAGTCGAACAGGTCGAGCATCTGCACCTGCCCCGATCGGGAAGTCAGCATTAACGCCGGGTTACTGGTACCTTGCCAGTCAGCGTAAAGTGGTGAGATAACCAAAGCTTCACTCAGTGCCAGCGTGCGGTAACGGCCCATTGATTTCTCAGCACCAGCCTCGTTGAACATAGGCAGGGACGAGAGGAAAATAGGCGCAACAAAGTAGCTATCCGGGATCATTTTGAATTGATAGGTGTTGAGGTAGCTGGCCGCTTCCTGGCTAGCACGGAATACACCGTCTTTGGAGTTTGAGAAGATAGTCACTGTGAATTTGGCTTTACAAATTGGCTCGCCGTTGTCCAGCTTGTCACTCAGCAGGTCGTAACCTTCTCGGATAGTTTTCAACGATGGGATCCATTTCACCATTGGCCCATCGGTTTGCTGCACGATCCAGTTACGCTTTTGCGTGAACTTGGTCTTCGCGTTTTGCTGGTCGAAGAAGATCATGCTCATGGAGATAATGCAGGACGATTTAATACCAGTAGCGCCGCTCATCATATCGCCGAGGAAATATTGAGCTTGCCCAGGGAAAAACCGCTTAGGTAGTTTTTTGGCGCTTAATGTGCGCACAAATGTTGTGCCTGTGTGACGCTCACCTCGCTGGTCTTCGTCTTCTGGATTGCCGAAGGCACAGTATTTATTGCGAATGAAGAACTCTCGGTCAGGGTCAACCAGTTGCTCAGAGATCATCAAATCGTCTTGCACTTGTAGCGGATTACGGTCACGCCACGAAGCAGTTTCCCCCTGATTTAAAATGGAAGAAAGCACATCGATGTAACGGTCGCGCGTCAGTGTAGCAGGGCACAAGCCCATGATCCCCAGCGTGGTGTCAAACGTGTTGCGGAATTCAGAAATCAGGTTGAATTCTTCTTCTCGCATGTCGTATTCGTTTTTCACCGGCACCTTCACCGTGATCAGCAACAAACAGTTGCGGACACGGGTACCCGTACCCTTCATAGGATAGTCGGTGCTGTGAAGCAGAAACTTAGAACGGTTGTAGATTGCATCGCGCAATACTTCGTCATCACAGTCCATGCGCAGAACGTCCATCTGGTTAATTTTGCCAACGATATTCGGGCTGGCAATCAGGTCGAACTGCACAATGGTTTTCGCCGGGAAATTTGAGGACAGCAATGTTTGTAATTGCTGCATCTCTTTACCGCTGGTACCGGATAAGGGACGGCAAAGGAAGCCGAAACCGATATATTTATTGTCACATAGGAAAATGTGGTTTTTCTCATCGTATGCCCGAACCGGGCACACATCTGAGAAGCGTTTGATAGACTTCAAACGCTGTATGATGATTGATTCGCTCATTCTAACCCCACAGAAAGAAGAACTTATTGACCAGCCAGGAAGGCTTTCAGACCTTGTTTTGGTGCGCCGATGCTGAAAGCACCGTCGTCTCGAATGATGAATGGCACCATACTGACGCCTAACACCTGAGCGGTGATTGTGCGGCGTGCCAATGCCTGCATATCACAGTCTTTAACCTGGTCAAATTTGGTTTTTTCATGCGCGATAATAGCGCGGTCGGCACGGTAGCGATCTGAAGCACAGTACAGCTCTTTGTTACGGATTTGGCTTGGCTCGCCGAGGGCACCCAGGGACAGAACGTTAACGGTGTATTCGTGCGGGTCTAGGTCAGCCAGCTGATTAAGGGCTGCGGCACAATGCACGCAGTTCGGGTCAGTGAATAGAATGACTTTTTTAGGTCCGTCGCCCCAAACGGCAGGTTGAAGATCAGCGATGTTCAGTTTCAGCTCTTTGATCGGAATGATGCTGGCATACTTGGTGATCTCATCAAGTGTGGTCAGGTCTTTCTTGGCCCAAGTGTCGTACATGGTGCCTTTGAACAGGTACCGGCCATTTGACGACAGCAGGTTGACTTTGCCGTCAACTTCCAGCGCGATAATGCCGTTGGTTGGCACAACGAAGCGCTTGACGTCTTTGCTTTCCTTCGGCGCGTTCATGAAGGCTTTGTTGTTAAACACAGTATCAGCGTTCACATCTGCACCGGCAAAAGCGGAAGCGGCGAAGCTGGCGGACAGAATCAGGGATAATACTTTCTTGCGTAGCGTCATTGGAGTGCTCCTGTGAATGAGGCTACATTTTCAATGGTGAAAAGGCGGATTAACAGCGAAAAGGCCAGCAAAACGAGGTCAAAAAACAGCGTTCTCTTTAAGGGGGATTTTTGCAGGATTAGAAAAAGGTAAGGCCGTTCGAGGGGGAACGGCCTTGCGCATGAATCCATTTACCAATATGTCTGAGTGGGGTTTATCCAATGCGAGGGGTAAGTCACACATCGAATGTCAGCATTGGCAAAATGCGGTATGGTTACCATGCGTCTGTAATTTTAATCACAATCCTTATAAATAGCAATGAGACCCTAAATGAAAGAAAGCCGCACTAGGCGGCTTTTATAACACAACTGACTGTATTTGAGGGGGAATATCAAATCATTCAGTTTGCATTAATTTCAATTGGAGCATTATTTGCTCGGTGTTTGAGGGGCTTGTGCCGCCACTGGAGGCGTGCTCATTGGTCGAATAACAGCACTCCGGGTCGATGCATGTGACGCGCCAACTTCCCAGCGGCGAGGTTCAATTTCGGTGTACACATAGCCAGGGACGTTCAGATCACCGTCTGCGGATTCATAAGGGTCAACCAACACACGCATTACCTGTGCCTGAGTACGGATTGGCTGAGGGTTTGCGGTAGCAGCAGGGACAGGTACATAACGACCACCAGTTGCCACACCACCAGCCCCGGCGGTACCTGCAACACTGTTTCGCTTCAGATCTACTGGTTTACCAGACAGCTGTTGTTCCGACACCGCATCAATGCGATCTTGGTAGTCATCACCATCGGTCAGCTGGTGGATGTCGCGGATGTTCATACAAGTGACAGCATTGGGCATACCTTTACAGCCGTATTCTGAATTCCCATCCACCAGCGAACAACCAGACAATGCGGCCAGACCAGTTACTGCGACACAGATTGCTAAAAGACGTTTTTTCCACATAATTAGTGAGTCCCGTTAGAATTGAAAGTGGTAGGCGTTGCTTTGCCATTAGGCTTGACGCGGGTAAATTTCAGCGTTACACCTTTTTGAACGATAAAATCGACACTGCGACCCGGATCGATTTCGATAACAGGGAACAGATCACCGGCCATGTTCATGTAGAAATCGGCCAAGCGTTCTAATGCTCCACCAACACCAGCGATAGCAGCACCTTGAAGGGCTTCGCTGCTCATCACTTGCTCATAAGGCGTGTTGTTTTTCTTACCGCTGTTGTTATCGCGGGTAACGTTGATAGTCGGAATGTTCTGGACGCTAAACAACGATGACGCAGCCTGTAAAAAGCCTGCGGTCAAGGCTTTCGCCAGGTATTGACCTTGCTTGGTAACCAGACGACCACGTACACCAGCCTTACCATCTTCCCCCACTGCATACGCATCGAGTGGAGATTCAAATACAGCACCATCATCACGAATGCAGGTGATCACCTCAGAGCGGAAGTAGCCGCGTTCGGACGACAGCTCGCCAAATCCAGCGGCCAACATGCCACACTCACGCACGTCCGCACGGAAGCGGTTCGGCAGGATGGCGTCTTTCTTGATGCGGATAAGCGCTGGGTAGGGGTCTTTGCGAGCGTTCTGTGACGTCGGTGCATCCATACCTGAAATGAAGACACCACTCAGGATTGAGGTCGCTGGGAGGTAGGTTTGGAATGCTGGATCATCATCAGGATCAGCGGCAGCGACCTCTTTTATGTCCTCATGCACAGAGATAATATCCGGCGTTGCTTGTGGTGCCGCCTTACCGTCTTTACCTTTGGCGTCTTTATCCGCAGCAAAATCAGCGGGGTTCGGCTGCTGGGTGTTTTCGTACACTCGTTGGAGCGTGCCGTCGTTATTCAGGTTTTCGTGAACACTGTCCGACGTTAACTTCTCTACACCTTGCTTAGCATTATTATCGCCGCTGTAGACGTCTTTTGACCGAACTGATTTGGAGTAAGGCAATACGGTAGAGCCTTCAGCAACACGTTTTTTCAGCTTTTCTTGTTCAATACGGTCGGTGCGTTGTTGTTGCTCAATGGCGATCAGGCGCTTGTTGATTTCGTCAACGTTAATGGATTTTTTCAAATCCGTGATGTTTGAGTTTTGCTTTTCAATCGCTTCCCCTAAAGCGCGCAGGCGAGCAGCGATCGCGTTCTGGCTAACCCCCTGGGTGTCAGTGTCAGTCAATACACTGGAAATAACTTGCTCTGATGGCCCGCGCGCCGCAGGTGTGCGCGATTCAGGCATCAGCAGGAGGATAGCTGGGATCAGTACAACAAACGTACCCCCCAACACAAAAAGACGTTTTTTCTTGGCGTCCAGCGTGTCCCAGCGTTCTTTCAATTTACTCATCTTTTTATTACTCCGCTAATTTAGGACGTACAGAATCATCAACCTGTGCCTGCTGTGACTGATTGCGAATGACAAAGTAGGCTTCAGTCTTTTGGCCCGGCTGGAGCGTGTTCCGGCTCCAGAGTGCGCGCGCGGCGAGGTTAGGGTGAGTGCAAAGTGACTCGTCTACCGTGATGGTAGAAGCGCCGGTATTCTGCGCAACGCCCACGATGACACTGAACTGACTGCCCTGAATATATTGGCCGCCAGCAAAGCTGTATTTGATATTGTCCTGCGCTGTACCTGTGCTGAAGTTACAGTTTGGAATGCTATGACCAGAGCCTAAATTGCCCATTGCATAGCCAGGAGGAATATCGCCCAACGCAACAGCCCGAAGAATGTTTCGGATCGTTTCGACGTAGTTGTCTTTCTGCTCCCATTTACGAGCTTTGGCTTCGTTACCGCCGTACATCACCCCTGCTGACTGCGCATGCCCCGCTCCGGCCGGAGCATTACCGACTTTACGCGAAAGCATTAACGAAGCTTGTACTGGTGCAATCTTTTGCGGAACCAGAGACAAAGACAGCGCGACACTTTCGTCACCTTTTTCGCTGATATACAGTGCGACCGGATTGGTTGAGGTCGTTGAAACATAGATCACATTGCCTTGTACGCTGACTTTTACGTCAGTCAGTTGCAAGCGCTGCACTGTTGGTCTCTCGAACGGCGTCACGATACGGTTAAGCTGGCCGAGAGAAATCGGGATCAGGGTATTTACGCCGGGCTCTACAATCAGATCCTGGCGAGAAGGGATGACATCATCAGTTAATCGGACAGGCTGAACAATGGCGTTAGGGACCGGTTGGACGTTAATGCCGTCTACGGCAGGATTATCACTGGAACTGGCATTGGTTGATGCGCCCGCAGTTGCTGTGTGATTACCTTTTTTCGATGCAACGACAACAGGCTCTTCAGATGCATAGTCCCCAGAACGCTGGAGTACGACGCCGTTATCGACTGACAGTGTATTGCTATTAACGTCAAGGCCATTCGCAATGGATGGCCCGGCGGTGATTGACGCAATCATCAGCGCCAATATTTTAACGTGTTTACTATTCAACATTTGTTCCCCCGAACAGTGACAGACGCAATACACAGGAAGTTACCGCGACGGTTTTGTTAATGCTGCTCACTTTGTTTACCTAGCTTTTACGTCATCGTAAAAGCGCTCAATGTGGTTATAACCCGCACGAGGCGGGTGACGAAATTTACGGGACAGTGTTCCCTGGATTTATTTGTCGCCTTTTTTGTCGCTCGGCAATTCGGCTTTACCTTGCTTGATGTTGATAAAGGTCAGCACAGGTCGGTAACCTTTCACATCAATTGTCATTTGGAACGTAACGGGCTTCACGATAGGGTTACCGGCGATCCCTTCAAGACCTTGACTGCCTTCTACGAAGTAGGTGCCAGGGGCTTTGGGGTCGTGGTATACGCGAGTCGGTGTAAAGCTCAGACTGATACGATCACGCTTAATCTGGTCAATCTGGTCATCAATGCGCTTCATGACTTGCGTGTAAATACCCGCATCCAGGAATGGGCCGATAGATTTCTTCAGCATGTCCACTGACTCAGGTGTTGCGTTACCCATAGAGTTAGCCAAATAGATAGCCCATGCCTGCATGTAAGGCTGTCCGGCCGTCTTTTCATCTAACCAAGTGGTTTCGGTCAGGTTGGGTGGAACAATGGTCACGATCTGTGAACGGTTCATTAATGTGCTGGAGAGAATGCCGATGCAGATAATCGAAACAACCAACACCAGTTTCAGCGTGGTGTTTTCGCCTTTCATGTTCAGCAAACCCTTTTTAAAATCTTTGCTCTTCATACAATAAATTCCCGGTCGAATGCGTTAGGTACAATGGTGCTTTTCCCGACAGAAACACCGAACTTCCAGTAACACAGATGCAGAAAGTATTTTTCTGACGCCTTTTGCAGAAAGCTGCCATAGAACCGAGTGATCACGATGCCGATGAGTGACATCGTAAAGATACGGCCCGTAAAGACCCCGATACCCAGGAAAACGAAAAATGGCATCGCTTCATCAACGCTCCAGAAGAAGAACTTCGGCGGATCATCGACAGAATGCGAGATGTGGACTGGCTCACTCATTCTTACCCCCAATTATGAATCGAAATACCCGAACCCCTTCGGGTGCTTTAACACAATGCCCGGACTCTTTTACTTCTCACCCCCTTGGGCCAATTGCGCCATCATTTGCATCAGGCCTGTCCCGTTGACCGAGCCTTGCACCATTGCCGATTTATCGCCGTACACCACGATGTTTGCAGGCGTTTGTTGAATATTGAGTCGCGCGGCCTCTTTCACATCTTCCGCAATTTTTGCGCTTGGGCGAGCGGCGTTAACGCACTCAATAATGCGCTGCCCATCCAGCCCATTGTTTTCAGCCAATTTGTCCAATGGCGTTGCCATACCGTGACCGTCGGAGCGGGTATCCGCAAAAATAGCCCGTGCCATCTTATAAAATGCCGGATTTCCACCTTGCTCTGCGGCACATTCAGAGGCGAGAGATTCGGTGCGTGATGCCTGGCCGTGTACCGGAACGTGCTTGAACACCATCGCGATATTGCCGGACGAGGAATCCACCAGATCCATCATTTGCGGGAAATGGGTTTTGCAGTACGGGCATTCAAAATCGGAATACTCAATGACGTAAAACTGTGCGTCAGGATTGCCGTAAATACGCTCACTATCTGTAGACGGCGCGTAAGACTCAGACGGTTTTTTACCGGTACTGAAGCCAATCGAATTTGCCCCTTTAGACTGTTCGTTGACTTTTAGCCCAGAGGCCGCAATATAACGGTCGAACGCTGCTTCCAAATCCCCCCGATTACTGATGACATTGCGCTGCATATCAGCGACAACGGCCAAGTCGTTAAGCAGGCGCGTTTGTTTATCCAACGTGTAGGCGACGAACCCCGAAGTGGCGATCATGACAGCCAATGGAATGCCATAAATGACGCTTTTCAAACCTGTACGCTTAGCCATTAATAACCTCGGGATTGCTGTAATTGTTCAGGGACGTAAACCATGTCAGGTTTCTTTATTGCCCCGCGTTTTTTCATTTCTTCCTGCTGGGCTTGTAGCCGTGGCAACAATACTTCAGCCATTTCACGGTCCATCTTGTCCCGGTCGGTTAAGTAGCTGGACTTGTGGAGGACCGTATTCAACTCGTGGATCTGCTCAGACTTATCAGTAAGCAGAACACCCGCGCCCAGACAGACTGAAAAGGCAATACACAAGAGTCCGGACAGATAGACGTGCTTCAGTTCATTCATAGTTCACCTCGGGGGATAATTTACCATTCCGGTTTTGGCGCTGATAATGAAAAGCACCGCAAAACGCGGTGCTTTTCGGGGGAGGAATTTAGATGCGTTTTGGAAGGTTACTGATGAGCAACGAACTGCCTATTGGGATCATCACAATCATGATGAGGGCACCAATCATCGGCGGTACTGGCAGAGGGACAAACAGTGACAGCAAAATACTGTAAATCCCCCAACCAATCAGCACCATGCTGCGGCGGTTAAGAAACGGTGACGAATAGGCAAACGTGTATCGCTTAGCGTTCCAGCGCATGATCCCAGCAAAGAGAGAGGGAAGTGTGACCACAAGCATGTACGGAAGCCAGTATATATTCAGGGTCAATCGATACACGATCATATAAAACCAGTAATTCAGGTTTTCGGCCATGTTTCGGAAGATGGAAGCGAAAAGGAAAAGTGGACCACCTTGATTTGCCATATCGGATGAATCGAGCTCATAGAAGTCACGCAAGAAGCCATCCACTCCAGTATTTACAAAGAATGAACGGTAGTTTTTGTTGACGTCCGAGATCACTGGTGTGAAATCCGTATCGCCGATCAATCGCTGGCCCCAGGCAACTTCTTTTTTCACGTTCTCGTAAAAATACGAGGCCGGGAAAAACATGGAAATGACGAACAGTATTGCCGTACTGAAGATGATAATCATCTTTATCGTCTGGGGCCATTTCTCTTCGGTTAATTGGTCAAGCATGTAAGATCCTTAATGCGAGTTTATCCGCCACCGCATTAATGAGCTCGCTATTCAGCCTGCGGGGTAACTGACTTGTAGTTGCCAGCTCGTTGAACCCTATTTTTCCGCCAAGGTGCTCGGTGACGAAATTAGCCAACGTAATGAAATAAACCGCCAGGCGTTCCCAGTCATTTAGAGGGCAATCAACCTGTTGGTTATATGCCATCACCGAGGACTGCACCGCATCGGCCACCAGCCCCTTAGTCAGGGTGCTAGGCAGTAAGGAGATGAGTGATTGCGTAATAGGCTCAACACACGGCCACACCAGCGTTAAGCTGTCATACGCGTTGCAATCTTCTTTACGTAAAAAATAGGTTTTCATTTTGATCATGACTTTTTACCCCCAACACGAATACGCGACTTCTCACCCCGAACTTTCTTCTCGTACAGTTTGAGGAACTTCAGGGCTTTCTTACTGGCCTGGTTGAAGGCCTTATCTCCCTTCGGTGACATAATGATGGGCACTTTACCTTTGACGATTTTGTTCGCCTGGTTAATTGCCATAAATTCAAGGTTTGGTAACCAGCCCAGCAACGGAGAAGGGAACAACTCGCCTTCTTCTTCCATAATGCGTTCACTGACCGAACCAGAGATCATTTCAGGGTCAGCACCAGCACTGGAGCCATGCCCGCGCATGACATACTTGAACTTGGTCATTGGTACACGCTTCATGACGGCCTCTTGCGCATCAGGATCGGGGGTACGCAACGCAGTAAAGTGGTTGGTGTTGGTGACGATTTGTTTCATCTTGGCTTCAGACCCCAGGCGCGCCTCAAAGTCGCTGGTGGACTGAGATGAAATAAATAGGCGGAAGCCCGCGCCACGGGTTTTGTTCAACATCTTGATCACTTGATCGTTAATGACCTCAGCAGCTTCGTCGATAAGAACCATCACTGGGGCCAGGTCATCCCCGCGTGGTTTCATAAAGTTGTACACGTCCGCTGACACACTGGTGATGTCTGACAAGAAGATAGAGCCCACCGCCGAACCAGTTTCTGCATCCGCTAAGGAGTCTAGCCCCATGTACAGCATGCCTCCGGTTGTGATGATGTCGCGCACGTTGGAGATAGGGCGGAAGTCATTCAACTGGGATTCATCGTCACTGTCCGGGGATAGTAATTCAGCCATGAAACCCTGAGTCAGCTGGCTGAGGATAGGCATCACGTTGAGGATCATCTTCTGGAAGTGCTCACGCTGGTGGCCGAGCATATCCAGCCCTGCTTCAATGCTTGGGAAGCTGCGGTTTGCTTTGATGTCGTTGCGGTAAATTTCGGCGCAAATATCAGCGATTTCCTTTGGCCCCTTCGCTTTGTTTGCATAACGATCCATGCGCATGGCGAAAATACGGTCAAAGTCATCTTCACCGAGCACCTGACGGCCAATTTTGGTCACTGATTTGATGATGAGATCAGCCAGAGATGATACATCCGACCCCAACTGGGTTTTCACGTTCTTGAGCGTGGGTTTCAATTCGCAGATTTTCATCAGTTCTACGACTGTGGTTAAGGACATGATACCGAACGATACGAACGGGTCACTGGTGCCATCGGCACGCTGGATAACGGATGTAATACGGTTAGCTACTTCACCTGCACGAGTGTAGTTGGTGATCGGAGAAATGCGCGCGGATTTCTCCGGGTGCGCCAGCGACATGTAGTTGAATTTATCTTCGCGGTTCACCAAACGCAGACACATTTCCATCCAGTCAGCCAACTCTTCATCGTTTTTCGGGTCGATGAGAATGAGCGGTTGTTTCTTCAGTGCTGCCTGAAGGATGAGCAACTTATAGTATGTTGTTTTACCTGAACCGGTTGTACCGGTCACCAGGGTATGCAATGACAGCAGATCTTCAGCGACTCGTATCCATTGTTGCTTTTCACCAAGCGCATGGATCCAACCCAAACCCATGAAGTTTTCTGGCACCTTGCTAACGAACTTTTTGATGTCGCGCTTGATGAGTTCGGAGGCTAACTGACCTTCAGGTTGACCCCATTCAAAACCATACCCCAGCAGGTAGCTGTCGGGGAATTTCATCATGACATCAATAACGGATTCCAACTCCATTTTCAGAACGTTAGGCTTTCGCTTTAACCGGCTCTTATGCTTGTAAATATCCCATGCGGAAGGTACGGAACGAGCCGCATAGGCCGCTTGTACCGCAACAGCCAAATAACAAGGAACCGCAGGCATATTGAATGCGGCATTGACCGCCAGTGAGGCAGCAATCCCCACACCCCAGCCTGCAATTTCCAGCGCCTCAAAGTTGGGACGCCAGCGCATGTTATAACTCCACTCACTCATTATCATTCACCATGAAATTTTGAATATTGCTGTTAACGAGGATGTAATCGACACCAGTACGGGTCACGTAGTCGAAATTATCGATCAGTACCTGTTGGAACTGATTTGCGTTGATGTTCAGATCTTGTGCAATACGGCGTTTTTGCAGCGAGGACAAGGCGATCACTGGGTCGCCATTGAACGCAGTTTTATTTGCCCCTTTGGTGGCAATGGCGCGATAGACTTCGGTCATATCCACACTGATGTCGGTCAGGTCAAACGGACTTAGGCTGGCACGATAACGGTGACCTGAAAGCTGGTCGATGTCAGTATTGAGCTCTTTACGCAAGTAGAAACACATTTGCGAACGATGGGTGTAATACTCGCAAGGAGCCTCCATAAACGGATACCAGATCCAATCTGCATCCCGCATCGGTTCGAAGAGTGAGTCCTCAACCCCGTTCTCCAGGATGATGCAGCAGTGGCCGCTTTCATGGAAAAGGGCAGACTGATTCGCGGCCACGTAGGACGCGAGTTTGTCCTTGGCAAGATCTGAGGCATTGCGGAACAATGGGCTTTGGTCTTGGTGCAGTGCAGTCAGTTGTTCGGTACCAAATGCCACCTCGTTATTCTTGTTGTAGCCAAAATCATTTTCCGGGGTCACTGGCGTAAAATTCCCATTGTCCACTTCGTCCTGTACGCGTTGGATTTTTGCTCTTGCATCAGACATAGGGTCGATAGCCGGTTTTTTCTCAACCAGATTCTGTTCGTCATTTTGATACCCATCAGCGACAGCGTGGTTTTTGAGAGTCTCCCACAAAGATAAGGTTTCACGGTCAAACTCTGGCTCCTGATAATGCTCTGGCTCCGACATGATTGGAGGGGGCATTTCGGCAGAGGTATCTTGCTTGCTCAAAACGTCTTTCAGGCTCCGTTGTTGTGGCCCAACTTTGGCTATTTTTGCTTCGGGCGAAGAGGTTTTAACAGGCTGACTTTGTTCAATTGGAGTCTGGAATGCTACCCCTGGTTTTTGATTAGCCAATTCCGCTTGTGCTTTGGCTTTCGCGTCCTGACGGGCATTCACTTTTTCGTAGTCAGCATCAGACAGAAGATTCAAGTGATGCAGTAGCTCGTGGGCGTTATCAGAGGTCACCGGATTCGAGGCTCCAAACATATTATCCAGCGGATTGTCATTCTCATCCGGCAGCAGAGTGCCACCTTTCAGGATTTCAGGATCGACGTCAGCCGGAATGCTGTTTTCACGCGGCTCTTTATTCCCCACGAAAGGACGACTTTCTTTCAGCACAGGGATGTTTTTCCCTTTACTGGTCTGGAATTCACGCCATTCGCTCTCAATTCGGATACGGGAGGAAATAGGCAGCGGCTCCATTGTGTCCACAAACAGAACGTCCGGAGAGATTAGACGCAGGCAACTCAGCGCTACTTTCGGCTCTTTACTGTTACGCGAATCGCGGTCATTCATGATGTGTGGGGCAATTCGCCAATATGCGGTATCTTCGTTTTTATTTACGTTCGGAATGCACAATTTGTAGCTCATCATCAGATCAGCCAGACTGTTGGCCGACTGCGGGATCACTGCACCGGACTTCTTCACGGTGTTGGTGATGTCTTTGACCGCAGTACCCCAAACGATAAACACGCCATAGGTGGTGACCCAAATCGGGTTGCCGGGTTTGTTGGGTTGCCACACTCCTTTCTTAAGTAGGTGGCGCATGGCATCTACGATGCGTTGGACCGCAGGCACACCCGATTGCGTTGCACGTACCGCATCACCGCCGTAGCGTTGCAGGTCGTGGCGGACAGAAATAACGTCAGATTCCTTCACAATTTTAAGGATCTTGTTTTTCATTTCAGGGGCGTTTTCTTCAGTGGCATCCAGGCGAACGGTACTCACGGCCATTGCCCGAGTCAGCTCGTTATAGATGTCGTTGCCTTCGCTCAGCAGGAACTCATGCAGGATTTGCGGCATGATCATCATCATCATGGCGGTGGTGCTGGAGTGGTGCTGCTGGTGGCGCGAGCTCTTCCAAACGAGGAAGTAACGTTCAATTTTATTGGCTTTTGCCCATTCATGGATCGGGGTGCGCCCCGGAGGCCAGTGATAGGTGCCGGATTTGTCCCAGACTTCGTAATCGGTAAACGGCTTGCCAATGTCATGCAGAAGGCCCGCTGTCGCAATCGCAAGACGCCAGGCCAACATGCGGCTGGATTTCACCACGGGCATTTCCATCGAATCGAATTCAATGTTTTTGGCTTTACGGATGCTCTGGAAACATACTTCAAGAGAATGGCGCATCAGTCCACTCTGCGCTCGGTGGTGGTGGTGTTCCGATGCAGGGAACAGCTGCACGAAGTTCGCAAAGCTATCAAGCATCGGCATCATCAGCTGCTCAAATTCGCTATCTCGGATATTCAGTTCGCGTTTAATGGCCTGGATCATATCGGTCTGCTTTTCACGCAGAATGTAGCTTCCCGGTATCAGTGCTGGAAAACCAATTTCGGCAGGCGGGTAGCGCAAAATGTCACCCCGTACAACCATTGAATCCACACCGTCGCGCATAGAGTCGATTTCTTCGAGGGTCTCCAGGGGGATGTTAATCTCGCTCTGTTCCTCATTTTTTTTGCCAAACAGCGTTTTGATGATCTTCAGCATTTAAAGCTCTCCGTTGTAGTGCAAGTACGATAACCCATGACTGGGGGTGTGCAGGAACGAAAAGGCCATCGTTTTGTCGGCTAAAACGGTAACTGGCAATTTTAAAAAAAAGGATAATGTCTGTGCTTTCTAACCGGAGAAGAAGTGATGAAAACCCGTAAACGTTTCGCATTGCCATTGTTGGCAACCTTAGTCATAGCCACCTTGACCGGGTGTGCAGCGGATGAACCAAAGGCCCCTGAACGCACCTATGTTGATGAAACGCAGGTGACGGTGGTCAAGGCGACTTACCCTGAAGGCTATGAGTTTTCAGAGTCTTACTACAGCACTGAACGTGGCGGTGCTGCACTGCGCCACCCAGGCTATGAGCATACGCTTGTGAGCCCATATGCCGTTCATGACCAAACGGGTAAGCGGTATGTTGCACACGATCTGGACACCCAGATTTTACTGACCAGTGTATCCAGCAGTGCCTATGCTAACGGCCCGCGCGGGACATTTACTCAGTCACCCAGGTTCTGCGATGAAAATTCGTTCATGCTGCCGAACAATAAGCAAACTGCCAAACGTGGCGAGTACCTGCAAATTAAAGAGCGTTATTGCTCTACACCAGGTTACCGTCTGAGCCAGCATGAAATTGACGTGCTGACCCGTGGCGAACCGGAAGAACTGCGTCAGTATCGACTCAAGATGTATGTCGATAACCAGTTCACCAAATTTTAAGTGACTAATTAATTCTTAAGTGGGGTAAGAAAATAATGTCCAAGCAAGTCAATAAAATTCAAGTCGTTGGGCCAATTGCAATTGGCGTGATGATTGCTGTGTCAATGGGCGCAAGTCTTTACACTGCCGTGCAAACGAGCGCCATCAAGACCAAACTTAACGCGCTTCAATCGCAGGTGGTTGAAGTCGAAAACTTTAGCAAAAGCATATCCGCAAGTGTTGAGGGGCACTTTGCGCAGTTGGCTAAATCCGGTGGTGGTGGCGTTGGTGCTAACGGTGATGTTAAGTCGGCGGTACAAGCTGCGTTAGCCGGTTTGGAGGAAGATAAGCTGGCAGAGAAACGCGCTGAACTATACAAAGGCTGGGAACAGGTCAGTGTCAACAAAGACGGGCGCTACATCTACGGTAATCCGGACGCACGATTCACGCTGGTGAATTATGAAGACCTGGAATGTCCGTTCTGTAAGCAGTTCCATAAGACGCCGAAATATCTGGTCGATACGGCCAATAATGGCGCGGTGAACTGGGAATGGCGTCACTTCAACCTGGCTTTTCATGAGCCAATGGCAACCAAAGCGGCAATGACAGCAGAGTGCGTGGCAGAGCAAAAAGGACCGAAAGGCTTCTGGGGTGCGACCAACTACTGGTTTGAGCACACGCAGGGCAATGGCAAAGGCTTTGAAGACAGCGCAGGCATCCCTGCATTGTTTGAGCTGGATAAAGCAGCGTTTGACACCTGTATGCAGGATCCGAAAATCATCCAGCGCATCAAGCGTGATATGGATGCCGGTACCAAAGACGGCGTAAACGGGACGCCAACTACCATCGTGATCGACAACAAAACCGGTGAACGTGAAAGCATTGTCGGCGCGAGACCATTCGCAGGCTTCGTTGACGTCATTGAGCGAATGGTGAAAGGTGGTTTAGAGAAAGCTCCCGCACCGGCACAGGCCAAAAAATAAATGTTGATGCCCGGTTTCGCCGGGCATTTTTTAATGTTCATTGAGTATCCCAGAAAAGCCATTGATTTATTCTAAAGGTTATTAAAATCTTCCGTCTCAAATCGTCTTAAATGTTGATATAATTAGTCATTAAAACATTAATTATAAGTGGAATGAATGGAAGGCGAAAAGGAAAAAGTCAAGATTTTCTATTCTTGGCAATCAAGCTATGACGAACGCAAAAATAGGTTCTATATTCGTGATGCTTTAACAAAAGCAGTGACGCATCTGAATGAAAAACAATCAACATTCATATATGAATGGGATCAAGCCACGGATTACTCATCAGGAAGTCCTGACATTTTAGCAACTATATTGGCTAAAATATCGGCATCACAAATCGTGATTAGCGATGTGACAGTGATACCTCAAAATGGGACACCTAAAAATGAATTTCCAAATCCTAACGTTATGTTTGAACTGGGTTTTGCAGTTGCAAAAATAGGTTGGGGGCGAATAATTACTTTGTTGAATAGTAGCGAAGGGCATGGCCCCAAAGACCTACCATTTGACATCAATAAGCAGAGGGTTTCACTATATAATTCGAATAGAGATGACGGAAAGAAAAACCTAGAAAAGTTACTTATATTCGCCATTGAATTGATCACCTCTAATAACCCTGCATACCCTAATGAATCTGACCCAGCCATAACAGAAAAAATCAAGCGCCAGAGTGATATTAATACCCTGACCGGTTTAATGAATTATCTCGATACAAATATACTTGATTATTATTTTGAGGCATTGCCTAACATAATGTATTTTGATGGCTCAACCTGCTGGGAATCATTTAGAGCGATATTCAAGTCAAGTGCATTTTATTTGTATGACACTACAACTTTCAAAATACTGAACAATATTTATGAAAACTGGAGTCAATTAGTTGAAGCTGGTCAGTTTTTTTATGATCATCACCAGAATGGACTTGATTATATATTTCCAGGGAGAAAAAGGTACGAAAGCAGCGATGCTCAGATGGCTTGGGATGTTATTGGCTCGCTTTCAATGTCATTGCAAATGGAATTGGCTTCTTTAATAGAGAATTTAAAAAATAAATTCCCAGAGATAGATATTAATAAAACCAATAGTGAAGGCAGAAAAGATATCATCCGATCAAGACCTTAGTCTTATTGAATAAAGGCCCATTACGGGCCTTTTCTTTACACGATAATGATGGATTCGTTTCGTTCTCGCCTATGGTTATATTGTTCCAGCAGCTCCATCATTGAGCCATTAATGTTGATGCGGCTCTGTGTGCGGGTAATCGCGACATAAAGCAGGTTCATCTCATCAATAATGCTTTGTTTCGATTTCTTCATCATCAAAGCTTCAATAATGCTTGGGTAATCATCATTGAGGATAACGTTATCCCATTCCATGCCCTTGGATGTGTGAGCCGTGGTGATAATAAGATCAGCATCTTTGTGGGTACGAGCCTCATTCAGGCGCATCGTATCGACCATGCCGGGGATATCAACGTAGTTTTCCATCAACCTGATAGCCCGCATCATGTTCGTGTCTTTGGTCGTTTCGGCAATCTCCTGGAAGTTGGCCCAGTTACCGTAATCTGTCAGCACCCGAGGGTTTTTAATAGCTTCATAGTTACTTGTTTTCATGGCGTGAAGATCAAGCAACTCCCCCAGATTGTACTTACCGATACCACCATTCCACATGACACGCTTCCCCATCAGGATAGCCTCATAGGCAGAAGAAATGACTCCCATGTACGTTCGTGAGATAACAGCATGGAAGCCATGTTCGGCGATTTCATGAGGCTGACAAACTTCATCCAGCTTACCCAACCCTACAAGTGGGTGGGTTTCGCCAATCATGGATAAGACCACATTGGCAAGAGCTGCAACCATTGGGCCAAAGCGGAAAGACTTTGTCAGCCTGAGGACTGACGCGCCTTTTTCTTCAACAACGTCCAGCGCATTCTCTGCACCACGCCAGCGGTTAATCATTTGATGCTTATCGCCGACAAATAACTTCGCACACTTGTTATTGAGCACAATATCGAGTGTCACGGGGTTGGCGTCCTGAGCTTCATCGAACAGGATAATGTCATAGACCGAATCCAATGCAGGGTTAGACATCTGATAAAGCTTCAGTAACGTGTTATTCGTGCAAGGCACGTCAGATTCCTGATCGATTTGTTGCTTCCAGATCCGACGCGCTGCGCGCAATGCCGAATCCACGCGTGAAGGTGGGATTTTGTCAATGTTGCCGAGATCTTTTAATACGTGGGTCGTGTTAATTTCATAGTCAGCTGAGTTCATAAAGTGTGAAAGGCCATTGATAGCCAGTTTGACCACGCGCCAATCCTCTTCCTCCATCAGATCGCGGTACTCTTTAACCTGAATATTCAACTTTGTTTTATGGCGATAATGCTTAAAGCGTGCAGCGGCCAGCGCATGAGAGGTTTTGCACTCCACGTTTTTAGGGAATTTTTTCTCCGCCTCTTCACGGATAGACTTATTGAAGACCAAGTAAAGCATCTTCTTGTCTTTATGCGTGTCGGCATAGACCTTTAGTGTGAATGTTTTGCCCGAGCCTGCATAGGCCTGCACGCAAACCATCGATCCGGGCTCAGCCTTGTAGTCGATAATCCTCTGTTGCTCGTCAGTTGCTGCCATGAGCCTTCCTGTCGGTTGAAATGGACATAAATGGTACGATTTATACAACCGAGTTGGCACAAAAAAGGAGAGCGGATCGGGGACAAAAAAGGCTGACTAGTGGATTCATTCGGTGTCTCATAGAGACGATAAATTTGGGGAGGTATTATCGTAAAACTCGGTAGTGGTTACCGGTTTAGAAATCCCCACAACAACAGGCCATAAGTGCATGAAGAATCCCGATGAAGAACCCTTAAATAGCGAGCCCATTAGCCCAGATAGCCTTGTTAAAACGTTACGCACGCTGTATATGAAGAGCACGCGCGCCCTTCGTGAGTCTGACCGGCAGGCACAAAAGAAAAAGCAACTGCAAAAGGCCGTGCAGGATGCCACAATGCAGTTAAACGAACTAACCATTCAAAGTCTGGATGAGCAGCGCAGTGAGGCGTTTCTGGTGCAGCAGGATATAGCAACAAAAGCACTAAGAAAGGCCAATCGTAAACTGGCGAAGTTCTTTGATACAGCTGAGGAAGTGGAAGATCGCACTACGCTTGCGATGACAAACCTTCGGGATTATCTCTCCACGAATATTGATGAGAGGAATAAATGATGTTTTACGCATACTCGGTGCTGTGGATGATTGCCTGGAGCCTCATTTCGATTTACGTGTATCGTAAGGACAAGCAACAGGCTATCGAGAGAGGCCCGCGAGTAGAGGAATTAACGCTTGATGCGCTGGCCTTTCTCGGTGGTTGGCCGGGTTGCATCATCGCCCAGCAGATGTTCAAGCATAAAACACGTAGTGCATATCAGCGCCGATTTCGTGCTTTAGTAGGGGCCTGGGTGCTTGGCTATGCTTCTTTGTGGTATTTTTTGTGGGTTGGTCAAATTATCTAATCACCAGCATTTCAGACCAAAAAGGGAGGTTGCATTTTTAATGCGCCTCCCTTTTTGTTTACTTCAAAAAAGTAAATTGCAAAAATACAATCCTAGGCTGCAATTTTGCATGGGGAGGATGCATGTATTTATCGGGATGGGACGACGTCAAAGTTTTCCTTGCTGCTTTTCGAACCAATTCCTTGAGGGGGGCATCGATTCGTTTGTCGATGGATCAGACCACGGTAAGTCGAAGGCTAACAAATTTAGAAAAACAACTCGGTGCTAAACTGTTTTACCGCACGCCAGATGGATTAGTTCCTACTGAAGTGGCAGAAAGAGTGTTAGGTATCGCCCAGGAAATGGAGCGTAACTCTGTTTCCTTTCTGCGCTTGAGTGAAGGATCTAATGGTGAATTCTCCGGTGACGTATCAATAGCTACTACAGACAGGCTTGCAGTCGAATTCCTAATGTCAGCAGTTAAGATATTGAGAGATCGCTACCCCAATATTAATGTCACCATGAAACTTGGCGCACAGATGGCAGATATGTCGCGTGGTGAAGCTGAAATTGCCGTGCGAATCCAAAGACCTGCGGCACCAGATCTAATTGCTAAAAGGCTAGGGAGCTGGGATGTCGGCCTATACGCAACCCAGACATACCTTGATAAGTTTGGCCCACCAGAACTCGGCCAGCACCTTGCTAACCATGATATCGCTTTATACGACAATAAATTCAGCAGCCCTGTACCTGATACGATGGTAGGTGAATCTCGCCGAGATGCGCGGGTTGTAGCCAGGCTGACATCAAGCTTCTTACTCACAACCTTTGTGCGTTCGGGAATGGCTTTAGGGGAACTGCCATGCTACCAAGAGCAACGGTATCCTGAGTTAATTCGAATATGGCCGGATAAGGCCAGAAAGAAAAAATATGAAGTGTGGAAAGTCGTACATAAAGATGCCGCTGAACTCGCTAGGGTAAAAGCAGTATCAGAAGTCATTTCTGAAGTGTTTGAACGTGATATTAAGCCATTTGTCGCAGACCTACAAAGCTCGCTGTAATTTGCGCTACAAAGCAAAAACCCGACCGAAGTCGGGTTTTCTTGATGCTGGCCGTAGCCGCTGAATTAGATGCCAGCTGGCAGGGCGGTCGTTACGGCGCTGGTGGAAGTCATCATGCCGTTGATGATATCCGGCGCGTAGTACAGGCCGATGGCCGCACCAACAGCGACCGCGAAGGTCATCAGGGACTGGCGAACAACCGCAGCAGCAACGCCGACGATGACGATCAGACCCACCAGCACGCGGCCCAGAGAACCCTGCATGTAGGAAGTGATTGTGGCCCACACTTCGCTAAAACCAGTTTGCTCGGTACCTTTCGCGTAAACGGCGGTCACGCCCAGAGCCAGAACAGCGGAAGCAGCCAGAACAGATTTCAGGTTACGGGCGGAGATAGTTTTCATCGTTAACATCCTTTCTTGAGTTAAATTTCAGTTTTTGGATGTTCACCTGACTATTTAACGGGTTTCAGCAGGGAACGCAGATAAATATACAGATACCGAATACCTGATTCATTAAAAAAGCCTGACAGAAATACCTTGAAACATGAGAAATAAGGTGACTTTTTGATGCAAAAAGGGAAATGGTTAGATGTAATGGATAAAAATCTGATTTATTGAGTTTTCTGCATGTAGAAAAAAGGTGAACAAATCGCATGGCTAAACGTTTTGTTGCTTGTTTTCCCTGTGTTGTAATGGTTAGTGCAATTACAAACTTCTAAAATGGTGACTCATGGATCTCAAGAAAAAGCTTTTGGTCAGTTCCTTGGCTTTCACTCTCTCGTTATCAGCCCAAAACGCATTCGCGTTTAAATTTGACGATCTGCTTAACGGTCTGGGTAGTAGCCAAGAACAAAGCGAACAAATCCCTCCACGCGCACAGAAAGGCGCGCAGATAAACCACCAAACGCAAATCGTAATTGGCTTCTCGCCAGAAGGGTCAGCCCAGAAGGCGATCATCAATGCTATCCGCTCGGCAAAGTCAGAGCTCCGCCTGGCCGCATATTCCTTTACATCGAGAGATATCGTGAAAGAGCTGGTGGCAGCAAAGAAGCGTGGTATTGATGTCAAGATTGTGGTGGATGAGAAAGGCAATAAGAGCAAGCACTCTATATCAGCGATGAATACGGTAAGACTGGCTAAGATCCCAATCCGAACCAACGGGCGATATGCCATCATGCACGACAAGTTCATCGTGGTTGACCGGCAAACGGTGGAAACTGGATCTTTCAACTACAGCGATAGTGCGAATAAGCGAAACAGTGAAAATGCGATCGTGTTGTATAATTTACCAGAAGTGGCTGAGGTTTATCTGGAGCATTGGGAACGCCGTTGGGCAGGCGGGACCGAGCCGGAGATGAGCTATTAAGTTGGAAGTGTCAAGTTAGCGAACTGAAAACCACTCTATATATCGAGTGGTTTTTTTGTTCAACGCAAAATGGCGGTGAGCTCGCTCTCGTTAGTATCGACAAAGAACACCTCCCATAGCTTTTTCGCCAGGGTAGGGTTGATGACATTCACCTTGGAAATAGGCATCACACGACTCAGACCCAACCCCATAAAGTGCTCATAGAGCATGCGGGAGTGCCCACCAAACACACTTAGCGGCTGATTCAGAAGAAACACCACCTCTGCCATTGTTAAGCCTTCAACCTGCAACGTATAGCCCAGCGCGCGGGAACAAATCTCACGCATTACGCCGCGCTTAACTCGATAAATTTCATCTTCACTGAAGTGCTTTGGTAACTCACTTCGATCGCAGGTCATAGGGTCGATGCCGTCAATATAGCAGGCCGAATCATACTCAATACGGTACTGTGGCTCACCACTGTCATCGGTATTTTGCAGGCAACCAACCGGGTCAAGAATGGTGCCATCCTCCAGGACTAACCAGCCATACTGCGTATGAGATATTGAAAAAACGCCGTGATCACCATCGTTAACCGCCTCTTTATGTCGCGTTAGCCGAGTTCCCAACATTGCCTTACCACCGAAAACACCCCGCTGAAGAAGCGCACGACAAACTAGGTATGAATGTTGTGGTGTCCATTCGGCGTGAGGAATGCTGATACAGTAGCTTGTCGCAATGAGACGGATTCCATCAATAAGAGGGCTTATCATATTTACTCCGATAAAAAAGGCGTATCAAGGATACGCCTGTCCCATTGATCTTACTTTTTTGATTTCGGCTTTTGTTCAGGCTCCGCCGAAATGTAACGAAGGGAGTCAGTCCGCTGGCCCGGCTCACCAACACCTTGGAGAATCAGTGAATAGGTTCGCTTGCCTGCAACGATAAACAGATCCGTTGCTTGCGACCAGGAGGCCTTATTTTCACTGCGCTGGACACGGAGAATACCGCCAGGCAGCAATTTCAGTTGCCAACCTTTCTCGTCTGACAGGTAGGCACTTATGTTCTCACCCTTATCCGTTGGTAGCAGGAAGATTTTGGCAGCAAACGTGCTGTAGAGATAAACGGTATCCTGTTGTTGAGCTTTATACTCAACTTTCAACGCCGAACCTGTGTAGTTCAGATCCGAACCCGTCATCGTCATAGGTTGAGCGAACTGATTAGTAGCGGGGAGCTCAACGCGCTCCGGTCGGATAGGTTCTGGTGAGCCTGCTGGTGCAGGCTCAGCCGCCTGAGTTGGTACAGGAGTTGGTACTGGCTCAGGCGCTGGCAGTTCAGCCTTCGCTTGCTCTTCAGCCACTGGGGCCGCTTTTACGTCACCGCCCAGTGAAGGGGAAACGTCGGCTTCAGGTGAATTTTCCTCAGCGATCCCAAACTTGGCCGGGTCATACTCCCGCTCATTGCTGGCCGCAATTGGAGCAGATTGCTCTGCCTTAACGACATCTTCAGCCGGAAGGATTTCTGCCGTAGGCATAACAGGCTCAACCACTTCGGCTTCAACCGGAGTTTTAGTTTCAGGCAAACTGTTCTTCTTCAGTTCGGCAATTTCCAACGCGGGCGTTTGCGGCTCGTTTTTGCTATCAGTTGTTACGGCTTCGGCATTAGTCAGTTCAGACTCATGAGCTTGAGTGCCGCTGTTCTCAATGTCCTCTTTGACTTTATCAGTCAGCGCAACACCGTCGTTACCGATATTAACCGACATAGCTTCGACTTTCTCAGCCGGAGTTTTATCGCTCGTTAAAATAACAGCCGTCATCGCACCCCCTGCGATAATGGCCGCTACGATCACGGAAAGCACCGTCTTCTTCGATACTTTCTTCGTTGGTTCAGGCGTGTCCGCTTCCGCAGAGCGTTCACGCAAAATTTCCTGACCGTATTCAGCGCCAGTGCCGCGTTTCTCAGTCATCTATTTCCCCTCAAATTCATTCATGCACATTACCGATCACTGCAACGTTCGTTATGTTTACCCCGTCGCAGTTCAGCCTATTTAACAAACCCCGCAGAACGGAGCCCATGACCAACAGTGTTACCCTCACTGCCTGGTTGGATTGCTTGGTGATTATAACGGCATTGCTTCCGCTGCCGAAATTCAGAAGGGCGAAAAGGTCTGCGTTTTGCTTCCCTTTTCAGATGGAGTGGATATAAAAAAAGAACGCCGACTAAACGGCGCTCCATGAAAGAAAAGGTGAACGACTACAGTTCGCGGGTACCACGACAGTCTGGGAATAGGGAGCAACCAAAGAATGCTGACTTGCCAGATTTTCGAAGAACCATCTTTCCGCCGCATACCGGGCACAACGGCTCTTTCGCATCAATGGATTGAGTGGTTGCTTGGGACTTAGGGGGATTCTGTTCTAACTCTCCATTCCCTTTAATCATTTCGATCAGTTGTGTACCGTCGAGTAAAATAACCTTTCCTTTCACATTTTCGCGTTGAGCGAACTTCCATGCTTCATCGGTAAACAGGCCTGACGTAATAATGAATCCACGGTGAAAGCCGTCTGCGAGCACCACACCGTAAATTTCGCGGACAATAGCAACACCGACACGGTTTGTTTTCCAGTGTTTGCATTGCACCATTTCCCGGTGGCCGAAACCCTGAAGCTCAACATCCACACCACCGTCAGCGCCAGCCTGAGTAACACGGGCGCGATAGCCTTTAGTTTCGAAGAACTTGCAAACCACTTTTTCGAACTGATCCCACGTCATTCGCTCTAAGACCTGACGTGCATTGACGACTCCTTTTAGCTTGCCAAGCGCACGCCCTGAAGCCGATAACTGAAGATATTTAACGACCGTCCCAACAAAGAAACACAAGCCGATATAGAAAAGGAAAGCACCCACTAGCAGCGGTAGTTTGGCATGGAGCAGGTTCATGACAGAGACCATTTTGTCTTCAACCTTCTCACCGGGCGGGAACAACACATCGACAATCGCCTGGCTGATGGCACCTTGATACCCATAAGCATAGAGAAGGACCGTGATTGCCGCGATTGGAAGCCCGATATAGACACGAAATAGCAATGTGGTCTGAGGGGCATTTAAAGTGCGCCAATTTTCTTTTCTGAACCACGTTCCGACAACAACCCGCCCAGAGAACGTGAAAAACAGGAAAATGGACAACGTCAGCAGAAAGGAAATCAGCTGAATTTTCGAGCTCCCCGCAAAAATCGTATTGAGCACTATAATCAGGCCCGACATACCATAGAAGCGGATCCGCATTGCCTTTTCGGGTGTAACCTGACGTTTCTTTCCTTTCGACATTTACTGCACCTATTTTCGTTTTTTAGGCCAAGCCCGGCGAGCCTTGGCCCTCACCGACAGCTCATTGGAATTTAGAATCACGATGTCGTAAACGGCAATCAACCCCACTACGGATGGCGTGCCGTAAACGACAATTTCAGGGATGAGAGGTAGGTATGGTGAAATGACAGCATAGTAAACCACTAGTGATAAGACATACGTTGCCCAGATGTAGTAAATTTCTTTGCGGGCCAGCAAAAATACAGCGGCACAGAACAAAGCCATGTTTCCAACACCGATAATGTGGAAGAGCTCGGCCTCATTCTTACTGGCATATACAGCCAGGGCATAAACACCAGCTATCATTAACATTAAAACGTAGTTCACCACACGCAAAACCATATAAACCTCAACAAAGTAGCTTAGTCATTTGAATGTGCCGAGTTTATCATCGGCAGATCCGCTGACGAAATCACTCCAGTTTCGGCCGCAGGCACGTACCCAGCCATAGCATCCTGGTTATCGCATGCGATTTGGTTGGGGATCCAAAAATCCCCGTTCGTTGCTTCAACAAACCGAAAAACCATTTGGCAGGGGACATTTAGGACAGACGCGATAATCATGGTTTGGTTGCTCCCCTCAATAAATCGGGCGCTTTCATACTGAGCATCCTCAGCGAGCCCTTCGTTAAATAAGACTTGTAGTGCATCCAGCTCCGTCACTGGATCCGTCGTCACCTCTTTGCTCGGCGCTTTCTGTTGCGCTGGGGCTGACAGAGGTGTCACAGGCATCGGCTTTCCCGGCCCGACGTTAGCGCACCCCCCAAGGATTAGAACCATCAAAACTGACAGATATTTCATTGCATTACTCCTTCATGACGATGGAATTGTGGTTATTGAATAAGTGGATTACCTGCTGAGCCGATATATCCTCCCAGCCTTCAGGCATATCCGGTAGTTCATAGGTCATGGTATCTTCACGGGCATTCACGGGAATGGAGCAAACGAGAGAGAAGTTTCCTTGCTCGTCAGATATTGCCCATATTTGGGAAAAACCAATGACAGCCCCTGCCGTGACGCGCTGATTAATGCCCAGCATCATGCAGATAGCGCGTTGATATCCCATTGCACCAGGCTCACCGTATAGCGCACAATCAACACCTAGCGCAGTCAAAGCATTTACAGCTAATTGCATTAGCTCACGAGAGACAGCCTCACCAGCAGGGTTGTCATGACGCAAGGCATAGGGAATGTGATCAGTCTCAGCCAAAAGGGAATCATCCCCGGCCAACTTAAAGCCGGTCACTTTTTGGATGTGTTCATAACGTGAGCGGAAAAAATATTCAGGTACGCAGAAGTCTGGTCCTGAAAAGTTGATGAACCCAAGCCGTTCACAGACAGCCAGAGTCTGAGCTCTCCACTCATTGTAGGCTTCTACGGCACGAGCGAATTCAGCCACCATTTCAGGTGATTTTGTCTGGTAGAAGATTTCAATCATCATTTTCGCGCACCATCTGCACCTTGGCGGATCACTGCCATTTGTACGTCGAGCGCATCGTAATTGTTGAACGGATTAAAATTGAACAATGTGTGTATGACACGGGCATGAATCCGGTCATGCGGGACCAATCCTCGCAAAGGCTTTGGTGTGCCAGGTGGGTTTTCCCAGTAACGACTATCCCATGAGTGATCACGGTTGTCCCCGGCCATAAAGTAATAGCCTTCAGGAATAACCCAGCGACCTTTTGTTGGTACATAAGCAGCGTGTGTATCGATCACAAATCTGTACGGTTTACCAGTGCGCTCATCACAGGCCGAGAACACAAGGAAACCACCTTTTTCTTCGGTTTTTTGCCCCAGTACCCTACCATTGACTCGATACGTTTTGTCTGTGTCAAATTCAACCACATCACCGGGAATGCCGATAATGCGCTTTGTATAAAGCGTGCGAGGTACTGAAGGAGCCTTGAACACAGCTACATCGCCGCGCATTAATCGGCCATCGTCCAGCAATTCCCCCAGCCTGACCGCCGTAACATAGTCACCTACTTTATAGGTGGGCTGCATGGAGCCCGTAGGGACGCTGTAGATTGAGCCTATCCACCGATCACTGACAAACAACGTCACGGACAAGGCAAGGGCGATCACAAGCCAGGGTTGCGGTTTTCGGCGTTTGATGACATCTCGGCCCAAAACTGCCACCAGCCCGACAAATAAAATACCGAGCCCATTCATGAATGCACCGCCTTCAAAGAACGCGCGTAACGAGTGAGTGAATCAGCCAGGCGTATGTAAATTGACAACAGGTAGAAGTGATATGCGCTACCTTGCGCCATTTTTACGGCCAATGGATACTCTATTTCTTCGCCTCCTTCCATGATTATGAGGGACAAGTTGACGAATTGGTCATCACGACTAAAGCGTACACGGATTACCCGATTCGTTTTTACCGGCAGGTAATAACAGCGATACCCGATCACCGCAAAAACCAGTAAGAAAAGAGCCAGCAAACCGACTGGGACAATCCAAGTTAATTCCCCCGATAAACAGAACCAAAAGGCAACAGAAACAGCACCGTCAGTCAGTAACGTGAATACGCGGTTGAGCCGTAGGCGGCCAGTCAAGATCATCAATGGTACGAATCGGAGCATAGCTTCCTCCTGTTTATGGATGCGGACAGGATACCGAACACCTAACCGGTGACTGAGTTTTTTCATCGACAAAACGAAGACGAAAAAAAGGGGGCTTATTACTGATAAAAATTGACCTCATTTTCTTTGTCAGCAAATTTGTCGTGATAGCTTGAAGGTAGATTCTATTGTTCTTTAGGAGTGCGCATGTCCACCAGCCTGATTGCTCGGCAATTACCCGCGTTCGTCAATGACGCGATAGGCGTTGTTAGCTTTGGTCCCAAATTACTGTCCCATTCCGATGACATCCTTGATTTCAACGGTAACAAAATGACGCTGGAAGAAGCCATGAAATCGGGATCTGAAGATACGAAAATCAGCGAAACAAGCGCACTCTTGGTAAAGCACCTTGAGGCTTGTGACCCTGCGGTGTACTTCAAGCGCAAGACGGGATTCCTGTCCCGCATCTGGGATGCCCTGACGGGGTCAAAAGAAACACGCATGATTGAGTTCACCATGAATTGTCGTCGTGTCGATCGGCTGGTGGCACAAGCCCCATTGATACTGGAGCAGGCGCAAAAAGGCGTGCATATCTTGTTGGCGCTTGAGCAAATCTATACGCGTGACATTGAAGCTTTGGACGCTTACATCCAAGAAGGCCGGGCATTTATAGCCCAATATCGTGAAAGTGGGGAGGGGCTATCAGATCAGTTGGAGTACGGACTGACCCGCTTAGCTCAACGCATCCTTAATCTGGAAGTCACCAAAGCCTCTTCAGAAATGAATAAGGTTCAGGTAGGGATGTTGCTGCACTCTGCCGCAACAGAGGTAGACCTTCTGGATGCGGTTGTGAAAAGTGCAATCCCTATCTGGCATCACCAAATAAAACAACTGCGAAGTGGAGCGGCCAATATCGAGATAGATCCGCAAGTCGAACAGCGTTTTCGAACGTTGGTAAACAAACGCAACGATAACGTTAAAAAGGGTAGCTGATATGACCAACACAATCACTGTCACCGCTGATCAGATTATTTTGAACAAAGAGTCTGAAAAGTTTGCCGTCACCCCAGCTCAGCGCGATCAGGTCGCTGCCGTCGCAAACACCCTTGTGCTGGGCGATCCAAGGAGCGCACATAACTTTGGCCGCAGCAAATCACCCGATGGTGCCTATCTGGATAAGCTGTTGGAAAACGTTCATGTCTATAACCAAGGCAAGGACGGCAAGCGGCTGAATGAAATCGTTGAACTTGCTCGCGATATCAGTACGTCTGTACAGCCTGGCAAGGTGCAGCAGCTGTTACTGAAAATCCCAGTGCTCGGGTACTACGCGACGCGCGCACTTCGACTCGCTCATCGGGCGAATGACCGTTTTGACAACGTTAAAAACCAAGTCAGCTTACTGACGGAAGACATCACCAGCATCTCGACTGATCTCATTGGTCACAACAATAACCTCGACATTTTGTATGAGGAAGTGCTGGCCGAAGTGCATGAGTCGGGCATTAATATTGTGGCCGCAGGTTTCGCGATAGAGCATATTGAAGCCACCCTGAAACAGCGCCGCAAGGCATTGAAGAGCGACCCAGAAAACAATTTGCTTGCTTTGGAAGTCAGTAATATCGACCACCAGCTGGCCGTACTGAAAAAACGCAAAGTAGATATCATCATGACGCAGCAGAAATGCTTTGAGGATTTGACCATGATCCGAATGATGCAGCGAAATAACCTCAACATGCTTGACCAGTTTGAAACCATCAAGCGTGTAACACTCCCATCTGCCAAACGCGCTCACTTGCTGGTGGATCAGGCCACACAAAGTAACAACCGTTCAAAGCTGGTTCAGGCAGTGGGCGATGTCGTTAATGCGCAGGCGAGACACCAGGCAGACTTGGTCAGCGAGAGCTCCATCCGAATTGCACGGGAAGGACATCGCCCGGTGTATGATGAGTCAACATTGGAGCACATTTCAAACACCATCGGCGGTGCCGCGCGCGAGATTAAACGGATCCAACGTGAAAGCGAAGGCCACTACGCTCGCCTATCTGAACGTACAGACGCCTGGCAGAAGCACCGCCGTGAACTGCTTTTGGAACTGGCGGAATAATTTAGCAGTTACATCATAGGCCGAGTTATTCGGCCATCTCATTTAACGTTTAGTGTCCGGAGGGGGGAATGGTTAAGACAGAACCAGATATTGTCTCGACTGAAAAACGTATTCAACACAAGCGAAATCGATTGTTTTTGACGGGTTGCATCCTGTTGCTGCTTGCGGGTTTCGTCTGGATATTCAGTTGGATGCAACAGTTTGAACTGGATACACTCCATGCTATGGCGATCAATAAACCTGTTAATTTGTCTCTCGGTTCAGGGGCGTCGATAGAAGGGGGATTTGTCACAATCGGCGGGGTTATTGAAAAATACCTTTCGTATAGTATTCCATTTTTAGTTGCATTGGCCGTTGTCGTGGTAGGGATTGCGATAATGCAGTCAGAAGCATCGTACCTCATCATCATTGCGCCTGTCGCCGGTGTCATTTTTTCAACAATAATCCTGACGCATGATGAACCAAAATCGTTACCTAGCGCCACTTCGGTACGGACTGAAATACTTATTCCTGCCGGTGAGGTTAATGAATTACTGAGCGCGATCACGACAGAATACCCAGGGGTTGGCCTTATCCTGAAGGATGCGATGGAAAAGGGGAGCAATGATACAAATGCGGTTACCGCTTTTGAAGGTGAAATACGTTCAGGCTATGCTGCGGGTGACGCTCGTCGTGCGATGTCCATAAGCGTGGCATTGGTTCAGGCTCTGGCTGTGGCCGCGCAGAACACTTCTGACGAGAAGGAAGCTAACAAGCTTCTGGATAAAGCGAGCCGAGTCGCAGCCCTCAGTGTTCGCATTTTGAGGGATAATTATTTTGTGGATAGCGAGTTGGCATATCGATTATATGAATTGGCCCAGCGACTTGAGCCAAGCATTGTTAATGATGCCAAACCAAGCATTGAAGTGAAGTATCAGGAGTCGGCTGAAATCGCAGGAATATCACGAATACTGAACTGTGCTTTACTTGTGATGACAATGATACTCATCACGTTGTCTGGATTCGCAAATAGAAATCTGCGTTTGCTGAAGCAACTGAGAACGCAGCCGTGAACCACAATTCATAGAAACGAAGAGCCCCGGTTTTGCCGGGGCTTTTGATTAATGGTAGTGCTTGTTGTGATCGTTTTCCTCTTCTGCTTGAGAGGCCGCTGACATAATAGCCGGAGGTTCGGCGTAATCCTTTCCCTCATCATCCGGCTTCTTAAAGAATTTTGACCAAATGTAGTGACCAGCCAGTAAGGCAACTCCACCACCAATCATCAGCACATCAAACAAGTCGAGCTTAGGCATTTTTCTTCTCCAGTCAAAATGGGTCCATACCCGGCTGGCGTTTAACGCTTTCGGGCAGCGTAGGCAGTTCCCAATTTAAACACGGGCATTCTGACAAAAACACAGAAAAGGAGAGCGAAACGAGGGGGAAAAAAATCTGGCTCCATACAGTGCCATGAGATAATTAAGGCTCTTACCAACGCAGAGGTTTTAATGGCATTGATTATCCGAGCAGGAACCGGCCAGAGTGATACCACAGTCACCAAGGCTGATGAGCAAGGGCTTCTTGACCCTGTATTCGTTCAAAGCGTTCTGAAAGGGTACCCTGAGTTTTCTCAGCTAAGTCAGGGCATCACGTTGAATGGTGTGGTCTATGATCGTGTTCTCATGAATGAAGACGCGAAACACAGCGAGCTGGGTTTGAATCAACGAGCCACCACTTTGCTGGAGGAACATGTTTGCCTGGAAGGGCCGATCGTCGGTGATGTGTTGTTGCTAACGTCAGGAGAGCTTTACTGACACGTCGGTAATAAAAAGGCAACCATGTGGTTGCCTTTTCTTGTTGGATCATCCCAGCTGGTGGGGGTATTTGAGCCACCAGTCAGGTGAGTATAGGAAGTTTCCTTTCTCTTTCCAGCCAGCACCTATCAGCTGATCTTTAACAAAGTCAGGTTGTTTGCGTAGCGTGTCAATGGAAACTTCATCGACAATACAGACCGTTCCTTTCTCACCTTCAATCTCACTTTTAATGTAACGTGTCAGGCCGATGAGTTGAATGCGTGAGCTGATTGCACCTGCTGTCCGATCCATTTTTTTGGCTATCACGTCTGGCGAATGATGCTCCCCAAGTAAAGTGAATAGGAATTTATAGTTGCCAGCGAACCATAATTTACCGTTGCGCGTTTTTTCACGAGCAGGTGCTGGCTGGCGCTTTTCAGTGGATGTAGGTGGTGTCGAAGCTGCGGGGGTGGCGTTTTTTTCAGCCAGAGGAGGGGGTTGAGGTGCTGCGGTATCAATAGCCTGTCGTTTGGCATTCACTGCTTTCAACAAGGTTGCAGCGGCCATCATGTGCTCATTACACCGAACTGGTGTATCGGCTTCTGTGACTGAAGCTTTCAGCGGCCAGGAGCCTGGAATCAGGTCGGTGATCTGGGTTGCGTCAGACCACCAGGTTGGGGCTGTTAATTGCAAACCATCAATGAGCCAGCCATTGTGCAACATAGGTAGCACGTCAAAATAACGCATTTTCGACAGCACTCGTGGCTGGATAGTTGCGCACATCCAGACCTTGGCCTCCCCTGAGTCTTCAGCAGTTCCGACACGAACCAAACCCATGATAGAGAGCTGTTGAATAATATTAGACATGCTGCGCATCAGTACCTGCGTTAGTGCATCCTTACTGGGGCGCTGAGACAGAGCTGTCAGCATCATGCCCACATCCTCTGGAGTCCAAGGCTTACCGTTATTGAGCAAGTGAACTGTTCGGCGAGCAGGCGCGTCAGCATCGTCGTTATAACGAAACGCAAGAGCAGGGCGTGATGTCCACCACTCAGGCGACCGCAGTGATTGCTCTCCACGCCATACCTGTGGAGCCCATCCCATCTCGGTCAGATTGCGATAAATGCCGGACATAGTTTTACCCAAGCAAGCAATACCGACCTGGTGATTTGGCACCAGGGTTATCTGGCTGAGGTCATCAATGTTTTCACAAGTGGCAATGTACAAATCCATCGCGATACACTTGCGTTGAATTTCTTCCACATCCTTACCGATGACTGACGATAAGGCTGTAAAAGAGTAGTTATCCTTCAGCCCCTTCACAAGCTTGAGTTCGTCAGTAATCGACCACGCGATGTTCTCTTGAGTCATGTTGAGGTCCTATTTGATTACTACAGTGCTGATATTTTAACCGAGGGCAAGTCACTATCGAAATTTTGTGACCTATTTTGCACAGGGTTATGTACAGAATTTGTGGATAAAATGGCGATCAAAAAGCTTGATTTAAATTTCAAAGGCATCATTGGATTAGCCCTCTAGATTTAAGCTAACGTGCAGGTCAACGGTTGCCTGGCAGCCGGGGATGTATCTCGGCCAATCAGTTGCATTTGCTCGCTTTATAACCACGACCTCAAATCCAAACTGATCCGCAGTCAGGTCAACAATAAAGTCAGCATTATCCGCAGTTGCTTCACACCAATAATGGCCGTGCTGAGATGATGATGTGTATAACCCTCCGTCAGCGTACCCATCACCTCCACGGATCCGTGTCGGATAGCCGCCTCGGGTTAACATTGCGGCCAGCATCAAACTGGCATATAGACAGGTTCCCTTGGTTGAGGAAACATTGCAGTGTGCTAGTAACCCGTCGAGTATAATTCTTGCCTTCTGGGCAATCTCGGTTAATGAAGGTCGGGCTGGTGGAATGGTTAGGTGATGTGGGCTCACGGATTAGCCCTCATTCAACAGACGCTGTATAGCCGCTCTGACACGCAGGATTGCCGCACGCTCAGCGATTGTGCTGAATCCCTTAGTGTTATGCTTGCGTTCAAAAATGTCTTTTTCCCAGGCGGAGATATAGCCCTTTTCCCGTGCCTCGGCCAATTTGACTACCAGTTGTTCAGGATCTGAAATGACACAGAAGGGGGTGGCACTAACCTTTGCGAGGGCCTGCGCTTCTGCGGTGGTTTCCGGTAGCGCTTTGGAAATCCCGGCCTGCATCATTTTGGTTTGGATGTTAGCTCGTATCGCGTGCTGTTTGACCGTTAATTTTTTCATAGGAAAGGTCCGCAATGCGAAGTCCTTTTCCCACTGGTTGATGACATTCTGATTGAATGCGGTTTGGATGTGACTTGCACCGTAGACCAGCGCACGACTTTCTTCACCCATGTCTGCTAATTTGGCATTGATAGACTCACGCGTTTTCAGTTGTTTCTGCGTTAGCTTCCGCTTGTCGATGTTGCTCAGGTAAAACTCAAATTCCCAGGGGGTAATCACGGATTGAGCCAATGCCATTTCAAGCAATTTTCGACTGGCTGCTTTCGTACCGTCTTTTGATATCCGATCAATTGCATTGAAAATGCCATCCGAACCCAGAGCCATGAATTTATTGACGCAGCAGTTCCCAACTCTTGCAGCCTTGTTGTTCGTTTTATTTTTGATAACGCAGATTTTTATGATTGGCTGATGGCCGCACAAGCACTGGTCAGCTATCTGCGCCCGAAAAACTTGCTGTAATGACCATTCAGTACGGGCACTTTCCCAATCTTCAGCCGTGGACATTTTCGTAATGCGCTGCATTAATTGTATGTGCTTGTAACTTTTTGCTTCGTTGCTCTCGCTCATTGTTTTTCCAGTCAATCAAATCCTTACCTTTTCCCTGTAGGGTATAGATTTTGCCAAATAAGGGTCAACGGAAAAGCACCCTGTTTTGCTGTCCTTTTCGGTACAATTAACAGCGTGTTAGTAATTGCATATTTATGCATAAAAACTAATGGAATATGAGTGAGGTTTAAGCCGTAAAAAAGGGGGTGACTCGTTAAAAGTCACCCCCCACACTGGATCCCCACCCAGACATACAATGCTTCACATTCGTTTGCATTGATTTAAATCATACATTCTTCAGAATTAGATGGAAGTCTTTTTTTGGTCAAAAAATGCATAAACCACGAATGAACATTTGAAGCGAAAATGCGTGATAAAATTGTCACGATTTTTCCATTGCTTACAGCAAGTATATATTTGCTCAGTATAATTTGCATTTTTACCACCGTGGGTCGCGTTTATGCAGCATGAATGACCTATGTGCAATGTGGGCACAAATTAACCAGAATTTAACAAATCACTCGATGGTGCGCACAACTGAAAAGCGCCGATAAAACTAGCCGTTTCATCCAACCTTTGTGACAAAATTGGTTTATCCTCTTTGGATAAATGCCTTTCTTGGCTAATTGGGCATTTCAAAAGCCAGACATTGTTTCTTGAATTATTACGCATGATCTCGGTTAAGTGATTTCGTCAGGCGACTGGGCGGGCTTACCATTTCTGTATTAACGTACAGAAGGAGCTCAGAATGACTGCAATAATTGATAAACAGATTTCCGCCGCGAACTTAAATGCATTTGGCTGGCAGTTGGGAGACCACATTCACTCAACACCGTTTACCTCCCATGTTTTTTATCTGCGGGACTACCGAGATGATCAGGTGCATTTGGTGACCATTGGACAGCGGGACTTTGATTCAGCGCGCACAAACCTTGATGTGCCCATTGGGGCTCATGTGGAGGCAATAGCTCAGCTCATTAAAAAAAGTAGGAAAAAAGCATTATCGCAAAAGCATGCTGGCGCGCTCAGCTTTGCGTTAGTGAATTACATCAAAAACACTGGCGCTTATCGCCAATGGCTCACTTTGATTTCACCCGGCGAACGCATGCACGCAGTCATGAATATCTATAGCCAGAAAAATGGCCTAGTGAGACTTCGGCCATTTATCGTGCGCCACGATGAGTTAATGCTGACACCGAACGATGTCATGCAGAGCACTGAACAGATTTTTGTGATGGATAAAGCCAGGAATCCAGAGTGGTTTAACTAATCTGATATCTACTCGATAATAAGAAAAGAAGAGAGCGTTTGCTCTCTTTTTTTTGAAGTGACTCAACATTGTGTAATTTTGCATTAACCTGCAAGTAGACGAGTAGGGCAGGAACGCATAAAATTATAATCGCGAAATGCCTTTATAAATCAATGGCTTATTTAACATAATCCTCATTATATGTATCGCGTTAACAATTTTAACAATTGGGTTTCCTGAGGAGATTTCGAACCTCAAAGTGTCAGAAATGGAATTGAAAGATGAAAATGAGAGCCAACGCATCTTGTTATCTTTCAATGTGCATAGACTTATACTTTAACCATATTATGATCGATGGATTAGACGTTAAATTAAAGGCACGACATGGGACACAACTTAGCGGAATTATCTAAAGAAGAAATGGACAAGGTTAATGTTGACCTTGCTGCTTCAGCCGTTGCTTATAAAGAGCGACTAAATAAGCAAGTGCTTGATGTTCAAGTTGAACAGGAGCAGCCAGAGCACCTGAGAGAATATTTCCGTGAGAGATTAGCTCATTACCGCAAGCTTTCCGAGACACTGCCTGGCGCGGGCTATTACGCAACGCTAGACAGCAAAGCACAGCAATGAGCTTACACTTTTAACCTACTTTTATATGGATATTAAATGACGGAATTAAACAAAAACGACTGGATCATTGAAGCTGATAAATCTATTAAGGATGTCTTAGCTAATGCACTACGAACCGATAAAAATGGTTCTTGGGATGAAAATCAGATAACAACGAACGCATTGAATGCCATTGGTAGCTTAGGGAAGCAATTGAAATGGAAATCGCAAAACCAATCTACTGTTTGGGAGTCATATAAGCAAAAAGGCAAGGCTGAGACAGCTTCAGGGGACGTACTTTTTTTTATTAAAGTAATCTTATCTAATGAGGTGACCATCGAGGGGGTAATTTACTACGAAGCAAAAAAAATGTATTTAAATGAAAGACAAGAACCTACAGGATACTCAGCTTTTGACTTCAATCAATTGGGCAGGATAGTACACCACTCATGGGGAAGCAACATATTACTATACGACGTAAGCCTTACTTCAAGTGCTAATGGAGGAGACCCGGAACACTCAGTTGGTTCGTTTGCTTTACCAGCTGCTTTTGTTTATTCCCTCCTAAAAGGCACTAGCAGATTTACTTCCAATCAATCCAAAGAATTACCAGGCTTAGGCAAGCCGTGGGCAAATTTTTTGGCTGATAATTTCTCTGGATTTGGTTTAGATTACCATCCCGCAGTCGTCGGTTACGCAAAGGAATACATATCTCAAAAGCATCCATTGTTACCTGCAAATATAGTCATTGCAACCACAAGTAAAGCGCCAGAGATAGAGCCAGAACTGGACCGCCGTTTTATTATTCCAAATTTATATATCCCGTCTGGTGAAGATGCAGATGGTGAGGTCATTCGTCATACTGATGATTAATGAGATCAGATGTTTGTGGGAAGTAAAAGTCTGTTATTATGGATTTGGGTGCTTGAATCATTTTGGTTCGAGCATTTGCAAGTTCCAAAAAGACGAAAGCCCCGAATTATATATGACAATAATTCGAGGCAGTCTCCAAACGTAGCAATTTGATTCTGCCTCCTTTAACAAAAGGAGTCAAGAGGAATGACCAAGTTTGCCCTTATTAGGCTGATTGCCGTATGTATTACGGTTTTGTGTTTCTCTCTGCTAATGCGAGATAGGCTTTGCTCTTTGAGTGTAAGCAGCGGAAATACAGTGGTTCAAGCTACTCTTTCCTGTAACGAGTAGTCTTGTGGGGGAGTTATCTCCCCCACATTTCTCTTTCTTTTGCCATGTTCGGTGATGCAAGCACCCTTTTCAATGCCTTCCTGACGATCAACGCACCTTCGCAATCGGGAGGTCATTGACGTTTGTTGTATATTCCGGAGACAGCATGCCGCGCGTCATTCCCCAGGATGGGTCACATCCTTTTCCAGCAAAGCCAATATTGAATTTTCCAGATCGATTCATGTTATCCAATAGAGCCATCAACTCTTCACTTCTTTTAAAAGGTTTGGCGGTGGAAAAAAGGTCGAACTGAGTAACATTTGAACCGGAAAAATCAGACAGCATCACGCCTGCTCGGTGGTATTGATACCCTTCCCTCCAAATTGCCCCCAGAGCTTTAACTGCGGCATTAATGATATCTCTTGTGTCTGCGCTAGCGTACACCAGACGCTCAGTAGCCCGATTGCTATACAAAGGGCCTGGCGAATAATGGCTTGTGCCAAGGAATACACTGACGACGCCACACAGTTGCTTTTCAGCCCTCAATTTCTCACTCGCTCTCTCTGCATAGGAACAAATTGCCTGGTGCATTTCGTCATAGCATTGAACTTTTTTGCCAAAAGATTTCGAGGAAATAATTTGCTCTTTAACTTTTCGCACTTCTTCTATTTCAATACAGGACTCACCGTTGAGCTCACGAACCGTCCTTTCAACGACAACGCCGAAGGTTTTTCGGATCGTAGCGATATTAGCATCAGCCAACTCTAACGCGGTATTAATGCCCATCATACGCAGCTTGGCAGAAATGCGACGACCCACCCCCCAAATCTCATCAACCGGTAATAATGACATCAATTTTCTTTGTCTGGTTTTTTGGCTTAATTCGACTACGCCCCCGGTTTTGCTCCAGCGCTTTGCCGCATGATTAGCCAGCTTGGCGAGTGTTTTTGTCGGACCAAAACCAACGCCAATAGGAACATGTGCAATTTGCAAAATGTCTTTTTGGATGGCCCGGCCAAATTCCTCGTACCCCCCTAACCTTTTACTTTCTGGCACGATCAGAAAGGCCTCGTCTATTGAGTATACTTCCATGACATCTGCAAAAGTGGATAACACAGACATAGTTCTGTCTGATACATCCTGGTACAAGGTGTAATTTGAAGAGAAGACTTGAACATTGTTTTTTTTAAAGAAATTTGCATTTTCAAAGTACAGAGCCCCCATTTTAATACCCAGCGCCTTTGCCTCCTTTGAACGTGAGATTACGATATGGTCATTATTTGCCAGAACAACAATAGGTAAGCCCTGGAGGCGCGGGTTAAAAGCAGACTCGCACGAACAATAAAAACTGTTAATGTCGCAGTGAGCAAACATCATAACGTTTTGTGAATAACGTAGGTCACAACCCCAAAGACGGTGAACTCAGCCCAATCAGCTATAGGAATTGGAGAAAAACTTGGGTTCATCGGGATAAGTGCTGGATACGGCGTTTTTTGGAGTTTTTTGATAGTAAATTCGCCATCTATGGAAGCGATGATAATGTTTCCGTCATGCGCCTGTAGGCTACTGTCTACGATAACAATGTCACCATCGCTAATATTGGCGTCGATCATTGATGTACCTGATACCCTCAAAAAATAGGTTCCCGCCGGGTGTGTTATTAATAATTCGTTTAAGTCTATGTTTTTTTTGGCGTAATCAGCGGCTGGGGAGGGAAAGCCTGCGGGAATGAGCGCCTCGAAAAAAGGCAGTTTTATCCCCGCTGGTAATTCACATAATGAAAATTGCATAACGCCACCTTTTGAATAACTGTAAATATATACAGTATTATTATTCAGGTGCGAATGATTGTCTAGTTGCTATTTTGTGATGGTATTCCGGTAAAGAATATACTCGCGATACAGAAGCATGATAAACCCACCCGCGACAAAGCCTGAAATGCTGCTCTGATATCCTTCTGGGGGGTGATAGCCTGCGATGGTAGCGAGTAAAATACAAGGCATACCAACCAATATAACGATTGTCCTTACGGCCTTTTGCCTGCCCATTAACATTAAAAAGGCAAGGCCAAGTATGAAGCCAAGCAATGTCGTAGCATCAACACCCAGACTAACAAGTCGGACTATGATTAAGGCGATTATAAATATTGCGATGAGCAGCTTATTTTTTTGGTTGCGGTACATGTAATGAATGAATTCAAGTAACCGCATCACCTCAACCTTCCCCGTGAATATCCATATACAATTTCATACCACTGTCGATGGAGTTCGTAAATATCTTAATTATAAGATCTGCATTTCTGTTGATAAGAGCATCGCGCAAAGGATAATAATATTTAGGCCATTCCTCTAAGGAAGTTGTTTCATAGAGGAAGTGGAAGCTAGGCCCCACACTTACCCAAAGCTGTGTAATCAACGCCATAAGCTCAGGGGAATCAGAAAGCGTAAACATCCGCAGTCTCAACGCCCAATGCAATTGAACGGCGGTTTTAATGTCCCCCGACAAGTGTGCCGCTTCGAGTTCGAGCGTCAATTCCACCAGTGAATTAAGCGCTTCGTCAGACATGATATTTATTGAACGAGTGATGGCGGGTAGTTCTAGCATCTTCCGTATGCCCATCAATTCAATAAGTCGATCAGGATGAATATCCGGAACCAAAAAAGCGTGGGAAGGTGAAACATGTAACGCTCCATACGAAGAAAGCCTTACCAGTGCTTCTCTTACAGGAGTAATGCTCATGTTTAAAGATTCTGCAATTTCCTTGGTGATCATCTTTTGGCCTGGAGCAAGAAACCCCAGAATTAAGGCGCATTTTAGACGATTTTCAACTTGTTGGGTTAGACTGATTCTACGCGGAGGTTTTGCATTTAATGACAATAGGATCTGGTCTGAAATGTCACATAGTTGAAATTTATTTTTATTCATAATTGAAATTCTCGCGGAACTTTAACCTAACAAAATATTTTTAGGAACATTTTATTAGAATTGAATATTCTAAAAAAATCAATTTTCAGAAGTAACGAATTCTTTCATTATCATAGATCATGATGATTTTTGAATGAACGACGGGTATCCTAAGAGTAGTCATAGCTGTGTACTCTGAGGTTACGGTGAAACGGTTATTTAGCTTGGATGACGTTGATATTATTGAACAAATTTTGAAGGTTTCAGATGCGCTAGGATGCAAAGGCTTCTCCTATGCGGTCCAGCCTAAAAGCAAAAAAGGTGGTTCCGTAATCGTCTCGAACTTTCCACCACACTGGCAGGTTAGATACGAAAAACTATCATATCATCACATAGACCCTATCATGACATGTGCTAAAAAAAGTATACAGCCTTTTCACTGGGCTGATGCTGGTAGCAAACCATATCAGGATGTCAGAAATATTCAGATATCCGACCATGCCATTCCTGGTGTACTGAATGGATACACAATACCTTTGCATGACCACATGGATAACGTAGTGGCCTTTAGTGTTTGGAATGACAATTCATCCAGCGAACTCCAGCGACCTCATCATCCAATAAATGATAATATATATAGAAAAATCATAACCCTACATGAGATGATGTTAACCAAAAAAAATGAAGTGGCTGAAATAGAACAACACATCCTTAGCAGCAGGGAACTACAGGTGCTGCAACTGTCCGGACATGGAAAAACCTACAAAGAGATCGCTCAGACTCTATCAATTTCTGAGAACACTATAAAATTTCACGTTAAGAATATCCTAACCAAATTGAATTCTAGCAATATGAGACAAGCCATAACTACGTTAAAAAAGACTTCTGGCTATTTTTAAGTGGAGAAATAGCTTCAGAAAGAGTCACCATACACCCGCTCGGGCAGCGCGCTGAGTTTTTCACAAATCTCGCCCCTAACAAACAAGCAGTAATCCCGCTTACCAACCAAATACACATCGTAATCCACCAGGCAAGCATGTGCATTTGATAACTTCACAAGCAAAGCACTCATAATGTCCGGGAAGCCTGGCGCTTGATTCAACAGGTGAAAATTCACTGTAAATCGCGTAGGTAGAGACTCCAGAATATCTCTTTCATAAAAATCATTTTCATTCTGAACACCCCAGTAAAAACTTATCTTTCGTTCCGAATCTTTATTTGCTTCAGTGAGTAAAATAGAGCGAGCATAAGAATAACCAGAACCAAAGGCCAGAACGATGACAGGCCTACCGCTGTCTGAACGAAGCCAGGCGTTCCCCATAGGCCCGGCAACAACAACGTCATCACCGACCTTTAGTTTTTTGAGAAAACTATCATGCTTCCTTGTGTCGGCGATATGTAACTCGATCACCTCACCTGAGTTTTCGGGAGAAGCTATCGAAAAATACCCAGATCGGCCGCAATTTAGAATAACCTGAACATATTGACCGGGCTGATAATTTAGTTCAGATTCAAGTCGAATCACTACACGATAGATGTAAGAGTTTAGAGCTCTCATGCTTGATACAGTTGCCGTTACCATTTTTGCCTCACGTTAAAGGCTGGGGATGACCCAGCCAATAAACATCAAATGAACAGGTTGTTTGAATGGTTGTTTAGTAGAAATTGTCCACACTGCTGAACAATAGACTCACTGGCAACAGCGTGCTGATTCATGGTGTAACTGTCGCGCAACCATTTATCCATCGGTGTTTCGTTTTTATATATCGAAGCACCGCCCACCAAGTCATAAATGGTTGAGATGATTTGACGGGAAACCTTGAATGCTTGTTGCCTTGCCAGGGCAACTGTAATGCGGTGAGCGTTGCTCAGCGGCTCTTTACCTACAAGGCCATCCCATTGCTCATTCAGTGATGAATAAACGGCACATCGTGCGCTATAGAGCTCAATTTCACACCGTGCAAGAACCGCCTGCACTCGTGGACTTTTTTTCCACGAAACCGACAGTGAGCGGTCGTATTTGTGCTCAGCAAGGCTGATCGCATAGTCCAGAGCAGCACGCGCCATCCCGAGTGGTATTCCTGCCATGTTGCGCAGGATAGCATCAGGAACATCGTGTAAAGGCCCTTTGCGATAAGGCTCATTGAAACTAAAACTGTGCTCGTAGGGAACGAACATGTTATTGGCACCATAATCACGACTTCCACTTCCGGCAAGACCAGTCGTGTGCCAGTTATCGTGTAATTCGTACTCATCAGGTTTTGCCATCATAACCCGCCAAATTGGCGCTCCGTGGCGATCAACGACCTGATTACCATCCTGATAAACGAAACACCCTGCGCTGAGTATATCGCAATGACTTAAGCCACTGCCAAACCGCCAGCGGCCGGAAACACGATATCCACCAGGCACTATCTCTGCTTTACCTTGAGGATGTATCCAGCCTGCCGTAATCGAGTCAACGGTGAACATATCACGCGCCACAGGCTCATCTATAAAGCCTGAGTAAATACCTGAGTCACTGCCGATCATTGCACACCAAGCCACAGCAGCATCACCAATAGCCAGTTGCTCGATAACCTGGGTTTGCTGAGGTGAGGTTAATTCCAGCCCTCCCCATCCTAATGGGAAATTCATCCTGAATACGCCAATCTCCCTGAGTTTGTTAACAATATGGGGAGGTAGTCGGCGCTGTTCTTCAAGTACACCACCTTCAGCTGAAACTTCCTTTGCCAGCTTTTTTGCATTAAGTAACAATGATTCGAATGAGATTGCGTGCATTGCGATCACCTATAAATATCTGTCATTACTGATAATGTTATTGGGGTCAATGAATTGCTTTAATTCACGAACAAAGCTTCTTTCACCCACACCAGGAGTAATTGGATCCGCCCACTTGGCATGTTCAACACCTAGCCGGTAAGGGATAAATCCTTGCGCCGTAAATTTTTCATGTAATTTACTTAAAGCGGTCAATGAATCTGCCGACTCTTTTTCGCTTTTCTTAAAAGCGATTGAGACAACCAGGTCTATGACATCACCACTAAGGGCGTTGATCGTAGCCCCGCAAAGAACTCCGGTTTCGTTGTGAACTTCATCAATTAGCTGATAGGCCATTTCCAGCGCATCAGCAGTGAAAGGAATCAACGGAAGGAAAAAGATCCAGCCAGTGCCACCTGTATCAACTTTGTCGTGTCTAGCTCCCAGCGTTTTTCTAAGCAGAGTGTCATTTAGGGATGAATCGCCAACATGGGCAGCTTCAACCAAATTAGCGATCACATCAGGCCCAGGATAATTACCTTCAGTTACCGAATTCGATGTCACATTTGTAAATACCTGCGAAGATTCGCACAATTTTTTAATCAAACCGATTCGTTGCGAGACATCGTCAGATAGACCGTCCACACACAAGTGAACGGTATATAATCCGTCACTACCGCCATAGGTTGAGTTGGCCGTGGTGTCATAGATCTTCAATACGCCGCTACTCAGGCCGTTAGCCACCCATTTCTTCAATGTTTGTATTGCTGGTGAAAGCAACTTTCGGCTGAAGTTAAATCGGACTACATGTGTACTTTCAGGGCGGGTATGTAGTTTTATTACCCCTGCCGTAACAACACCAAAACTAGATTGCGTAAAAAACTGCACTAATGAGGGGCCTACACCATGCGGGTATATAGGCGTTTCAACACTTCCGGGCCACCAGCCAACACGGATGATTTTTCCCGTCGGCAACAGGACTTCAATGCCGACAAGGTCTTCAGTTCGTTGATGACGAAGTCCCACCCCTCTGTCCAAGGCATTGCCGAGGAAGCTGGAGTGAGCGGAAGATGCTGTAATGTTCAACATTTTTTGGGTGCCGATTAACAGCTCAGACAGTTCGCCTTGGGTCACGCCAGGCTCAATAATTGCCCAGCCTTGGTCTGTATCAATTTTCCGTACTGCATTTAATTTTTGTAACTCAACAAGGTAGCTACCGTCCGCAACATCCTCCCTAGAGCCCAGGCCCCAGTTGTACCCAATGCTGACAGGATGCAGCCGGGTGTTAGGAAACTCACTTGCACCTATCACTATTTGCTGGAGGTCTATGAGTGAGTTTGGACGTAAAATGCCTTTAATTTTTCTACGTCGAAAAGCACTGACGTTATCTGGTAGCCGTTTTGCCCTGACAACGCACTCACCATCTACACGCGATGCAATATAGCTAAGGAAATCTTCTTTCATGGTATTCTCTTATGTTGAAAGGTTGGTGTTTCAGAGTTTGGTTTTGACGTAACTTAGTTGGTCACTGAAAGTGCCATCTTGATTAATTAGTCTGTGTTTACTGACTCCTTCATGTACATAGCCTGCCTTGAGCGCGACTTTTTTGGAGGCCACATTTTCGGGTTTAACTCCTAATTCAAGGCGATTAAATCCTCCATCAGTCATCAGCCACTCAGAAAGCAATTTCAGGGCCTGAGATGCATACCCCTTTCCTCTGAACCCTGAAAAAACGCCGTAGCCAACATCACCAACCTTGGGTGGCACTACAGGCCGAAGGCTGATCCGACCAATTAATTCTTGTGTCTCATTTTCGAAAATAGACAGCATCATTTTTTCCCCCAGTAGCCAATATAGGCCTGCCAGACGGCAGTCTTTATCAAACTGAGAGAATGGGATGTCAGGATAGATAGACCAAAAACGAGTGACAGAGTCGTAGTGGTCTTGGAACATACGATGCCCATCGGGTCGGGCTGAAATGCGTAGCGTTACCACGCCATCGGTAAGGCCTTCTTGCGGGAATGGAGTGAAGGATTCGTGACCAGATTTAGCGCTGGAATAATGCAGTTCAACAATATCGATATCAGCGCCCCTGGGATCTTTAAACGCTATCAATCCACTGGGACTGAGTCCGGCATTCAGCGCTGCGGCTACTGCTGGTAGATTGTCTGAGTGAATTAGGCTCAGAACAGTTTTTCCTGCCTGCTCAAGCTCAAGAAATTGAGTCGTGAGTTTTAAAAATGCAGCCTCTGGGTCTGAGCACTCCCCCAGGGAGTGATAGATGACATTGTTAGAAATGGGATGTTCACTGAATAGAGACATTACACCATCGGAATCGCTCATTTGAACAACCCTGTGATGCATGTTTAGTTTATCTAAGACGTGCTGAGTGCTGTTACATAGCGGTGCGGAAGATGCATGATGTAAGAAATTCATCGTTAAACCTGTGAGATGGTTGTTTTGGCTAGGACGCTCAAAGCATATAGCCAATTCTTACAGGTTTAACCTACACAACAGGGTAGTTTTTATGGGGCAGTGGTATTAATGACCTTTGTGGCGACTTCCAGTTCGTCAATGGCAACGTTGCCTAGAAGGAGACCTAATCGGGTTGTAAGATTTAATTGGTTATTTGCATACAGCCAAGCCATTGCTCCCATACAATAGGATTCACGGCCTGAAGACTGATACTGCCCTTCCTCTCTGTCTTCAGCACCGCCCTGGTAGGTTGTCTTGTGGCAGAAAAAAACCTCCTGATCAGAAGAAAGCAATGTGCGCTTAATGTCATCCAGACGGCCCTCTGTCAACGGGATCCCTCCCGTCGTTCTGAACGGACAATTTGCGCAAGGTTTTTTAACGGCAAACAATTTTTTAATGTTCATTTCTGTTCCGTATAAATAATCGATGCACCTTTCCAGCGGCGAGTAGTGTTGAGCATGAAGTTAGGGTCGATACTGCGGACCGCCTCGGCCATCATTCGTGGTAAATCGTGCTCCACACCGACAATGTCGAGAGACATACAAAGGCCGGAAGCGTACTCGTTCAACAGCGTAGCAGCCAGCTCTGGTGTTGATACGCCGCGCTTGACTTCATCTTGCCGGACGGCCAGAACACCACCAAATTGGGCATAGACATCGCGCCGAATAGCATCAAGCAAGTGCGGCCAAAAAGCGCCTTTTGGTAACTCACTTAGGCGATTCATCAAAAAAGCCTCACAAGGAAGTCAGGGGTTGACTGCTTGGTATATAGATTACCATCACATCGTTCGCCATCGAAAGATTCCCAGCCCCATGCGGGGTCAACAGAGGTTCCTTTGAGCACTCTATCAATACGTGGCAGTTGAAGAAGGGCTTCATCGTACAAGGCCTGGTTGGTTTGCTTAAGCATCGGCAAGATCCGATTACCCATTTCCCACAGGTGGAACAGGATACCTTCATTTACGCCGGGCCTTGCTATCTCGTGTAACTCAGGAAGTGTCTTATGAATGCGACTTAACTGATGTTCCCAGTTCACATAGAGATCAACCTCTGCCTTGATTGCAGTGCGGTCAGTAATGATATTTGCGCCGTATATACGGTGCATTAACACGATGACATCCAATTCACATAACCCGTCATTGAGGAAATTGAAGGTCGGCAGGTTGAAGTGCATGAACTGAAGGTAAGCAACAGCCAGATCCACCTGGTGCAAGTTCATCATGGTTTCTATTGCGTAAAAATCATCTTTTCGGGTGGCGTATGTATGGGTAATGCGAAACTTATTCATTGCTGACCGCCTATGTTCCAGTGCCCTGGGATTACATCGCTTAAACGCATGAATGGTGTGTGTTGCTCATCAGAGGGGTAGCGTTCATCCAAAGCGGTAAAGACATCATCGGCATCCAAATCCGTTGCTCGAAAATCGTCCACCAGCCGACGAACTATTTGCCCTTTCCTCTCCAATTCAGTAAGCAACAGGATGACACGACATAGGGCTTGCTTAGCGCTGGCCTGCGCGTATCGAAGTTCACATGCGGCGACATTGGCTTCAGGGCTGATTGGAATATTAAGTTGTAGATAAGCCGTGGCCGCAGCACGGTTGTGTTCAAGGCTTCTCACCAATGCCCTGATCAATACAGGCATCGCACCAATGTGATGTGGTGATATCACGATACTAAGAGCGTCACTCTTAACTATCATTTCATTGGTGATTTTCCATTGATAATCGCGGTTTTTATTGTCCTGAACATACAGTAAACGGACCAAGATCAGGACAGCCGCGATCAGCACATACATCATCATTTAACCCCGTGCTTGATGTCTATTTGTTCAGCACGCGCAATGCTCCCGGCAATCAGTTGCTCGCATTTCTCGCGACGAAAATCTGAACTTGCGCCGATCTCATCGAACTGAGTTTTTAGCTGGCCGGTGTATTTCTCAACGGTTTCCTGCATATAGTCGGTCATTGCCTGCGCCCTTTCATCAGAATCCTGTTCAGCACCTAGCGCTTTAGATAACGCCCGCTGCATTTGTCGGGCAATTTCTTTGCCGCGCGAACTGGGGCTTTCAATGTAGGCTCGGCACTGTGCGATTGCGGCGAGTACAGCGCCATGCGAGCCTGCAATTTCGCCTATGGATTCTTTCGGCAAAGGTGCAGATTGAGCCGGAATAGACCCCAGAGAGAGCACCGCGATGAATATAGCGATAGAACTTTTCATTGTTAACCTCACGGTTTCATTTCGACGGGTAAAGCCAGCACGGCAATGCGATGGATAGCCGCAGTGATTAGCGCAATGGGCACGATCGCAGTGTAAACCAGCCAGTCACTATTAAGTGACGTGTACGACCACAGTGCGAACATGGCAAGGGATAGCATGGAAGTGGCAATCATGATGCTGACATTGCGGAACACGGCCAAGACGACGGCCTTGAAGTTGCTGAACAACGCCCCTTCACAACACACTACAGCCCCCACGAACATGATCATCATTGGCAGGACGAGCAAGGTCGTGAACGTCACCAGACTGTACATGTTGAAGTAGACTGGGAACAATGAAAAGAACCCCTGGGACTGAACGGCTGGAGGGGTTGATAACGGTACTGGTACTTGAGCATTACTTGCGGCAGCGCTGGCTGTCGGCATGTAGAGGCTGAGGCACCAAAGCACAAATACCAGCAAGAGTGTGGCAATAAGGCCAGTAAACAAAGTCACAATCAGGTTCCGAATGTGATTTTTAAATGGCAGTCTTTTGCCCGTGATTTTCTGTTGTGTCAGGGTCATCATCACCAGCGAGGTGATGAAAACAGGTTGGAGGATAAAAAAGCCGATATCGGCCATAGAAAGCCGCTGCATTAGCAAAGAAAGCAATCCTCCGCCGATAAAGGTCGGGACTATCAACATGAGCAAACCGTAAGGGCTCAAAAAGGATTTACACGTTTCGGTGAAAATGGATTTGATCGAACGGGTGCTAACTTTCGCGTGTCGCATTTTGGACATTGGACATCCCTTATTTGAAGGTTGGTTATTGGCCGCAACGCTTTTGAGGCGAAGCGTGGGAAATAACATTGGTGAGGTCACGGCGCTTTCGGCGGGTATTGAGGTCAACAACGTTGGAGTTAGAGGTTGTTGAGAGCAAGGCGGTCCGTTCGGCAGGACGATAGGCCTTAAGAGTAACGCCCTGGAATGTTAACGGGACTCCCTCCCCACCATCTTCATTGCAACGCCCCCCGGCGAGTTCATGCAGTTTCATACGCTGCTTCACATCCGAGGCTTTACGGCGAAACTCGTCCATGCTCTGACGGTCAGCCAGGCACTGGGCCAGATCTTCGTTGCTCAATGTGAAGCGGTATACCACCAGCTTTAACCAATATTTAAAGTTACCCATGACTCTTCCTAAATGGTTTCGAATGGGTTAATTGTCTCATGCAACTACTGCTGACAAAGAATGCAAAGGAGATCGAAATGACCTCCTTTTCTTTCAGAATTTCAACGCAGAATGGAGGATGATTTATTTCGAGGCTGTCATTGATAGGTACTTTTTACACTGCTGGTGGACACGACCGGCAAGAATGATCGAGGCGCTATAGTCGAGAACATCTAACCCAAAATGATAGAGCGTTTCATCGTTAGTCGGCTCAAACCAGCGACGAACGCCACGACGGCCAACTTTCAAGAACCAGGAGATACCTGTGGCTTTGTCATGTTCGATGAAGAGTCTTTCAGCCCCCTGCTCATCGGTGATGATAAACCCTGCCCCTTGCGGGTAGATAAGGCCTGAAGCACCAGGAGGAATGCAAGTTGATTCATTGGCTGAGAAAGCCAGTCGCTTTCCACGCAAATTTACAAACTGAGTCACGCTATTGTCCTGAAGAAAAATGAACAGCAGATAAAAAAAGGCAGGCATTGGAACCCACATGCCTGCCTATGTGTGACGTCATTTTAAGATGAGGTGAACCTGTGACGAAGTAAAATGGGCGACAAAACGCGGTGCTATTTTTGCCCTGAAAAAACCTTCACGCGTGTATCTACCCGCTTGAAAACATTAACGCCTTCAGTTGATTCAGACTCGTCTTGGGTGAAAACCCCCAGAAATCGATATAGCGTTCGATTCAGTTCATCGCGCGAATGAGCCATTACGATGCGGTAACACCATGTTTCCTTATAGTTACGCTCAGGATTAAGGCTTTCTTCCCTTATCAGATCGCCATTAATGGAAAGTGAATTATCCCATTCTCCTGCCTTGTATAAACGTGGAAACCAAACCATCACATCCCCGGTCAACCCTATTGCTTCTACAGCGGCTTTGGGTAATCGCCAGCCTCCTGATTGATGGTGGCCTTTATCTCCATAGCCAAAGCACTGTAAAGCATCACGATGATATCTGAATACAGCGTAAGGTCCCGCCTCCAGGAAACCTGCATCAATATGTTTTTGAGCAGTATAGCGTTCTTCATAGTCCCAGGAGAGGAACAAACCTTGCATTTCCAGCTGGGCTTTTCTATCCCTGACGAACTGGATAAATTCGTCAACGAGTTGATTGATGGCATCCAGGGTTAGGTTATTGGTCGGAATGCGTTTTTCAATAAATCCGGTCGCTTCCAAAATATCTAACCGACGAATACCGTCAGCCTTTTTTGCATCATCGCTGTCATGGTGTGCTTCGTCTATCTCAAGATACAGCTTAAGTTGAGGGAAAAGCAGATCAGCAAGGTAAATCTTTCCAGATTCTCCTTCCTTACGGATGCACTGCTGGCAAACGAACTCAAGCTGCGGATCATCCAACTTGTGAAAGATTCTATTAATGATGTAGTGCTCCCAGCGCTTGTGTGAAATTTTTGATAATGCTCGGAGAACGTAGTCGGTTTTACTCATAGGTTTACCAGTGCGGCCGTTATGGCAAATCCCATTAACGGCCGAGAATATTAATGGAAATCAATAGTAAATAGTCTAACTTGCACTCCAGTTCCTTCAAAGGCATTTTCATATTGGCCGACCTGATGTACATCACACTCACGATCTATCAACGCCTGAATACTTTCGTCAGTAGCGCTTCCAGGTAAGATAACCACAATACGCCCTTCACTCTTAACAAACTGCTGCGCATGCTGTAGGTGCAATTTCCAACGATTGTCGGAGTATGGAGGATTCATTAACACACGCTCAAATAGGCCCAGTTGCGTTACCGTGGTACTGAGGAAATCTTGCTGGTGGGTATCCCAGCGCAAGCGAGAGCACATGGCTGCGACATTGTTTGCCTCGACCCCGATCACCTTAACACCTTCTGGCAAATTGCGAAGTAGCGCACCAAAGCCGATGCTGGGTTCAAGTAAAGTATCACCCTCACGCGGGTCGCATTCGTCCATAGCCGCTTTCTGGAGGTCCCCCGTTGTAGGGTAGAACTGATGTGTTTTTTGGTCGGGCAAGGTACCACTGATTGCGATCGCTTTAAACGCGTCCATCGGCCAGAATTCAAACTCGTAGACTTCAGGCTTTACCTCCACCGCGCCAAGGATACGGAAGATACTATCAAGTTCCTTTTTTACCAAGTCGGTGTATTGGTATGGTCGGGGCATCACGATAGTAAATGGAGCCGCACCATATTGCTTCGCACTGTGTTGGTTGTTTCGGGCCATTTCAGCCAATTCTGTGCAGGTTGGGAACGCAATCCGGTAATCAATTAAATCGCCCGTGTATTGCGTGTTTCGAGGTGCCTTGTTGGTTTTTCCTCTCTCTTTGAATTGAGGGATGAGGCCTGGCATACGGTAAGCCAGTACCGTATTGAGGTCATCGCAAACAGTCTCGGAGACCTGAATATGTACATTGCCGTTAAGGAAGCCTTTACAGGTCAGCGCGCCACCGTCTACCGATATCCATTCTCCCACGTTACTGCTGAGGGATTGCTCCAACGCCCACTTATTCACGATTTCAGCGCCAGGACGGCCTTGCATGAGGCCGATGATTTTACGCAGATCGCTGAGGTAATCCATATTGTCATAACCGCGTTTATAGTCGCGGCATGGCAGGCAATTGGTGATCACCATCTTCGGACTAAAACCTTGAGCCTTGTTAGTTTTGTGAAACACTGACAGTTTTTTGAATACGCCTTCGACCATTTCTGCGAAATAATCTTTTTTCTCAGTGGTCAGGCTTTTTGCAGTGGCGAGCACATTCTCTTCTGTGAAGGCAACAGGCCGTAGGGCGGCAAGTCGATCTGGAGATGCTTTGCGCCACTGCCTAAGCGTGTTGTACCACTCGTCTTTCCGGGCGGTTGGCATAAAATTACGTACACCAGTGAGATCCAATACTTTTTGCCAGAAGGACTCATCCAATGCGCAGGTAGCTCGCTGGAGATCAAACAGACAATCAACGGCCAATGTTGTCCCTATCGAGTTGTTACATCCGTCAGTAAAATAACGAAATGCCTGGCTATGACGTTTACCCATAACGACGAGGTGCAATGAGTCAATTTCGCTACGTGCATCGTGGTATTCTGCGAGTAGTTGCGTAAGTGCGTTGAACAGACGAAACCCTTCGTGTGGGGTTATACCGGCATGATGACCATCTATAGCTTGATACAGAGGAAGTATCGGCTGAAATTCAGTGGCGGGGTTGGGTTCGTAGATGGCTAAACTTGTCATGGGGTACCTCACTGGAAATAGAATTATTATCCGGTGGGACTAACCGCTGACGAAGGGAAAAAGTCAAAAAAAAAGCCTCGTCCTAACGAGGCATCTATTAAAATGAGGTACTACTTATTATCTCTCAACACACGTCGTCTTCAACATCCTCACCGAACTCATCGAAACAAACCCGCGTCGGGAGAGCGACTCCTTTGGGGCGAAACGTATGATGGAGCTGGAGGTTGTTCAAAAACTCTGCTTGTATGAGTATTTTTATACTGTTACGTAGAGTATCTGAGGTCGGGTTTAAGATCCAGCCACATTTTACGCGTATACCACGTTTATTCGTGATCAGCGCGGTGCATTCACTTTCATGATCGGACTCTTGATTGCAGTTCGGGCAAAGGAATACCGGCGTAGAGCCGCCTTCCATGAGGGCCTCGCGAAAGTCTTCAGCGGTCGGCCAGATATAAGCATCGCAAATTTCCGGCAGACGCTGCTCGTTATAGAACTGAGCCGGTGCATCATGACCTCGAATACCCTCCAGTGACTGAAGGATCCGCTCTGGCGAAAGAGATAACACATCGCTGTATTCTTCCAACTTCGCGTAGGTCGTGTTGCGCATTATGGTCACAGTTAACACGTCCGCGCCCGATCGCAAGGCTACATTTTCAAGCGCCTGAATAGCTCCCTCAACCGAGTTCGGTGGTAATTGGGTATGAATGCGTTGCGCTATCAGTGACTGGCTCATTTTCACTTCCTCAGGAATGGTTGTAATGCCGATTTTACTTCGGCTTGTGCCGCTGACTGAATTTTCCAGGTACTACAATTTGCTGCTCATGGTTAGGCCATCACTTGTCGGGATGTCAAAGCACAGGGCATTTCCAGACTGATATTCGTAGTCACCCATCAAATAGCAAAGTTTGAAATTCCCGCGATGGTACTGGCGCAATTCAAGCGGCAGACCCGGATTGGGGAAGATCTGTAGCTGAACAGTAAATTGGCCTTTTGTGGTCTGGAAATCAGTCTTCAAACCAGTGCCCGTTTCATTTGAGGCTCGAACAACAGGCTGCGTGACCGTGCCAACATCCCAGGTGGTGATCAAGGTTGTCGAACGCAAGTAATAAATCACGGAAAGCCCGGCCACAAGCAAGACCAAAAGAAATGCAATCAGGAACTCCCTTGACGTAATTGTGTACGACCAGTGTTTTTGCTTTTTGCGCGTGTTTTTTTTACGGCGCGGAGCTCTTTTAGGAGGCCGCTCAGGAGTAGTCATAAAAACCTCTTTTTAACTTTTCGTGGCAATTTTTAAGCCAGCCAACATGTACATCACTTGAATTTCACTCAAGGTGCTTAGGTTTAATTCTTGTATATATCTACATATCCCTTCCGGGGTTTCAACGATCGGCATGCCAGGCAATACACCTCCACCAGCACGCTTTGCGAGATGCAAACCTGCATAGAGATGTTTGATCTGATGAGAAGAAAGCGCCGATATATCCAGGTGTGTCAGATAATCCCGCTGCCGCTGAATGCTATAGCGTTCGCGGACATCATACTCATCAGGTAGTGCAACAACGCCTTCTATGCTGGTTGCTGTGAATTTATCAAAGGGAGAGGAAATGCCAGCAACAATGAACCGTTGTTCGGCAACATTAACGACCTCACCTTTGGAAAGATGACCGTCCTGGTGCTGAATGAATACCGTGGATCCGGTATACAGGTTACCTGTCCAATATCTATAGGATTGAGACATTCCACGCCCCCTTTAAGTGATCTCACAAATACATGATATCAGTAGTTCAGAATCGACAAAGCCCGAACAAGTCGGGCTTTCATTTGGTTTATTCGAATTGACCGTCGGAGATGGTCTCCGATATATCTATCGCGAGATCGTTATCGCTGATATCTGCCAGGCGCTCGTAGCGGTAGAGCGGGATATTCAGGTGGCTGAGCAGGCCAATCAGAAATGCACTGTTCTCAGATTCGGCCAGTCGCTCTTCAGTCAGCATGACCAGTACAATTTCGCCGCTATGCACATCGCTTAGAACAAAGTTAAAGTTCATTCGCGACATAAACTGCATGGCACTTTTGACGTCCAGACTTTGGCTCTCAAAATCCTTTTCTTCGGCCTGAATAATGTCGGTCACTCTGACGCGTGGTGCAACCGCATATTGGTCGGCAAACATCTCAATCAGGCGAGAGTACAGATTGCTGGCATCGCGCGGGAGAATAAATTTATGGCGTTTGTACCCAACGTAAATGGCCGGAGTCAGTTCGTCATCACTGGATATCACGCCTTCGTGATCTTCCCTTTGATAAATTCGCTCACCCGTTTCGGCATCAATGGGAAACAACTCGTCGAGCGTTGGCTTCCGGCTCCCCTTTTCGCCGCCCGGTTTTTTTTCCGACTTCCCGGTAAAAAACAGTAAGTAGGCCAACCCTAATACACCTGCAATAAATACGGCCAATCCAATCATCTTGAAAGACATGACGCACCCCCGTGCCTGTCTTGGTGAGTAATTCCTGTTATACCGGCCTGTCCGCAATGTCGTTGCGGATCAGGTAGTCAGCCAGGTCCCTAAGTGAAGAAACGCCCAAGTCCCGCAGTACCGCAGGCGGGCGCTCTTTATTAATTTCGGCTTCACGCGCTTTGCGGACATTCTGCAAATATCGATACATCTCTTCCGGCAAAGTCATGGCTTTGGCACTCAACAGCGGGTAATCGCTGCGGGCAAACCACGCTTCATAGGCCGCATCCTTGCGAACGTGATACATGGAGGGATCCATTTGCCCCTCGACGGGCGGTTGCCAAGTATCGTCATTGCGCTTCTTGCGCTCCGTGGATAAGAACCAGGTTTCGAAAAATTGCTTTACCACGCTATCAGTTACGCTCATGGATTTTCCTTGTTGTACCACGGAGATCAGTCTTCAAAATTCCAACCTCCCTCATCTTTGAGCCATTTCACGGCCAGAAAACGGAAGGGATAGTGTTCTGCTGCAAGCTTTATCTTGACTCTCGCGTCCTCTTCCCAATGCCCTTTCACTTCATGCACCTCCAGATCACCCGAGGTCAGCATGACGAAAAAGTCCGCTGTATACGTTGTTTTGTCGGCAAGGCGCAGTTTGATTGATTCGAACTTGAACCAGGCGACTTCACCAGCATGCATACGCCATTTCAGATGTTCGGCGTAGCGTGCTTCTGTTTTATTCATTGTGCCCGTTCGCAACCGCCCCAGCGCTTGGGTCCGTAGCTTTGCTGTCAACTCTGCGGGTGCAGACTCAAGGCTTTGCTGGATGGGCGTTACAGGCTGCACGTCTTTCTTTGGTACCGATTTTGAACTCGCGCTCCGGCCCATTCTCTGTTCGTATTCGCGTTGCTGTTCTTCAGTCCAACGAAGCATTAGACGTTACCTTCGGTTTCGATTACCTAATTCATACCCGGTATGGTTACACGTTATTCGTCGTCATCCAGCTCGCTGTTATCGGCCGCCTCACCACTTTCATCGCCTTCCTCTTTGTCACCCCCGTCAGCTTCAGTTGAGGACTTAGCTTCCCCGCCGAACGCAGCAATTAACTGATCAAGGAGCTCCATAATGACTCCGGTAAACAAAACGAAGTCTGCATCAAACCTCTGCACTTCATCTTCACGATCAATATCATCGTTTTGCTCAATGAGGGCGTCAGCAAAGTTCAGCCTTGAGATGACAAAGCTGTCGTTGATGACGAAATTAAGTTGCTCCATCCAGCTCATCGCCAGCTTAGTGACCAACTTGCCAGCTTCGATGTGGTTAGCAATCTCATCGCAAACCAGATCTTGTCGTTTTGTCGTCACAACGCCACCGTCTTCCAGAATAGCTTCCAGGGTCGCTTCATCGCACAACGCCAGGCCTGGAGGCAGCTCGGAAGAGCGAACCCACTCGGTCAGCTTCAGCTCAACCGGAGTTTCTAACGTGAAAGGTATGATAGGCAGAGTGCCCAGTGTTTTACGCAGGAGCGCTGCCGCGTCTTCAGCGCGTTTAAAGCTGGTGGTATCCACTATGATCAGCCGGGATTTGGGATCAATCCACATGTTCATGTTGGCGTATTTACTCAGTGCTTTGGGTAGCAATTCCCCTAGCACCAGGTCGTTCAGCGCTGAAATTTCTGTGCGTTTCAGACGACGATTTTGCTCTTTTTCCAGCTTGGTCACACGCTGGCGCACGAGCTCTTTTACCGTGGCCGGAGGAATGATTTTGCTCTCGTTACGCTGAGTCAGCAGAATGAGGCCATTCGCCTGGTGAGTAAGCTCTTCGTACTCTTCACCCAGCGGGCTGACCCAACCAGTGCGCGCCATATCCTGCGGGCCGCACGGCTGAAACATGAAGGGTTTCAGTTGTTCTGTGATGTTACTGAAGTCAATCTGGCGGGTGATGCGGTACACCACGACACTTTTGGGACGAAAAAGAGGCATAGCTCCCTCACTATGATTTTTAATCAGAAGGGGCTTGCCCTTTGATTTTTGTTTTGACAGGTACTGGATGCGGTCACGAATAGCCAATTGCACCCAATACACCACATTGTTGTCTTTGATAAATTCAAGGTATTGGCGACTAGCTTCAGCAGGGTCATACCGGTGAATGATGGCAATTTCATCGCAGAATCGCTCAGTTAGAGGATCCTTGAGCGGTGGAATTTCAAACACCGGCACGGTCATGCTGAGGTCTTGCCGGAAGATACAGCCCGACGGATAGCGATAATTTCATTCGCCTTTTTCCCTTCCCCCGTTCCGTTATAAACACTGCGTGGGGCAGAAAACCCTTTAACTGCGAATCCGGCATACATCTCGCGGATGTTCTCGGCATCATGGCTGGAAGCCACCACATGCACCCCTTTCTCCGGCAGAGTATTCAAAATGCCCACCAGCTCGCGTTGTTGGGCTTCAGAGAATCCGCTTGCGTGATAACCTGTAAATTTGCCCGGATTGACATAAGGCGGGTCACAGTAGACCACGTCACCTTCACCGGCCAGTTTCAGCGTTTCTTCATAGCCTGCGCAAAGCAGATCCACATTTGCAAGGCGGTCAGCCATGTAGCGGATTTCTTTCTCTGGCAGATAGGGTTTGCGGTAATCGCCCCAGGGTACGTTAAACTCCCCTTTACGCTTGTTGTACCGGCACAGACCACGATACCCGTGGCGGTTCATGTAGATGAACATCGCGGCCATACGGACTGGCTCAGCTGTACGTTCGTTAAATTCTTTACGGATCGCATCGTAGTGTTCGCGAGTACGGCACGTAGCATAGAGTTCAGACAGTGCAGCAATAACGCTTTCAGCAGCGTTGCGGATGGTGTCGTAAGTGTTGATTACGTCGGCGTTGATGTCAGCCAGTACGTAGTTTGAATACGCGGTATTCATCATCACTGCACCCGAACCACAGAAAGGTTCGATCAGACGGGCACCCTTTGGCAGCGCCAACTTCAGCTGAGCCATGACGCCTTGCTTACCCCCAACCCACTTCAGAACTGTATTCATTATTTCACCATAGAAAGCGGGCAACCCCACGTTGCCCACATGAATGGATAAGGCTTACTTGATGCCGTTTACCAACGCTTTGCGCTCTTCGACGAGATTACGGTTCTCATCGTGTGCCAGGAACGCTTCAAACTTCTCTGGATAACGGACGGCCAGCTTGACGATATTGGTTTCCAGAATACGGCCATAATGGATACCGGAGGCCGATGGGAAAACACCCAGGCTATACCAGTTCAGGTCGCCGAACTCTTCAGACAGGTTAACCAGGTCCAGCGACTGTCCTTCAATCGTGTTCACCAGCGCTTTGCAGATTTCTGCGGATTCAGTAAACACACCCAGAGAGGCATGCAGAATGCGCGAGTCGATTGCACCCAGGGAACCGAGGCCGATATTGTGTGCTTTGCCGTCAAAACCAGTCATCATCATGGTGTTGGTGTCGTCATGCAGCTCATCAGCGGAAATGGACTCCGGCGAAAGCGTGCCGATCAGGTCTTGCAGGTCGGCCAGGCCTTTTTTAAAGCGATTAATGTCAATCGGTTTACGGTAAAAAATACCTTTTTTAAACTGGTCCAGCATTTCACCCAGTGAGTGAGCCGCTGACAACAACAGATACAGGTGAGGCACACTCACGCCGCTGATGTTAGGGATCACCGATTCGGTGCGAAGGGCTTCTTCATGGTATTGCTTCAGTTCCACGTAAAATCCTCAAGTTTCTTTATTGCTGGTGGAGCAAGAGGTAACTTTTGAAAAATAAATGTTACCCATGCGGGAGAAAGTGCTCTCATCATAACCGTTGACGTTTCCCATTCCCTTCGAAAAGGCGGTCAATTTGTCGTTGTTTTTCAGTGGGAAATGCCAGCAGCTTTGCACGATTGACGTGCGATTGCTTTTGGTTAACAAAACAAACAGTTAGTGCGACTTGTTAGAATCTGACTGGCATGATGATGTCGCAGCAGTCATCGCCGAAGCCGATTTCCAACCCTGTTACCGTGTCTTTCAGGGCAACAGTTATTTCTGTTTCTTCGTCTGAATGTGAGATCAAGCTATTCAGTGCGCGAAGCAGGTATTCGCAGTTGATGCCGATTTCAATTTTGTCTTCCTGCTCCCCTGCCACTTTTTCGATATCCAGCACTTCCTTGCACTCGATCAGGTTTTGATTAGGGGACTTAATCATCAGCGCATTACTTTTGAAAACGAATACGCCTGTACTGTTCGCATTCTTACTGACTGCGCCTGCATTGATGAGCGGCAGCGCACGGCTTAATGCGTCACGGAGCACCAAGGCATTTATGCTGAACTTCTCTGTATTGTGCTTAACAACACCTGCAACACGATGCCAATCGGGATAGCTGCCATTAATCAGATTGGAGACCAAGGTGACATCACCCAGGTTAAAGGTCAGGTAACTTTCGCTGTAGTCAATACGGAAATTTCCTTGGTTTGCACCCAGCAACTTCATGAGGATAGGACATACTTCGATCGGCAGGATGACCCCAGAAGAAGTCCCAGACAGAGATGCAGGGGCTACTGGTGTCACGATCTCTTCTTGTGGTTCGTTCGTAAACAGTACGTCTTGAGTCATTACAGACATTCGGTGCCCATCGGTCGCGACGGCGTTGAAGGTATTTTTATCCAGACTCAGGAAAACCCCATTCATGTAATGGCGAACGTCATTCTTACCCGCAGAGTGCATGACACGTTGCAAGGTTCGATGCAGCATATTGGCAGGGAAAGTGATGCTGTACTTGGCTGTCAAATCGGACTCGTCTACAACCGGGATTGTGTCCATACACAGAGGAATGTTGTAAGCATTTTTGCCGGTACGAATGATGAGGCGATTTCGGTCTTGGTCGCATCGTACATTCACGGTTTCTTCACCTTTCATGTTACGGAACAAGGTGCTGATATGGGTTGCAGGTACAGAGGCCACCATATCACCGTTGGCTTTATGGACCACTCCACGGGAGATCACTTGCCCGGTATTGTAATCAACACCGAGCGCGCTCAGGTTGTCCCCTACCAGGGTCAGGGTCAACATTTCCAATACTTTGAACTGAACGTTACCACGCTTAATGATCATGCAAGGCGCATCGATGATACGCAGCATGTCATTTGCAGAGATGTCGAAGCCTGGCAGATCTTTGAAGGTACGCTTCTTTGGTGCCGCTTGCTGATTCAGAGTTGTGGTCATGTCGGATCCCTATAATTTAGTAAGTAGTCATAATTAGACTACCTCGACCCAAACTGGTGACGAATAGCAAAACAGCGAGTTATTTAGGATAAGTGAAGTATTATGGCTTCACAAAATAAATGGGGTCACTTGACCCCATCGCCTTCTGTTAACGCAGACAATCCGCCATAGTAAAATATCCGAGCCGCCGCATCATGTCGTACATCTGGCGGGCTTTACCGTTAGGACCTTCGTGCTTACCCAATTTGTAGATCAGAACGCGCATCCCCATCAACACACTTTCTGTATCGGGTTCACCTTTGAGCAGGGGCTTATCTGTATTCTCCAGCCAGGCTCCGTGCTGTGCAAAATGCAGAATATCCCCGGCCAGTAATTCAGGCTGCTGTAACATAAGATGGCAAGTAGTGAGTGCAAACTGAGTTGCTTCGGCTTCACTGACGTTCAATGTAATTGCCAGATCAGCCGCTGAATTAACGGTCATAGTGCATTCCTTTCCCATGCCTCTGGGTTCCCTCCCAGCGTCAGCACCAACGCCTTGAGTCTTTCCGTTTCCGCATCCGCTTCCAGTCGTTCAGCACGAAGGCGCTCATTTTCAGCTGTCAACTGCTCGTTAGCCCCACGCTCAGGGTTAACTTCATCTTGAAGTCGCTTGAGTTCAGCCGGATTGTCTCTGTCTTGCTTGGCTTTTTCACGGTAGAAAGTCAGTTGCTTGCCGAATGAGACGTTCAGTTGCTGGAGGGCATTAAATTGGCGCAACAAACCTTGATAGTCAGGAGCCGGGGAATAGCTGCCTTTGTAATCACCGGACAGGTTAGCCAGCGTTGAGATCAGCTGTGTGATGAGCTCTGAGGGGGCCGTGACTTTTCGCAGATTGTCAGCACAGACCCCTTTCTCTTTCAGCGTCTCAAGTGTTTGGTTCAAAATCGACTTCATGTTCATGATGAATTACTCCGGTTGCTGATGTTGAAAAAAGTTCACTCACCTACGCGAGCATTATGCTGACCAAGGTTTACCCACCGCATCTAATGCGGCGATAACGGTTTGACGATAGGCGGCAACTGCCCCCGCGACCTGTGCGGTATAGACCCTGTCAGAAGATAAATCGACGGGTTGGTTGATGTGCTCCACCAGACGATCCAGCGCCGCAATTAGGTGCGTGACATTCTCATAGCCAAAATCACTGTCTGCCCGGTCATACAGGGCGATGACGGCATGGTGATGTTCGCCATGCTCTTCGAAGTGCTCGCGAAATTCGTCAGCCAACGCACGCATCGTAGCGATAGCGGAATGCGTTTCGGGTGTCAGCAATTGCGATGCCGGTTGTTTCAGGCGAGCATGGTGGCAGCGGACCCAGGCATTCCATTCCACGTTGAGGTCGATACGTTCAGAGTCATCATCATCATCGACAAAGCCTGCGGCTACTAGCTCAGCGGCCGTGGCGTGGTTGATGTTTAAGCGCGATTGCAGATCCTGTATGAACAACTGCCGCAGGTTCAATAAGCATGGGTCTTTCATGGTGTGTCCTTCTGGATAATTTGAGATAGCATAACGTGGGTGATATGGCTCACGAAATTTTTGCGTAGAAAACCCGCTGGTTTAGCGGGTTGATGATCTGGCTGGGTTACTTGGGGCCACTAAAGGTGTTTTCGATAACTTTCTGACTGCGTTCAACCCAGTCGCTGCTGTTTTCACAGTTAACGTTGGCTTCGAATACCTGGCGTGCGGATGTGTACATGGGGCTGTTGTACCCCCCACGATTGGCAAGCATGACGCGGATGCCGTTGAGGTAGGGATAAATCGGGTCCTGCAAGATAGTCTGATCCACATCACCAGCTTGCTGACAATGCTGGGTGCGCATTTTAATAATGTCCTGAGCAACCTGTAAGCACTCAGGGCAGCTGGCTTTGTAGGATTGGAATTCTGCCATTGATTTTCCGGCAACAGGTCGCCCACTCGCATTGGTAGGAATTTCAGCAAAGGCACTGGTCATACACAATGCGGCAATGGCTCCGGCCAGAAATGGTACGCCACGGATACGTTTAAACATGTTTTTTCACCTTGTTAATGTTCACCCAGACGGGTAGCTCGATCCTACTACGGACATGATTTCCACTCGCCCGAAAAGGCCAACAAAACGAGGACTAAAAACGATGACATGGAGCCAGGCTAAAGATAGCTTATTCATATCGTATATGATTAGGCGTAAACATGGAAAACACCACGCAACACCGGAACTCATCGTTACAACAAGACGTAATGTACGTATTGCTTAAAATTAGGGCGCGTAACAGCAATCCAATTCCTTTCACAGCCATCTTCTCGATCCTTAACAAAGGCCGTTCCCGTGAGGTAGAACGCCCCAATTTGCGCATATCTTGTAGAACGTTGGTGGAGCGAAGGCTGTTGCTCAAGTACCGTGACCCACGCTCACTAAAAGTCGCGTACACATTAAGCGAGATTGGCATTGAATTGGCAGAGACTATCCGCAAAGGGTGCGAGGACGAATGAGGAAAAGAAGACCGGCACAGGGCGTGCCGGTTCAAAGGCTAACCTAAATAACGACGGCTAATGGAAATAACACTGCGACGACGAGCTGGTAATAAAGCTGCTTGCTTATCAATTACACGCTCGGCATTATCGACTTGAAACTTCACGCGGTAGCCCTTCCCTATCAGCGCTCGCCGCATGTGTCTGTCCATTTGGTCACGCGACCAGCCGAAGGCAAATTCACGATCACCACCACTACCAGATTGAGGCCCAGCGATGATATCGCGGACCCGTTGTTTCAGAAACTGACCACGAAGGCCGTATCCGGACAGCTTCCGGCGTAGCTTTTTAGTCGTCATTGAGTGCGTAGACTGTCCGTTTTTCACGTTATTTCTCCACTTGTTACGCCCAAGGGGCTAATTGATACGTTGGCCTGGCATTGGATTCGATCTGTCTCCACGTAGTGAGGCTTTGATAATCCCTATGGATTGCTCAATGCCACGGGTATCTTGCCCTTTATTGGCAAGGATGTGCTTTTGCTCATTCAGCGCCATGATGGCATTTTCAACACCAGCACTAAACACGTCAGTCTTCACCTTTTCAGTGGTGATAACACCATTGGTGACAGCCTCAAATCCATTAACGATTTCGTTAAGTGCCAATGCGCCTTCTGGCTCAAATTGTTGGTAGTTGTGTAAGTCAATGAACGGCAGCAGGTTATCCAGCAGGCCGCGTAGCGCATAGAACATTGTCAGCAGATACAGGTTGTCATTCTCAGTCGAACTGTTATCGGCGATTTTTTTTGACAGTGTTTCTTGGGCTTTCGCGTTATACCGAGTTGCCCAAGCCTCACTCACGCAAGCCAAGAAGCGTTCCCCTTCTTGTTCGGTCGCTTCCAAACTCGGGACGCCAAAAGAACTTGGTAAAGCCTCTCTCCAGGGGATCCGAGATAAAAACCTCCATTAAATGGCTATTTTCAGCCAGGAGGGTATGTTCATGGTGTTGAGCGCCCATCGCGAGTTCATTCAGGGCTTTAGTTGTTTTTGGGTCAATCATGCTGATTTTCCATATCAGCGGGATGCGTATGCACTGGCGCGCGGCCATGTCGCATGTGGTACAGGGTATCGCGGTGCTGTTTGGCATCCATCGTGTTATTGTTTTTGTTTCCCCAAGACAACGATGAAATTAATTTTTTGAAGAACGCTTTCAATTTAGCCTCTCTGATTTACGGCAGAATTTATTTCTTAATCAGTGATATCTGCGAGTGAAAAGTGGTAACACAAGAATGCTACCACCGGTTTAACCGCTGTCGAAACACCTTATCTCGGCAACAATCCACAATCTCCGGCAATGGTTAAAACGTCACCATTGCGGATCACAACACCAATGTTACGGATATGCTCAATCTTGCCTGCCGCACATTCACTGGCCTGCGCCATTTGCGTAACCAGCTGGGAAGATGCTGCGGTAGCCTTATCCAGTGCCGCTTCAGGGGTATTCAGGAAGAATACATAGAATGTAGCAACCGCCCCCAGCATGACCATCATCACACTACGAAACAGCAATGACGCAACAGCAAAGCCTGCCACAGCAATCCCCGCGTAACTGAGTGCCTGGCCGATACTACCGTTGTTGAGAATGGCATTCAGTGATGCCTGTATTTCGTTCATGTCAGACTCCGAGAGATAGAAACAGTAATGCAGCCCGGAAGGCTGCATAACGGAACGATGGTGGATGTTAGAATGGTGGGTCGTCGGTATTTGGCGCACCCCAACCGCCTTGGCTGTGCTGTTGCGAATTTTGTTGCGGAGCACCCCATCCTCCTTGCTGGCCGCCAGGTGCATTATTCGGTTGATTATTTGCCTGGCGGGGGTTTTGCTGGTTCTGTTGCTGCCCGCTGGCAGGGGCTGAACCGAGCATTTGCATAGTGCCACCAGAAGCCGGATTGACTACGATCTCAGTCGTGTAGCGATCCGTGCCGCTTTGGTCTTGCCACTTACGCGTGGAAAGTTGTCCTTCGATATATATTTGCGAGCCTTTGTGCAGGTACTCACCAACAACATCGGCTAATTTTCCAAAGAAAACAACGCGATGCCACTCTGTTTTTTCTCGTTGCTCACCCGTCTGCTTGTCACGCCAGGTTTCAGATGTTGCGATTGAAATATTGGCTACAGAGCCACCATTTTGCATTGCACGGAGTTCGGGATCTTGGCCGAGATTCCCGACAATGATGACTTTGTTAACACCACGTTGTGCCATACGACTATCCTTCTGGTATTGATGGTTGACTGAATTACCATCTTTATTTTACGGATGTGCGTCAGATGACAAACCTTTAAGGGGGACAAAATGGGGTGCTTTTCCAGAAACATTCTTAGGGAAAGGAAAATAAAAAAAGCCCGGAAGCCGGGCATGGTGATCGTTATGTCTAACGAGGTAAAACACTTTTTTTATATTTAATAGTGGTGCTGGCTAACTGTATTGCATTCACTGGTGAGGCGCAATTGCTATAGGAGTTGTGATGCCAATTCCGCAGCATGTTTTTGAGCAATATCAGGAATATCGATGGCAGAGATAAGCGCATGCTTAGCGCCGTCAGCACTGACTCCGTACACCACCCATCGTAGCGTATCGCCAGGCGCTGCAACCAGCTCATCGACATCGCCGCTCGCCGGAAGATCAATGATTTCGTTACCGATACCTTCGGCACCGTAAGCAATGCGGATAAAGCCGTGCCCTGTTCCCAGAGGCAATTCGTTAAGGACAAACTCACGTAGCGACACGAGTTCTTTCTCAGCGGTTTGTGTTGCCAGATAATGAAGGTTTGGGATGCGGCTTAAAATTTCAGCCGCACTGGCGGTGTCGCGGGTCGTGGACATCAAAATATAAGCAGCCCACAGAGCGCCAGCGTTGAATTCATTTGAAGTTAGTGTAGTCATGGGAGTCCTTATCTTTTTTGTCGCTTGAAGCTTTCGCTTCCATATTGTTTGAAATATTCAGTGAAGCCTTTATCGCTTTCACGCGTTGCAGATTCAGCGGCCGCAGTTGCTTTTCGCATGTCACGCTCGGCGACCTCTTTGCTCAGCTGCATATATCGAGTCATGTTGTCAGAACTGGGATCCGTAACCACCTCTTCATAGGCAGATTGGTAGCGTTCATCCAGTGATAACCCAAACGTGGTTGAACATCCTGCCAGAAAAAAAGCCAGAGGTAAAATGATTAATTTATTCATGTGGTTACGCCATTTTCAGAGCCAGAGTCTGTGTTTCGTTTTACAGATTTTGAGAACCAGACTCGGGCTTTCGTTTCTGATAAGGCCACCAAAGTGATGGCCGATTGAGGTTATTTGGACACAGCAGAACCGACAGACATCAGGGAACCTGCATTGATGAGACCACCAACGCTTTGCGCCAAATCAGCGGGCATAGCCACCACTTTCGCGTTAGGGCTGGTTGCCAGCACAGAGAGAGTCTCAATATAGTTGTTCGCTAACTGGAAACTCATTGCTTCGCGCCCCCCCTCAATCGTGAGTGCTTCAGCCAATTTCGACGAAGCTTTGAATTGCCCATTAGCCAGCGTTTCCAGCGCAGTAGCTTCGCGAACAGCCGATTGCTGCTTCGCCTCTGCATCCAGGATCATGGCTTCCTTCTTGCCTTGCGCCTCCATAATGGCAGCATTTTTATTACCGGCCGCGAGCTCTTCGGTCGCTTTGCGTTCACGAACCGCAGCAGCTTGCTTTTCCATTGACTTCAGCATTGAGTCGGAAGGTGTAATATCCTGAATATCCACAGTACGCAGGCTTAGGCCCCAATCAACCATCTGCACGTCCATACTCTGACGTAAACGTGCGGCCAGTTCGTCACGGTTGGTCAGCGTCTCATCGAGCTCCATCCCACCAACGGCGTTGCGGATCGTGGTCATGACCAGATTACGCACGGCGGTGTTGAAGTTATCAACCCCGTAGGCAGCTTTTTTCGGATCTGCGACGCGAATGAAACAAATCGCATTAACCTGCGTCATGGCGTTATCTTTTGTGATGGCTTCAATGCCTTTCACTTCGATCATCTGATCTTTCGCCGACATACGGTAGGCGATGTTATCCAAAAACGGGATCAGGATGTTCAGTCCGGGATTTAACGTCGTATGGTATTTACCCAGGCGCTCGACCACCCATTGGTCCGCCTGAGGCACGATGCGCACACACTGGTACAGCGTGATACCGAGAAACACAACAACAACAGCAAGACTGATAAGTCCAATCATGTTTTTTTCCTATCCAATCAACGTTATTCCGCAGTCACTGCGGCGACTAAAACAACACCACTACCAACACTCACAATTCTGACACGAGCGTCGCGTGGCAGCACCTCTTGTGATTTACACGGCCATTGCTGGTTACCCTGAACCGGCTTTGTCAGCAAAATCACACTTTCCCCACCTTCCGGTAACGCAAATGCCAATTGACCGACCTCGCCGATCAATGGTTCTTCCACGTATCGCTTCGGCTTATTGCGTGAGAACTTCACCCAGAAAAACGCACAACACACCGTTGCAATGCACCAAATGCTAATCTGCCACTGCAAACTCACATCAGGAGCAATCAGCGTGATAGCTGCTGGAATTATCGCGGCCAGCGCCATCCATAGGCCAAAAAAAGTCAATGTGAACAGCTCAATAATGCCAAAAAGTGCGCCCAGTCCCACCCAAATCCAAACCACTGTAACCCCCTTAAAACATCTAACCGATCATAAAAACGTAAGCGGCCAACTTGTAGGCCCCGGTGCCGGATAGCAGAGCAATTAAGCCACAGAGAAATGACCACTCTTTTTCACGCCTGCGCATGACAAGGCCATCTGCCCGACTGCACAAATAAGGCATAAGTGACAGCCCCAAAAATGTCAGGCAGGTAATGCTCAGCAATGCAGCAATGAACGTTAGCAAATGAGCAACCTCTCAGGTGGTCGGATGAAGGATACAAAAATTACGCAGGACGCTCAGCATTAAACGTCCGCAGAATGGGGACGAAAAAAGTACCAGGCGACAATGCCCAAATCAGCAGCAATCCAAGGGATATAAGCCCAGGAATGATAGCTGTCTGGAGAAATGGCAATCCAACTGAGTTGCACCAGTAGTGTGATAATACTGAGCAGCCAAAATGTCATGAGATACCTCAACGATAGTGTTAGTTCGTATGTAGAGAGTTAATCACGAGTCATTCGGGTGACGAAGTTTTCAGGACCTTTTGGGTTACTCCTTCAACGAATTTCCACCGATGGCCGCGACCTTCAAAACCATAGGCTTCACATTCGTAGCCTTGGCGCATCAATGACGTGTTTATGCCGCTGACCGCACTACTCCGGCTCGCCCAGTGATAGCCACCGTTGACGTTTAACCAGTCAACAATCTCAGCAACATGCCTTTGTTTACCATCCCCCATCAACGTTTCAATACGGATCATGGTGCGTTTCCAGTCGGTCATAAATTGTCCCGTGCCTGTGGTGCCCGCAACGGCGATCCGCATATCGTCGTGAAGCTGAGCCCGCAAGATTTTCCCTTGATGACGAGAGCCAGGAACCATGCGAGGTTCAAGCTGAACCCTGAGAGAGTAATGGGCTTCACTGATCTTTTCGGTGACTCCGTCATAACGCAGTTTTCGTGAAGGCGACTTCTCAACTTCCAGCAAACCGATACCCCACTGACGCATGAGTAACAATGGAAAGTCTCGGCGGGCAGACGACTTCTTACAGGCCACATAGATGAGATGGGGAAGGCCTACCTTGTTATTGCGATATGGATAGAACCAGGCCATAGCTTGTTCCAGTACCGGCAAACCGATCGCTTTTTTGCACTCAATGACCTGTACAAAAGGACCTTTCGTGGCAACAAAATCAGGACGCTTTCCGTGGTGTTTTAAATGTACTTCGGGATAGACCTCCCAATGCAGCCACTTCATCCAGGCTTCAACGCACGCGGCAATTTCAGCTTCCGTCATATCGTTGCTGTCAGGCGAAGCGAACTCAGGCTGGTGAGGCAGGTAAGTGGTAAAGCTACATTCCACACCATCATGCGTACCGAAACGTCGGTTGTGTTTAATCATGTGGTCAGCATAGTGACTCATTGGGCATTGACCTCCTGATCTGCCGCAAACATCATTGATAACGCGATAGTGACCTGGGTGACTGTGCGATGGCTAAACGCCATGATATATGCCTGCGCAGCGGCACGAGCGTTCTCGTCTTCCACCTGCGCTATAGTTATGAAAGCTTCGGTATGGCTGGTGGGATATACCCAGCCAGCCCACCAGCTTAACGTGTAATTGAACAGTAGAATAAATGCTGTGAATAGCGTCCAAAGTGTTGCAAACGCAATCAGGCATAACATCATGCACGACAGGAACAACGCGGCCAGTGAATGCCAGCTGTCTACATCAGTGGTGATGACCCGCACAACAAACCCGACGGCACTGGCCCAGAGTGCAACAGACAGTAACCCACGTTTTCGATATTGCTGCTTCGCACCATTTCGCGCCATCATGATTTTGAACCACAACATGAAGAGCGTCAGATAGACTTTTTGTGTGAAAGTGGCGTTAGCCCAGTGAGGACGCACGCTCTTCTCCAGATACTGGTTGGCGTATTTCATCTTAACGTTGGCTCCAGTCGTGCTTCAGTGCAGATATGCTTGGGCGCGGGGCTTTGCCTATCCACTCGCAGCAGGTGAACCAGAATCGGTTAAATTTGTAGGGGATGTGGGTGTAATACCGATCGCCGTCATCTTCTTTGATTTTTTCACCGGCAATGACGGGGTGTTGGTGGCAGAACGGGCATGCCGCTGCACCGTCTGCCATTTCTGGCGCGATCGGGAATTGTGTAGCACCTAACATTTCCGGATCACCCGGCATGCGATGACGCCAGTGGGTGCCTTCTGGCAAGGTGATGAATTCATCGTCCAGTACGTATTCAAAGGTTGGCATCAAGACGTGATGCACACCGTGTTTACGCCAGCGTAACTGCGCCAGAAATTCAACTGTTTCCTCCGGCTTGGATTCCATCGGGACACGGAAGCGATACACGCCGGGAGTGCTTGGTAACCCTTCCCCCTTGGTGCCCACGGGATGCCAACAAACGTTCGCAGTAGGAATTGGATTGTGGTTGGCGTCATCCGCCATTGGTGAAAATGATTGAGAGTCAAACATGATATTCAGCACTCCTTTCGTGCAGATCGCTTTACCGAGTTGAATGAAAACACGCAGGCGCGCGCAGAATGACGAGGGTAGTTTCATCGGCGCACCTGCCCTACAGTGGCAATGCCGTGCAAGATAAACTCTGGAGGGGATCCGTTTTCAATGCGATAGATGGATAAGAAGACAAATAGCGCAACCCAGACAGTCATAAGCGGCGAAAGCATGAACGGCAACACTGTCCAGGTGGTCAATAGGAGCAGGCTCAACGATGCCCCTGCCACAATGAAAATCTGATAAAGCACCAGCTTGTAGTTGGCGACCATACGCAATAGCGCATGTGTCCGAAAGGTTGCATTATGGCGGAAGTTGCGAAACTCAATCCACATCAACCCGATCCAAAAGACATACGGGCTAAGACTGGCAGCGGCGTTAATCAGTAACATATCCCGCAGCGCCATCATCACTGAAGCTCGGTTGGTCTGTGAATATAATTGCCCTTCCGCAAGCAGGTGTACGGCACGAATAAACCCGTTATCCGCAATGTTCAGCAAGAGAACAATGATCGCGAAAACACCGAAGCCAATACGCAGAGCATTGTGTGACATTTCAGAGGTTTTCAAGCCCCAACCGATAGCGGATGTAGCCCCACAAATATAGCCGACACCCAATAGCGTTGACTGTGTCAACGAGGTTTCCTCAAACCCGGCCAGAGAGAACCAGCAAAGGCAGAAAACGCACATCACGCTAAGGCAGCACAAAAGACTACGTCGAGAGATGAGCGGGTAACGCAGTGCGCATGCCGCAATGTGTTGAAGCTCAGCAAACGGAAGAATAAACAAGCTCCGCATCAGCCTGCCCTCCGGCTTTCCAAAGCCAGTCGATTCCGGATCAGTGTGTAACGGTCATGGAAAAGGTGGCTTTCTGCAATTCCACTGGCCTGGCGACTACAGAACCAAGTCACATCATGAACTTGTGCATAAGAGACGTGTTCTTGCTTGTTCAGCAGTACAATGAGTTCACGAATGACGTCTTCTGGCGCACCACTGGCCGCGAACCGAAGCAAAGCTGCATGCGTAAACGGGGTTTCAATCGCGGAGATTTGGTAAAACAGTCCACCAGGATAACGCGCTAATGCGATCATTGAGACCATCACAGCGGAAGCTGCGCCTATCAGTGTCAACAATGGCATTACACCACCCATCGCTATAAAACTGGCCCCAGCGCTCACCATCGTCATTCCCGTGATCAGTGCAGTTGTTCCGGCCAAATTACGCTTCATGGTAACGCGGCGCATGCCCTCTAACGAGATATGACCCGCTCTCGCTTCCTGTTCAAGGAAATGCGAAAGGGACTCGTTGTACTCGGTGCCGGGTGTAATACTGCCTCTAAATTTGGACATAGTGCCCCCTGTGCTTGTATTACTGACAGGTTAACCCTGAGGCACTGACTGACGAAATTAAAAGGGCAGCAGAATGAGGGGGTTTTAAGACAAAAAAAGAGCCTTTTATTGAGGCTCTCTTTTGTGAAAATGGTGCAGCGCTTAGCGCTAATCCGGTAACGCGAGCAGGTGATAAAACGGCTTTTGCGCCAATTCCGTATTGGATAGGCCCCAACAGCAAGAAGCCAGCAGCGACTCCACTTTGTCCACCCTCCCTGTTAACACCACTTCGACTGGGTCGGTTTGTGTGCCGTCGTTATTGAAACCGGAGTCTAATGAGGCTTTTCTGATCCGTAGGTAGTCCGTATTTGCATTTAATCGTGCCGCGTCCATCTTCAGCCATTCCACTTCCGTTAACAGTGAGTACGGCCAGCCCATTTGAGACAGGGTACCCAAGATCGTTGTCAGCCGATACAAGTCGTTTTGAGTGGTCAGCTTGCCAGTCCCGCTGTCGTACAAGTATTGAAGCTTTTCCTTCAGCTTGGCATTGGTGGGGTGATTCTCACCTTGGCTGATAAGCCAGCGCAAGTCAGGGGCAACGTCCTTGTGAAAACGCTTTTGACGCATTGCCTGCTTCAACCATTCGAAGAGAAAAAGGTGCTCTTGTATATTTCCGTTAGCACGGCCATCTCTTTTGGCAATACCCAATGCGGTAAGCGCACACCAGGCAAGGTGCGCGCTCATTTGGTTTAAGGTCGTCTTTGTTTGGTTCATAACGTCAAGTATTGCCTATATTTCTCTTTTGTTTACAGCGCTATTTTACCCGAAATCTCACTGATATTCATGACACAGTTGCCCTGGGGCTGAGTTAAGACGTTAGTCAAATGCGAAGTCTTTAAAAGCACACTGACTACGTTAGCACCTTTTTCGCAATGTTAGTGGTCTGGGTGTTCTAACGAAGGTGTATCCTGAGTCAGACCCGTTTTTGCAATACTGTCAGTCAGCGAATTAATATTTTTTTCCATCTTAAGGCGAGCATCGTGATTGTCTTTTTCTTTTTTTGCCCGGAAAAGCATGGCATCCACGGCTCGGGTATGCACCGCGCTCATCGGCACGCCGGACATGACAACTGCATTGAGATAGTCAATGGCGGGACGCTCGTCCTCTGGCCCATAGCCCAATTTGTCGTAGGCATCCTTAGACACCGTATAAAGCAATTCAATTTCACTGACTGTTAACAGAGCCTTGAACTTAGGCAAAGCCCCATAGAAGAACAGACGAGTTAAGACCAGGATGCTACCACAACCCAGCGCGTAGTACCCCGCCAGATCCATTACACGGTGAAATTCTGAGTCACCGAAACCGACCAGATGGGTACATAAATAAGTAAAGCCATACAAGACCACAAAAAATAACATTGGCGTCAGCACAGCCGACAAGAGGATATTTTCAATAAACACAGTGACCTTCAGCATACGGCTATTACTCTGCCGTTGCAGGTACAGTTGAATGTCTGTCTTATCCATATTCATCATGCTCTCTTTGAGCGCTCAAACCGTTCGTGTTAGACGGTCTGAGCGTTACGATATTTAGGGGCGGCTATACGACCGTTTTGTTTTTTCAATGGCAGATTCGAATGTCTGGCTCAAGGCGTTCAGCTTGGAATCACGTTCATCCGCCTCGACCAATGCGTTAATTTTTCGCCGGTGGCGATAATTCATTGGGATCCCTTCCCTGATCAGAGTGTCGAGGTAATCAATACCCGACTTTTGTATTGACTCTGAACACCCCATTTCTTGGTATACGCTGAACGTTTTGGAACAAAGCGCCTCGATTTCACTTACTTCCAGCAGCGGGCACAGGCGTGGAAACACACACGAATAGTACAAATGCACAAAGGCCAGCAAGCAGACACAGCCCCCGGTAAAGAAGCACAACGGGATGAATAAGAGCTCATCCACAATTTTCGGCATGATGATCAGGTGAGCGATAGAAAACAGCAACGCCATGATAAGGAAGGAGATAAGCGGTGGTGTGAGGATGCAGTCCATCAGACGTGTGAACTTCAACAACCCACAGGAGCTTTGACGTTGTAGGTACAATTTGATGTCAATTTGTTCAGTTTTCATGTTGTCCTCTTCGGTTAACGGTCGTTTGCTTTTTTCTGTACATCTTCACATTTGGGCGAAACCCCGTGCGAGCCCTGCTCTTGCGCACTCAGGATCCACCAGCCATTTTCGACTTTATGCCTTGGGCTCAACCCGTCATCATCCGCCCAACGCATTGCTACCACGAAGTTATAATTGTTAAGCCAGCGGACAGCTGTTTGACAGTACAAGGCATTTTGCAGCATTGCTTTAATGCGATTGCTGATTTTTTTTGCCTCAGCGGGACTGCTCGTTGGGTTGACGTTGAAAATCAGCGCCGGATCTGCCTGCATCATGCTCCAGGTGATAATGTCTGCTTCAGAGACTCGTGCATGGCACTGCAAAAACTCGTTATTTCGGATGGCAATACGCGACACCGCACTTGGCCGAACAGCATTGCTTTCCAAAAGTGTCGGTAATTTATCTCGGTACTGCATCTGGTCAATTTGCTTCGACTGTAATGCCGAATCTGGTTTTTCCAGTGTATGCGACCCGTGACCCGCGATTAAATATCCGGCATGGTGATTGTGCAGCGCCTTGTAAATCCACATCGGGAACCGGTGTTCAGCCGTCATGCTGGTGGCAACAATCAATGCCTGATCGTAATCAGGGAAAAACACTTTTTTATGCGACCCGAATTGAATGGTTTTTGCGCCCATCAATAGTGGTGAGCCTACAGAACGATGATAAGGTGCGGCCAAGGTAGGTCCTCCGATACAACGTTGAAAGTTAGAAGGTACACATCGAGACGTAGCCCGACTTCTCCGATACGTCTTCCGGCTTTTTATCCAACTTGACTTGGCGATCTTCGTCGCGCATTAAATCGTACCGCAACACCTTGGTGCCCAGAGATTTTGACATGTCTCGGCAATGGATAAGGATGTGAACACGATTGGGTGGCAGGTGCGGGAACCGCTGCAAAAGGATTTTTGTGAACACGACAAACGACGTTTCATTGGTGTCAAATCCATATAGGTCTTCCAGGATGAAGTAAGTGTGATTTTTATTTCCCAACTTCCCCGGCTCAGGGCACAGCTTGACGCGAAAATGAATGGCCTCGCAGGACCATTCACGGTGCGGCAGCGCCATGAGTACGAAGTCTTTTAGTAAAGTGGACATAGAACCTCTCTGGTTGTGTTAGTTGCGCCCTTGGGCGATAAAAAAATTTTACGGGCAGTGATCCCGGTGACGAAATAAATCAGATCTGTTACAGGCAAGAGTTGCTTTTCACACAGAGGCGTACATACGCCGCTTCGACTTTCTGATGGATTGACGTAATGTCGTTGTGAATGTTGCTAAGTTCGATCCGCCTGGCATGGTAGGCGTTGGATAGTTCTATGCAGCGAAAACGTTGAGCCGCGATGTACTCGGCATGACTGGGGTTTTCCTGCATCGCAACGCCCCACTGCTTAGCAGCACGTAAGTACAAGTGTTTTGCCTCAAGCTCAAGTGCGATTTTGACTGCATCCACCTCGGGCAAATACTGTTTACCCAGGCGGTCAACGATATTCGATAAAACCTTCCTGCGTGCCATCAGACCAACTCCTACGGATAGTTGAAATATTGTACGGAATTGAGAGGATGGTACGATCGGTTGGGAAGTTGACGAAGAGAAAAGCAGGACAAAACGAGCGCCTTTTATTGCGTCTCGTTTTACGACGTCGCTAGCTTGGATATTAAAAACTTAAGGGGCAATTCAAAAGATTCTTTGTAGAATCTAAATTGTACTAGCACTGACTTGTGCTCGATGCTACGGCAAATCACAAATCAATTTTAAATATTGGCCTGTACTAAATATTCATATAAAGCGTTCTATGCCCCGGATTTATCTAGCACCACAACAGCTGGATTACTCTTTATATTTTTAATAATGATTCTGCCGTTGTTATACACTATAGTACGATGAGTTTTTGTTAGAGAGTCATCCCAATAACAAGGGTCGGAATCAAGATCTTTCCAATCATTTGGATTGTTTTCTTGTGGACGAAAAACCCCCATGCGAGTAGTGAAATCATTTTTAGGAAGACCATAAAAATCTTCAACCTCTGCCATTATACGAACCAGCAGAGAGAGCGCCTCTTTACGATCAGCAACAGGGGGGTGAGCTAGAAGTTTTTCGAAAAACAAATTAAGACGAACAGCTCTTGGGGGAAACGCCATAAAACAACCTCCAAAGTAATTAGTGATAATTGAATACCCATTGGATAAGAATCAAATCCCATATATTACACATTTATAACATGTTTTCATGTGGGGAAAATTATTTTGTGTCATTTAGCTATCTATTTCTCTATGTTATCCCACTCCTTTTCTCATTGATAATTTTGTAAACGGTTGAACGCGCAATCTGCATTTCTTTGGCAATGACAGTACCGCCTAACCCGCTTGCCTTCAGTTCTAAAACTCGTTCACGGTCAACCGACCGTTTGCGTCCAAATTTAACACCTTTGAGTAATGCTTCTTGCCGCCCCTCGTTTGTTCGTTCAAGGATTCGTTGTCTTTCCGCTTCAGCAACTGCTGATAAAATGGTGACCACCATCTTTCCCATTGAACCTTCCGTGCTTATGCCATCATCCAAAAATCGAACAGCGACACCCATTGAGTCAAATTCTTTTATTAGTTGGATCATGTCTGCGGTGTCTCGGCCGAGCCGGTCTAACTTTTTCACTAGGATAATATCACCCATCTCAACTTTAACTTTGAGTAACTGTAATCCTTCGCGATTAATATGGCTTCCCGATTCTTTATCGGTAAATAAACGGTGCTTTGCAACCCCAGCATCAATTAACGCTTTTTTCTGAATGTCAAGCGATTGTTGGCTGGTGGATACCCTAGCGTAACCAAAAAGACGCAAAATGTGTCTCCTAATTCATTATCGGACATATAGTGTCTATTAATTAAAATAATCGACTTAATAGACACTATTTTATTATTAATTTCAAGTGTCCGAAATATTATAACATATCGGACATTAATTAAATTGACAATATACCTTCCAGGTTATATCATTCATTATAACTCGGAGGTTATATATATTTATGTGGGAAATATTAACGAGAGATCTCTTTGATTCTTGGTTCGAAGAGCAAAATGAGGAAACTCAGATTGAAGTGTTGGCAGTGTTAATGATTTTACGTGAGGATGGCCCCAATCTTGGACGCCCTCAAGTTGACACCCTGAAGGGCTCACAGTTTCCCAACATGAAGGAACTGCGAATTCAGGTTGGTGGTCATCCGATTAGAGCGTGTTTCGCATTTGACCCAATTCGTCGTGGCATTGTGTTATGTGCCGGTGATAAGAAAGGAAAAGATGAAACCCGTTTCTACAAGAAATTAATCAAGATGGCCGATGCGGAATATGCAGCGCACTTATTAGAGCAGGAGAAATAACATGTCCACTTTAAATGAACTACTTGCAAAACAATCCCCCGAAACGCTGGCAAAAATTGAAGACCGAGCAGAAGAAATCCGGCGTGAAATCACACTAGCTAAAATTCGTGAGGAACTGAAACTTTCTCAAACTGAGCTAGCTCAATCACTGGGCGTTTCGCAACCTTCTATTGCTAAGCTTGAAAATGTTGATAACGATCCGAAGCTTTCAACTCTGAAGCGCTACATTAAAGCTTTAGGCGGTGAACTTTCTATCGATGTAACGTTACCGAATGGTAAGAGAATTGGATTGCATCTTTGAGCATAAAGCCTCTCAAGTTCATTTATAAATAAAAATATCTTTATTAAGCATGTCAAGGAGGAGTACATAAAAAAAATGGTGGCGCTGTTGCAAATTAAGGTGAAATTATGCATGTCAATTCAATAAGGTGAATTTTAGTGATGCAAAATATTGATGAACAAGAAATATTAGAGTTAATGATTGCGAATTATTCAAACTCTAAGTTTTCTCAAATAACTGAGCTGTTAAGGATGTCTAACAAAGGCAATGACTTATTGATGGAGTTTAGTAAATATGAAAACAGATTAAATTATTACCTATCTTTAACTTCTATTTATCACACCATAATTAACATATCTTCGATTTATGCTAGCCTAGCGCTACTTGACAATGATGGCGGAATTAAAAGCCCATCATCTAACCCAAAGGGTGTTTCAAGAATGAAGCTAGAGCCTTTCGTTGGTTTGTTGATTATCCAATTTCAAAAATTAGCAGAAACACATATAAAATATACAAAAGTAGTCAAAGACGAGAAAACAAGAATTTCTAAAGAAGAGAGTGAGTTGAAGATTTTTGAATTTATAAAACGCATAAAATCAATACGTGAATTTCAAAATTTGCGTGACGGCTCATTTGCACATCCATTCGAATTAAGAAATGAAATTAAAGTTTATAAGAACCAGGATATTGCTGAAACTTTTCAAAAAGCTATAACTGAATTCTGCGCCCCTGATATTCAACTAATAAAAGATAAGCTAGTGAATATGGTAAATAAAGAAACTTGTACAGGGGCTACTTATTTTAATAAATTAATGCTTTCTTTGCCAGAGAGCGAAGTTAATGAAAAGGAAGAATACAAAAAGATTATCAAAAGACAAGAGAATACATTTCGTGAATTTACTTCCTCCGTTAATAAGCCTGATTCTTTCAGTAACTTTAATTTATTGTTTCATGGTTTTTTATCATATTATTTTTGTGGATCTAATTTGGTTATAGAAAAAAATGAATTGAAATATAAAACAACAATGAAGGATTGTGTTTTTATTAAGTCATTATATGATTACTCCGAATATGTTAAAGTGAAATATTTAAGAAATATTGTGATCTATCTTTTGAATGAAGACAAATCATTTAACGAGCTACATCAAAAAGCCAGAACGTTAAAAGACAGTATTTGATATAAGTAACTGTTTTTCTATTCATAAACCGCCCCAAGAGGGGCGTGATGTCACTTTTCTCTATAAAAAATAAAATAACATTTTTGAATGCGCATGCTGTTGTTGATGTAACCGCAAAGACCTTCTCTGCCATTAGCGTCACGGCCGATCCACAATCCAGCCAGGCGCTTGTCTGGCTTTTCGGACAGTACATAGACCTTATTGTTGAATCGCTCTACGCTTGCTTTTGGCGTGCCTTCTGGAATGTTAAACTCACCCAGGTGCGCGTAGCTGTTCAGCCGCAGAACCGTAATACTGCCCTTTTCACCAGGCTCGGCTTGCTGCACTGATTCTTTGGTTGCCTGCCCAGCCTTCCCGGCGTAGACCGTGTTTGGGTCAAACTGTGGCGCAGCAAATGCGCTGCCGGTTAAAATGATTAGCGCCCCCACCAGCGCCAGGATTTTAGATTTCATCGGATACCCTCGTTGGATGCGCCCTATACCGCTTTAGGCGCAGATTATCAGCACAATCTCACACCCCCACGGCATGTGAATGGCCCGTATAAAGAGCTCCATAATTCAGGAGAAAAGGCGTTTTTTCAATACGAGCGGAGGGAAAGCGCTACGAATTGAGGACGAAAAAGGCGATCCCTGCACAGGCAATGCAGGTAGTCATCACCAATACCCCGAAATAGCGATAAAGCGATGAGAGGAATATGAAGATAATCAGCCCAATCAGAGTCGCGAGCCAAACACCCGGCGCTATCCCGAAGGCATACCAGGCATCAGCTGGAACCCAATACCTCGGCCAGTAGATAGAGATGAGCGCCTTGCCAAAAAGAATGCATCCAAACAACAGACTGATCAGCAGAGCATAGTGGAAAAATCGAAAGTAGAGCCCACCACTACGCATTCGGCTTTGGCTCGTAGTCACCTGGTTCAGTGGCAATAACTTCACCCAGTTCGGGGCTGTACCGGAGTAATTCGTTTTTATCCAGGTACTCAACGTGGCGTTTTGTTTTGCTGTTCGAGAAGCCGAGCTCATGCGCCAGCATATTGATAGAAGGACCGATGCCGGTGCGCTTCATCATGCTTTTCACCGCTTTGATAATGGCTTTACGATCTTCTGTCAGGTACACCTTATCAGTCAGTTCATCATAGCCCTGCCCTTTAGCAATACGCATCGTTCTGGCCGTGGTTTTCTCTCCATCTATAATGATACGGCCTTGCTCATGCAGCTGCTTCACACGCCGGGCAACCAGCCCCTTTGAATAACCCAGGGCCTTACCGATATCATCGTAAGTTGGTGGAGCGCCCTCTTCTTTGATGCATTTAACCAGGTAGTTAAATAGCGTCTCCAGATGGGCTGAAGGGACTTTAGCTTTCGTCACCAGTGGCTCAGTTTCGTTTGCAGGTAGTTGGTCTGACATGATCTTTGGTCACCTCAAGCAATATTAGGCTGGTTATGGTAATGGGCGGATCCGGGTCACACTGGCGTTAACCTGGCTTACCGGCGTTTTGCCTTGCAGGAGAGTTCTGGTTTCAGACAGTGAGATTAACGCATCCTCCAGCAATTGAATTTCTGCGTCGGAAGAGGCTTCACTAATGGCTGAATTAATCCTTTCGCCGACTGTATCGAGCTCCTGAATCACACTCGAAATGACACCAGTAAGATGAGACATATACCACCTATTCGTTATGTTTACTCTATTGTAAAACAGCGCTCAAATCCAGATGTTTAACGCGCTTTCTCATGCCTGCTCTGAGAGACAATTTCCAGACCCAGACTTGTGACCTCATAATGACAGCTGCCTTTATGCTTCAGGAGTTGCCGGGCCACCAATGCGTCAAGAATGATCCGGCTCCGGCTCAGTGTCTGAACGGTTAGTGGGCAACCCGGCCACCATTCTCCATCCTGCTGGTTAACGATATCGTGCAGCAACGCGTGCTGAAGTTTACCCAGTGGTGACGACATGGTTTTTCCTTTTCAATGCGGCTCGCCGGGCTTTAATGCGGGCGTGCGCTTCGGCTTGGGGATCGGTGCATAATTGAATCGCAAGTAAGAGCTGGTGGCGCTGCTTCCGTTCATCAGCGGTCATAAAATTGAGAGCAGTAAAACCGACGGGCATGGTGCCGTGGATACGGTAGCTCTCATCGAAGCGCGCTTGCGCTGCTGCGCTGAGCGCATTGAAACGAGCAGTGACTTCATCTCGGCCAATGTCATTGAACAGTGCGATAGCGCTCAGTTCGTCTTGGGGCGTGCTGGTCATAACGATTTGCCTGTTTGATTTGTTTACCCCTTCATTGTCACATCAGACCGTCCGGTGACGAAGGGGTTAGGCGAAGTTATTCAGTCCAGTGCGTGAGCTCGTCATCCACGATGTAATCAGCTTCATCCTGCTCAAACTCTTCGGCATCAGAGATGCTTTCTAAAGACGACTCAGCCCAATCACGGCATTGGGCCTTCCGCTCATCCTCACTACCGAACTCCCAGGATACCGAACGGGACAGCCAGGCGTTGTACAGTAATTCAAGGTTGTTTGCTTTAGTGCTCATAAATCTCTCTGATAATAATTAGATCGGTTATGAATGGTTACCTACACAAGTAAAGCATGAGGTGTACGCTCGGCGAAATTCCTGGCAGGAATGGAAATGGGAAGTTGGTGTATTGTAATGATTAGATTATTTATAGTTAGATCAATGTCTGGTATTAATATATTATTTTCGTTAATTAATTATATATCACTACCATATCACACATTGGAGGTGTTATGTCTGGAGTAAGACCCATCATTATGGGTAAGGCAATGGCTTTAAATGGCGACAAAACAACTACCGGTGCAACATGTATTGCAACCATAGAAACTGTAACGTGCTTTAATAAAAAAGCATTAAGAGTGGGTGACCCGACAACAAAATGCCCGAAATGTGGACAGACAGGCACCGTTGTTTCTGGGCAGCAAGGTTTTCTAAATCATGGGAAACTTCAAGCCGTACATGACTCAATTGTACAATGCGGCTGTCCGGCAGGTTCTAACAAGGTTATTGCTCATAGTGTAGCAGCACAAGCCCAGCCAAGTCGTTTTGCAACTCAAGCCCCAGCACCATCAACACCTTCACAGGGAACCAGCTTTGGCAGTCGGATCAACCCCGTAGCGCCAGCACCTTTAAATGGTGAATGCAGGGTTTCAGATAACTTGCTCTATGATGGCGTTTTTGTGTGGACGGAAACATTTGGTTCAGGCCATTCATTTATAACAATCCACAAAAATAATAAAGTCTCATTATATTCATACGGTCGCTACGGAACGCCAGGACCATTAACTTTAACGGGTGATGGAATACTTTTATATATGACCGGTGAGGATGCTCGAAAATACATCAGAGATGAGTTATATATAACGAATGCAAGGGTTTTTAAAATAACAGATGCGGACACAGACAAAACAGAAACTTATTTTAATAACCTTTGGAAATCAGGCAGCATACCTAACCTACCTGAAAAAGCAGGTGAGTTGACTCGTAGAAACGGAAGGTCTATAGATGTTTATGATGTCTCAGGTAATAATTGCACAACTCATACAGTGAAAGGGTTGAAGCAATCTGGCACACGTATATTTGAAGAGAGTTACACTCCAATACGAACGCAGTATCCGGTCGAGCGAGAAGAGGCGTTCACGGTGCCTGTTTCATTCCAGAGTTATTTGAATGGTAAGAAAAATAACTTTAATAAGCTTGATGTAATTGAAGTAACAAATGTCTTTCATGAACAGTACCCAAATATTGACAATCTTACGCCATCAGATAAAGGGACAATGATTCAAATTTTTGAATTTGCCACATCGTCAGCTCAAATTGGTGGAGAAGCAACAAGCTTTGATGGTGGAGAAATGGGTGGAGGGGTATTAGGTAGCACTTATGATAAATAGAACGTTTTTAAGATGGTTTTTGACCATCCTGTTGGTTTTATTATTTTATTTAGGCTTGGCCGTCTTTGATTTCGGGTTTAGTTCAAGCTTTACATACAACTACATGGTGATGGGAGATAATGAACCTATTACCGTTTGGCGTGCTTTCGTGGAGGATTTACGCGCCTACCACCAAAACACGTTGGCTTATGTATATCTGGGCACCCCAGTTTTGCTGGCGCTGTTATTTGTCATTCATAAAAAAATAAGATAGTAACTGTTATGACGAAGTCGGTGAGGGACTCCCCTCACCGGTACCGTTCACCCGCATTGAATCGTTCGATTAACACCGGCAAAGTATCAGTAAGACCATAATTAGCGACCGCTTTATCGCTGGCAGATTGACGCATAACCCCATTTTCAACGACGACAAAAGCCGTAATTCCGCTAAAGATAGTTTTTTCTCCCTCATAAACTTCGACGAACACACCAGGCTCAATGAGTTGTCGTTTAGGTCTGGAAGAAGGCCCGCCATTCGATGCCCGATCACCTTTCTTTGTCTTTGAGCTACCTGGCATGAACTGACCACCTTTATAGTGTTCACCGTTTACACCAACTTCGCCGCCTTTCTTTGCTTGGCCTTTCATGTCGATTAGTAGTCCTATTAATAGGTGGTATTAAAGAAAAGCCGGGTTAACACCCGGCCAGAAAAGTGAGGCCTTGATAGCTTACCCAGCACTGGGGTAAAGACGGTTTGTCTATACTGACTGGCTCACCGCAGTGGGCGACTGAAGAGCCAAGAAAGCCAGCGCCTAGCGCCAATACTAGCAATACCGAAAAAAGTGCTTTTTTATTCATTTCCGGGCTTGGTTAAATAAAACGATGACCGTTGTTATAGCGTGCGATCAGGTCGTCAATTCTACCTGTCAGTCCGCACATCCCAACGGCCACGTCACTGGCATTAATCTGCATAATGCCTTCTTCATCGACAGCGACCACTGCGCGCACTCGATCGAAGATCGATTCTTTTCCTGACTCCACCAGCTCATACCGACCTGGCTCAATCTGAAGTCGCCGTAAATCTCGGCTTTTGCGTTGAAGTGATTGGGTCATGAGTTGTTCCTGTTAGTTGTGGCTCCCATAGTGTGGCACAGCACATTCAGGGAACGAAATGATGTAAGTTTGCGATGCTGATTCAAACATTCAGGCGCATAATCCCCCTCGCAAAATAACAGTTTTCAAAATGATGTCGTGATTTTTAGGCAAAATGGTCACCAGTCAGCGACCGTATTTCACCATCAGTTCGTGATCACAAAAGTAGGCACCCCTGCCCCTATCGTCACGCGCTGCAAGTACGCTTCTATCGCGGGCTTATCCAAGACCCCGGTATGACGTAATTCAGCAGCCATGTCCGTTAATAACGTGACGTTGTCACGCATGAACTGGTTTATGATAGTGATCTGTTCGGCATGAAGGGTATTAAAGGCGGCGATGTTATGTCGCAGAGATTCGTCTTTACCGTCATCGATCAGTAGCACATTGCCAAAGCCGTTCTGAAGGTAACGGTCCGCTTGCTCACCCCATGAACGCATGTCCTCCTGCGACCCTTCGAATTGCTTGCCATAGACGGCCAATTCCGCAGCGGAGCCTCCGAGTGCCAACAACATTCGCCAATAAAGCTGATCGCGTGATGCTCGGCCATCAAGCGCAACGTTGCTTTCCATATAGCCCAGACGTAGTACAGTTCCGCGTGTTTCACGCGTAATGGCAACCCGCATGAATTCCGGATGAGTATTCTGAAGGGCATAGACCAGGGCATGGCCGCATTCATGGATTGCTGTCAGTTTCAGCGAGGCCTCTGATCGGCGAAGGGGGGCAGAAAAACGCCCATATTCGATATGTTGCGTTTGAATTTTTGAATTGCGTATGCATAACCGGTAAACAAAGGTGACAAGATAAAAACTTACCACTGCACTAATCGCCAATTCCGGGTCACGTAGTGCCCCGTCAATAACGCCATTAATCTCACCTTGGACCTGAGCGAAAAAACGGCAGACCAGCTGAAAAACGATCACCAGCAAAACGATATCGTAGACGAGCTTACCGAAGTAGCCGAGATAATCGAAAGTCGTAGTGCGCATAAAAGTGCTGATCACTAACCAGACCACAGCCAGAGGCATCGCCAGACCTAATAGGTTAACGATTATTTTTGTTGCTCCTGTCGCAGTATCGGGTGCAGGCCATCCCCAGAGGGACCAGAGGAGGAGCCCGGCCAATGCGATGAAGGAAAGGTGCTCACGAACAAAGGCGGTTGCACGAACCCATAGCGGGATCTGAGGCTTAAGCATGATTTTCCTCCCAGAGATGGATGGGGCCATTGGTTTGACGATGCTGTAGCGGTCGGGTCAATACCGCAGGGTTTGTCTCGTTGAAATACCGGCCAATTTCAATATCCGCTTTCACGGCACGAATGATGATACCGGCTAAGTGCAACGCCTCGGGCAGATCATAAACCGTCGGTTCGTCAATGGGGTCACCGCATTGCTCTTGTCCTGCCGTGATGCACAAAGGAATGACCAGGTCGCTTTCTTTCGAGTGAAAATCGCAGCTGAGCATGTGGCTATCATCATGACGGTAAGGCCAAACATGCGCGGTGAGCGCCTGACCTTTGGCCTGTTCACGGACATAGGCCACTATCTTTCCTGCAATGCCATGAAGCCCTGTATCGGTGAAGGTAAACCCAGAGGGAACGAGTTGACTCTTTTTGGGCGATTCCAGCGCGTCACGGGCATCGCTTTCGAGTTGGTATTGATCCAGCATCTCGGCAATGGCTTCGAAATTTAGCACATCGCTTAGTGCCTTGTTCAGATCGCCATTATGGGCTTGACTGGCTTTCAGGTGCTCTTCGGCCACCTTCACAAGCATATCAGCGGCCTGATCAAACAACCTCGCAGCCTGACGCATCAAGGACTCCGTTGCGGTTGACTCGGCTTTTGGCAATAAACCTGCCTGATAAAGGGTGTTTTTGAGATGATTGATTGCGTTTTCGTAGTTCATGGAGCTATGCCTATCGGTGGTATGAAGTTCCTCATGGTAGTGGCCGCACTGGGTATAGCGAATATTTAAGGTCCTCGTTTTGATGCCCTTTTCTGTACTCCGGTTTTCACGTCAATGTTATGGTTTTCAAAATTCATAATGAGGACTGCTTTGATGAAGAAAACAATGCTGGTTTTGCTGGTTGGCTTAGCTAATTCAACGATGGCACAAGCCAGTTTCACGATCCTTGAGGATGCCGACACGCAAGCCTATGAATCACCCAATTATGATGGCGGCCTCTATGGATCCAACGTACAGGATAATCTTCCGAAGCCGCCTGCCACTGAAGAAAAGCCAGAACCGGAACCGATCCACTCTGTTGATGTTGGTCAATTTAGCGTCGCGGGCATCCGCCTGGGAATGGATTTGAATGACGCGCTTGAAGCTGCGAATAAACACGCAGAGCAACGAAACATCAATGGTGTACGAACGCAAAGCCGTGATGGCAAAGTTACGGGAATGGCCTGGGCAAACAGTAATGAAGAGGTCATTGTGCAGCTGATTGATGACACTGAAGCAGCGCCAGATAAAAGCCTTGTAAAGGCTATTCGGTACACCTTCAATAACCCTGACAGTCTGGTCGCTGGCGCGATCGAAAAATACGGTGACCCCAGCACTAAATCTAATGGTAAGTTTATCTGGTGCGCCGCGAAAAGTGATGTGAAGAGTGAGTGCGATATGCGCGCCGCATGGATGCAGATTGATACCTACACGGTCAGCAGCATTGGCATTTTAGATGCAGTGGATCCAACTCTGATAAAACGCCTTAAGCAATTGCCCGTTGAAAAAGATGGCGATACAGCCGCAGAAGAGAAAGACGCTCAAGCATCGGTTTCACCTGGCCTATAAGAAAACAACCAGCCAAACGGCTGGTTGAATAACGTATTAAATACAAGAACCACCGGACGTATCGATGACCTGCCCTGTAATCCAACGACTTCGTTCTGAAGCCAAAAATGACACAACCTCGGCAATGTCGTTAGGTTTACCCACGCGTGAAAATACCGAGAATTCAGACGCCATCTTTTGAGCCTGTGCTTCGTGTAGCCAACCGCTGTTCATGTCAGTATCAACAACACCAGGGGCAACAGCATTCACCGTAATACCACGAGAGCCCAATTCGCGTGCCAGCGATAACGTGAGCGTATTTATCGCACCCTTAGATGCCGCATAAATAGCTCGTTGGGGATCGGCAACTCGGGTTAAAACCGTCGATACGTTGATGATGCGCCCTGCTACATTAATGTGTGGTATCGCTGCTTTTAGTAAGAAAAACGGCGCTTCAACGTTGATAGACATGACTGTATTATAAATAGCAGGCTCAGTTTCAGTAATTGAAGCAGAAGGCGCGACACCGGCACAGTTAACCAGAATATCAATCCCTTGATAACCTTTTTCCTGAATGCGCTGGAAGAATTTCTGCCAAAGCTGGGATGCTTCCTGCCCTGCATGACTTGCAAAGTCCGCAGTAAAGACATCGGCATCGGCACCCAGCTGGTGGACCTCGTGAATGACAGATTTTGCCGCCTCCTGGTCTTTACCGCAATGGATCCCTACGTAGGACACGCCCATTTTAGCTAACGTCAGCACTATCTCACGCCCTATCCCCCTTGAGCCTCCCGTCACTAAAGCTACTTGGGGTCGTCTCAGAATTCGGAAAATAAAGCACGCTAAGGCGTAGTCACCCCGTGACTCCCCCGCGCCGATGCAGCGAGCTTCGTTCCGTCTTGCAGTGACGCAATCAGCGGGCAGGAAACGTTCCCTTTCCGCGCATGGCAGGCGCACACCAGTTCAGACAGCACGGCCTCCATGCGTGCCAAGTCGGCCATCTTCTCGCGCACATCCTTGAGCTTGTGCTCGGCCAGGCCGCTGGCTTCCTCGCAATGGGTGCCATCCTCCAGCCGCAGTAGCTCGGCGATTTCGTCCAGGCTAAAGCCCAGCCGCTGGGCCGATTTCACGAACCGCACTCGTGTTACATCCGCCTCGCCATAGCGGCGAATGCTGCCATAGGGCTTGTCTGGCTCCGGCAGCAGGCCCTTGCGCTGGTAGAACCGGATGGTCTCCACATTGACCCCGGCCGCCTTGGCAAAAACGCCAATGGTCAGATTCTCAAAATTAATTTGCATATCGCTTGACTCCGTACATAACTACGGAAGTAAGCTTAAGCTATCCAAACCAAATTTGAAAGGACAAGCGTATGTCTGAACCACAAAAGTCTGAACCACAAAACGGGCGCGGCGCGCTCTTCGCCGGTGGGCTGGCCGCCATTCTTGCGTCGGCCTGCTGCCTGGGGCCGCTGGTTTTGATCGCCTTGGGGTTCAGCGGGGCATGGATCGGCAACCTGACGGTGCTGGAACCCTATCGCCCGATCTTCATCGGCGCAGCGCTGGTCGCGCTGTTTTTCGCCTGGCGGCGCATCTACCGCCCGGCGCAAGCCTGCAAACCGGGTGAGGTCTGCGCGATTCCCCAAGTGCGAGCTACTTACAAGCTCATTTTCTGGATCGTGGCCGCGCTGGTCCTGGTCTCGCTCGGATTTCCCTACGTCATGCCATTTTTCTATTAATCACAGGAGTTCATCATGAAAAAACTGTTTGCCGCCCTCGCCCTCGCTGCCGTTGTTGCCCCCGTGTGGGCCGCCACCCAGACCGTCACGCTGTCCGTGCCTGGCATGACCTGCGCCTCTTGCCCGATCACTGTCAAGCACGCGCTTTCCAAGGTTGAGGGCGTGAGCAAGACCGACGTAAGTTTCGACAAGCGCCAGGCCGTCGTCACCTTCGACGATGCCAAGACCAACGTCCAGAAGTTGACCAAGGCGACCGAGGACGCGGGCTATCCGTCCAGCCTCAAACGCTGATCCGTTAACCGAACTCGGGAGCGACACATGGGACTCATCACGCGCATCGCTGGCAAAACCGGCGCGCTCGGCAGCGTCGTTTCCGCGATGGGCTGCGCCGCCTGTTTTCCTGCCATCGCCAGCTTTGGCGCGGCCATCGGACTGGGCTTCTTGAGCCAGTACGAGGGGCTATTCATTGGCATCCTGCTGCCGATGTTCGCCGGCATCGCGTTACTCGCCAATGCTATCGCTTGGCTCAATCATCGACAGTGGCGACGCACGGCGCTCGGCACGATAGGCCCGATCTTGGTGCTGGCAGCGGTGTTTTTAATGCGGGCTTACGGCTGGCAGAGCGGTGGACTGCTCTATGTCGGCCTGGCCTTGATGGTTGGGGTGTCGGTCTGGGATTTCATCTCGCCAGCACATCGCCGCTGCGGGCCGGACAGCTGTGAATTGCCAGAACAACGTGGCTGACGGCAACAGCCGTAGCCACCACAGAAAAGGAAAAATACATGACCACCCTGAAAATCACCGGGATGACCTGCGACTCGTGCGCGGCTCACGTCAAGGAAGCCTTGGAGAAAGTGCCCGGCGTGCAATCGGCGCTGGTGTCCTATCCGAAGGGCACAGCGCAACTCGCCATTGAGGCGGGCACGTCATCGGATGCGCTGACTACCGCCGTGGCCGGACTGGGCTACGAGGCAACGCTTGCCGATGCGCCACCGACGGACAACCGCGCCGGCCTGCTCGACAAGATGCGCGGCTGGATAGGGGCCGCTGATAAGCCCAGTGGCAACGAACGCCCGTTGCAGGTCGTCGTCATTGGTAGCGGTGGAGCCGCGATGGCGGCAGCACTGAAGGCCGTCGAGCAAGGCGCGCAGGTCACGCTGATTGAGCGCGGCACCATCGGCGGCACCTGCGTCAACGTCGGTTGTGTGCCGTCCAAGATCATGATCCGCGCCGCCCACATCGCCCATCTGCGCCGGGAAAGCCCATTCGACGGCGGCATGCCACCCACACCGCCGACGATCTTGCGCGAGCGGCTGCTGGCCCAGCAGCAGGCCCGTGTCGAAGAACTCCGTCATGCCAAGTACGAAGGCATCCTGGACGGCAATTCAGCCATCACCGTTCTGCACGGTGAAGCGCGTTTCAAGGACGACCAGAGCCTTATCGTTAGTTTGAACGAGGGTGGCGAGCGCGTCGTGATGTTCGACCGCTGCCTGGTCGCCACGGGTGCCAGCCCGGCGGTCCCGCCGATTCCGGGCTTGAAAGAGTCACCCTACTGGACTTCCACCGAGGCCCTGGCGAGCGACACCATTCCCGAACGCCTTGCCGTAATCGGCTCGTCGGTGGTGGCGCTGGAGCTGGCGCAAGCCTTTGCCCGGCTGGGCAGCAAGGTCACGGCCCTGGCGCGCAATACCTTGTTCTTCCGTGAAGACCCGGCCATCGGCGAGGCGGTGACAGCCGCTTTCCGTGCCGAAGGCATCGAGGTGCTGGAGCACACGCAAGCCAGCCAGGTCGCCCATATGGACGGTGAATTCGTGCTGACCACCACGCACGGTGAATTGCGCGCCGACAAGCTGCTGGTCGCCACCGGCCGGACACCGAACACGCGCAGCCTGGCATTGGAAGCGGCGGGGGTAGCCGTCAATGCGCAGGGGGCCATCGTCATCGACAAGGGCATGCGCACCAGTAGCCCGAACATCTACGCGGCCGGCGACTGCACCGACCAGCCGCAGTTCGTCTATGTGGCGGCAGCGGCCGGCACTCGTGCGGCGATCAACATGACTGGCGGCGATGCGGCCCTGGACCTGACCGCAATGCCGGCCGTGGTGTTCACCGACCCGCAGGTCGCCACCGTGGGCTACAGCGAGGCGGAAGCACATCACGACGGGATCGAGACCGACAGTCGCCTGCTAACACTGGATAACGTGCCGCGTGCGCTTGCCAACTTCGACACACGCGGCTTCATCAAGCTGGTCATCGAGGAAGGTAGCGGACGGCTCATCGGCGTGCAAGCGGTGGCCCCGGAAGCGGGTGAACTGATCCAGACGGCGGTGCTCGCCATTCGCAACCGTATGACCGTGCAGGAACTGGCCGACCAATTGTTCCCCTACCTGACCATGGTCGAAGGGCTGAAGCTCGCGGCGCAGACCTTCAGCAAGGACGTGAAGCAGCTTTCGTGCTGCGCCGGATGAGGAAAAGGAGGTGTTCAATGAGCGCCTACACAGTGTCCCGGCTGGCCCTTGATGCCGGGGTGAGCGTGCATATCGTGCGCGACTACCTGCTGCGCGGATTGCTACGGCCGGTCGCGTACACCACGGGCGGCTACGGCTTGTTCGATGACACCGCGTTGCAACGGCTGCGCTTTGTACGGGCTGCCTTCGAAGCGGGTATCGGCCTGGACGCACTGGCGCGGCTGTGCCGGGCGCTGGATGCTGCGGACGGTGACGGTGCGTCTGCGCAGCTTGCCGTGTTGCGGCAACTCGTCGAGCGTCGGCGCGAGGCCCTGGCCAGCCTCGAAATGCAACTGGCCGCCATGCCAACCGAACCGGCACAGCACGCGGAGAGTCTGCCATGAACAGCCCAGAGCACTTGCCGTCTGAGACGCACAAACCGATCACCGGCTACTTGTGGGGCGCGCTGGCCGTGCTCACCTGTCCCTGCCATTTGCCGATTCTCGCCATTGTGCTAGCCGGCACGACGGCCGGCGCGTTCATCGGGGAGCACTGGGGTATTGCAGCCCTCACGCTGACCGGCTTGTTTGTCCTGTCTGTGACGCGGCTGCTGCGGGCCTTCAAGGGAAGATCATGACCGCTTCCCAGCCAGCCGAGAGTGGGCAGCTTTGAGCTTCGCTACCAATCTGGAGGAGTACCACCATGAACGCAAACGCCCCGAACACTGCCAGTTGCACCACCTGCTGCGTATGCTGCAAAGAAATTCCGCTCGATGCCGCCTTCACCCCGGAAGGCGCGGAATACGTCGAACATTTCTGCGGGCTGGATTGCTATGAACGCTTCCAGGCACGCGCCAAGGCCGCGACAGAATCTGACATTGCGCCTGTCCCTGGCGGTTCGCAGCCGTCAGATTGAGGCATACCCTAACTTGATGTCAGATGCCATG